>NZ_JBAQEO010000358.1:0-14620 GCF_049286785.1 Rhodococcus sp. (in: high G+C Gram-positive bacteria) | reverse complement strand
ACGTGGAGAAGCCGCGGTACCACGGTGCAAACCGGTTCGGTAAGACGTCGTTCGACTTCGTGTTTGCGTTCGGTGCGCTTCTCCTGTTGGCGCCGTTGATGTTCGCGACCGCCCTGGCCATCAAAGTGACCAGCAACGGGCCTGTCTTCTACCGATCCGAGCGCATGGGCCTGGACGGTAAGCCGTTCCAGATGTTCAAGTTCCGCTCGATGGTCGACGACGCTGACCAGCAGGTCGAGTCGCTGATGAGGCAGAACGAAGGTGCCGGAGTCCTGTTCAAGTTACGGGTGGACCCGAGGGCCACGCCTGTCGGGAAGATCATGCGCAAGTTCAGTATCGACGAGCTTCCACAGTTCCTCAACGTGTTGCGCGGTGAGATGAGTGTGGTGGGCCCGCGGCCACCGCTTCGGCGTGAAGTGGAGGAGTATGACGGCAATGTGTACCGCCGGCTTCTCGTGAAGCCGGGTGTCACCGGGCTGTGGCAGGTCAGCGGCAGATCCGATCTCTCGTGGGAAGATTCGGTGCGCCTCGACTTGTCTTACGTCGAGAATTGGTCAATGGTGGGAGACATGCTCATCATTGCCAAGACGCTCAGAGCGGTGGTGGCTAGTGATGGCGCATATTGACTCCGGGTCACCCGCTCGCGCCGTCTGCAGTTTCCCTGGCGCGCAGCGTGATAAGAGGCTCGGTGACTAGCCTGTGCGACTACTGATCGATGCGTATTGGTGGGTCGATGGGCCCTACTCGAATCGGCTGGTACTGCGAGAGATCGTCAGCCAGTGGCGGCGGTCGTTCCCGCAGGATCATCTCGTTCTGGCGGTCCCTTCGAAGTGGAGTGACGCGGAAGCCGATCTTCCCCCTGGAACCGAGCGTATTTCGACGAAACTGAGGCGTCACCCGGCGATCAACGCGTTCGAACTGCCGCGGTACGTCAAGTCCGGGAACGATATCGACGCGATGCTCCTCCAGAATTTCGGCGCCCCCAGCACACGGGCTGCAGTACTGGTGCACGACATGTTGTTTCAGAGCAATCCGGAATGGTTCACGCGCGTGGAACGGCTATACCTGTCTTTGATCCCTGCGCTAGCAAAGCGCACGGGCCGAGTGCTGGCCACCACCCGAACCGAGGCGAGGCGGATCCCCGAATACACCAAGGTCCCATCCCCGGTGGCCGTGACGGGACTCGGATTGTCATCGACGTTGCTCGGGGCAACCTCGCGGAAACCGAACGCGGATCTGCGTTCCGGTGCCTTCGTACTCACGGTGGGACGCCTCAATATTCGTAAGAATCTCGCGCGGACGATCGAGGCTGCGGTGAGGTCGGGAGCGATCTCGCGGGATCAGCCACTCGTCGTAGTCGGGCAGCCGTCCGGACGGTCAGCGGCAATCAATGAAACAGTCAAAGCCGCTGTTGAATCCGGGTCCGTTCTCTTTGTCGACTTCGCCGAAGATGCGGAACTTCGCTGGCTGTACGAGAACTGCTCGGTGTTCTGCTTTCTCTCGCTGGGCGAGGGGTACGGGCTGCCGCCGGTGGAGGCAGCCTACTTCGGTGCCCGTGTTCTCGCGAGTGACATACCGGTATTGCGCGAGAACCTGGGCCCACACGCGGAATACGTGGACCCATTCGATGTGTCCGCTATTTCGGAATCCCTGGACAAGTTGGTGCACACCGAGGTCACCCGTGGTGCGCGCCGTGTCGAAGACACACTTGCGGGCAACGGTATATCGGGGAGCTGGGATGCCACCGTGGAAGCCATCCGGAACACCCTTCTGGAGACCGCAACGGCAACGTGATTTCAGCACCCATCGAACAAGCCGCCGAGGCACCCATCGGGTTGCCGGCGCGATGTGATCAGTGACAGGAGTGGATTCAATGATCTCAACGAAACGTTCGATCGCCATCATCGGCACCCGAGGTTATCCGAGTTACTACGGCGGATTCGAGACACTCATACGGCATCTCGCGCCCTTCCTGGCCGAGCAGGGGTGGGACGTCACAGTCTATTCCCGCCCGGGCGCGACAGTCCCTGATGATCCGGCACGGGACCACCGTGTGGGGATTCGAAATACCGTCGGCTTCGAGTCGCAGTCTCTGAGCACGCTGTCCTACGGGTTGTCCTCCTGCCTCGATTCGGCGGTGAAGAAGCCGGACGTCGCCCTGGTCCTGAACGTCGCGAACGGCTTCTTCTTGCCCTTGCTCAAGGCGCGCGGAATCCCGACGGTGGTGAACGTGGACGGGATCGAGTGGGAGCGCGAGAAGTGGGGCACGCGGGCCAGGCAGGTGTTTCGGGCCGGCGCGCGGATGACAGCCCGTCATGCCACGCGGTTGGTGGTGGATTCGCACGAAATCAAGCGGCGGTGGGAGAACGACTTTCAGCGCGTAGGGGATTTCATTCCCTACGGCGGTGACGTGGTGGAGAAGCTTTCCCCGATCGGTGGGTTGACGCCGAAGGAGTACGTACTGATGGTGGCGCGATTCGTACCGGAGAATACGGTGGCCGAGTTCTTCGAGGCTGCAGAGGTATTGAGCCGGGAGCGCGACGTCGTGATCGTCGGATCTTCCGGATACGGCGGCGAACTCGACGAGCAGGCGCGGGATCTGGCCGCACGCAATGATCGAGTGAAGTGGCTGGGACATGTCAGTGACGACGAGAAGCTGTTCTCGCTCTGGCAGAATGCGGGGGCCTACTTTCACGGACACAGTGTGGGTGGCACCAACCCGGCTCTCGTGCAGGCCATGGCCTGCTCGGCGCCTATCGTCGCGCGCGACACCGTGTACAACCGGGAGGTACTGGGTAACGCCGGCAAGTTCGTGGAGGCAGAAGCCTCCGAGATCGTCACCGCGGTGACCGATCTGATCGATGATTCCGCGGGTCAGCAGGTGATGAGTGACCGGGCGGTCCAACGTGCATTCGACCATTACACCTGGGAAGATGTGTGCCAACGGTACGAAGAGACACTTCTCGCGGCGATCGGCTGAAGGATCCTGATTTGATGTTTGCGCAGCCCACTGCCGATCGCAGCACCGGCCGGTGGAGTGCCGTGACGGGTGAGCGCGACCGTCGGGACCTCGTGACGTTCGCTCTGGTACTGGGGGTGGTCGCCGCCTCCTTCCTGGGCCATTACGTGTTCACCCTCGCCGGTTACAGCGTCCGCCTCGAGCAGATCGCACCCGTGCCCCTCGCGGGATGGCTGCTGGTGAACTCACGCGACCGGGCATCCTTTTTCCGGGTTCTTCGGCATCCTGTGGTGCTCATGTTCGGAGCATTCATCGCGTGGAACGTCATTGCGACGCTGCTATCTTCTCCGAGCCTGAGCAAGAGCGCATCGATCCTGGTGTGGTTGGCGATCGATCTGCTGCTGCTCGCCGCGGTGATGTCGCTGGGCGTGCGGGCGGTGTGGGTGGAGAACATCGGGATCCGATGTGTCGTGCCGTGGGCGGTGGCCGGCTTCGCCGCGTTCATGCTGGCTAACGCGTCCGGCGGGGGTATCACACTCGGCACCAATTTCGATTTGCAGTACCAGGTATTCGTCGCGCGGGTGACGGCGCAGGAACCCAACATCTACGCCTCCATCCTGGTGTTGTGGACGTTGCTGCTGTTGGCGCGCAAGGGTACCCATCGGGCCTGGATGATCGCGGTGGCCGTTGCGGTGCCACTCGGGATCATCGGCTCACAAACCCGGACCGCCATGTTCTGCATGGTTCTGGGGCTGGTGGTGTACGTGACGTACGAATACGCCCGGTGGTACAAGGACCGCAGCCGCAGCAGGACCTTCCTGTTCGGTCCCGCTGCCCTTCTCGTGGGAGTGGTGGTGGCGTTCGGCGTGGCGACCATGCTGCCGTCGTTCGGTGAGGACGCTCTGCGTGCGAAGCAAGCAAAAGAAGCGACATCGGACGTCGACACACCGGCGGTGGCATCGCAGGGCAAGCTGGGCGACATCGATCTCGAGGGCGGCAACGTCGGCTTCCGCATGAAGGTTGCGGAAACGGCGGCCGAGGATCTGCACGGCGTCCATCTCTGGTTCGGCAACGGCACCAACACCTTCAGCCTGCGGCACGATCAACCCGGATCGCCGGGCGTGCCCGGACACATCATCATGCTTCCGGTCCAGGTGCTGTACGACTGCGGCATAGTGGGGCTGTTGCTCTTGGTGGGGCTGGGTGTCGCGGTGCTGCGTTCGGTCCCTGTGCCGCGGAGACCGATCGCGTATGCAGTGGTGGTGGCCTTCACGGCTGCCGCCACGATGACGAGTATGTTCTGGTTCAGCGTCACCTGGCTGATCGTCGCAGCGCTGGTTCGGCCGATGACGGAGAAGGAGACGGCAATGGATGGTGCGGCCCGCCGAGATACCGAAGCGCCCGTGGCCTCGTGAACGCACTGCACGACGAGATCGTGAAGGTGGTCAGCCGCGGAAATTGTTCCGGCTGCGGAACGTGTGCGCTGCTCGATCCCGATGTCACGATGCACCTTGCGGACGACGGATTTGTGCGGCCTCGCATCGCACCATCGGCGGACGGTGAGCAGGACGTGGCTTCGGTAGCCGAATTCCGCAGGTCGTGTCCCGGTGTTTCCGTGAGTGCGCAATCGCCGGAGGGTGCCACCCGGCACGACCAGCTGGGACCCATCGTGTCGATCTGGGAGGCGTACGCCGTCGATGACGACATCCGGTTCACGGGCAGCAGCGGTGGAGCGCTCACGGCACTGAACGATTGGCTGCTCGGCACCGGTCAGATCACGAGCGTGGTTGTCGCGTCCGCGTCCGAAACCGATGCCGCGGTCACCGTCTCGGGTGCCGTGTCGACACAATCCGAGGCGGTGCGCGCAGCCGGTTCTCGGTACGCGCCCGTGGCGAACGCAGCGAAGGCGGATCTCGACGATGCGCGGTCGGCGGTGGTTGGCAAGCCGTGTGAAGTATCCGCGCTGCGGGCACTCGCCGAGGCGCGCAACCAGGAACCTCCGTTGTTGCTGGCTTTCTTCTGTGCCGGTGTGCCCAGTCAGCGTGCGACGGAATCACTGATCCGCGACCTCGGTGTGGCCGAGGGAACCGAACTCTCGACTGTGCGCTACCGCGGCCACGGCTGGCCGGGCGATTTCTATGTCGAGGACGCGCAGGGTAATTCGGTACAGACCTCGTACGAAGAATCCTGGGGGCGGCATCTGGGGCCGACGATTCAGCAGCGCTGCAAGCTGTGTCCGGACGGTGTGGGCGAGAGCGCCGACATCACGGCCGGTGATTTCTGGCGGTCGGACAGCCGTGGCTATCCGGATTTCACGAATCGGGACGGAATGAGCGTGCTTATCGCGCGGACCCGGCGGGGCGAGGACATTCTGTGTCGCGCCGCCCAGGATGGTGTGATCTCGATTCGCGCGATCGATCCGGACGATGTCGCGCAAGTGCAACAGCACCAGGTGGTTCGGCGGGCCACTCTTTTCGGTCGAATGACAGGCGGTGCCCTCGCGGGGCATCGCACCCCTCGATACCGTGGGTTCGGGCTGTTCCGGTTGTCGCTCGGAACTCCGGTCCGGGCCCTGCGTGCGATGGCGGGAACGTTTCGCCGCGCCCGCCGCTGGTGACGCACATCAGATTCTGATCAGATCACGGAAAGAGTTCAACCAGTCGCTCGAGCGTGGCAAGGCCTCGAGCGGCGAGATCCGAAGTTGGTGCAACGCAAGTATAAGTGTCACCGCAGACCCTCCCGTCATGGCACTCGCTGCCCCGACCGCTCCCCATGTGACGGCCAGGGGAGCCAGCAAAGCCAAGCCAACCAGAACGCCACCCACTTGAATCGTGGTCATTCGTGCGCCTTTTCGTTGGGCAGCCAACGCCATTGACGCAACGAAGGCGACCCCAGTAAAGATCGAGCCACCCACCATTATCAGCGCGGCAGGAATTGCATCGGCGAAGGCCGTTCCGAAAACCACCGGGATCAAGAAATATGACGCCACGCCGAGAATCGCAGCCGTGACGATGCAAAGTGCTGCGCTGTGCCTTATCGATTTGAGGACGAGTTGCCGTTCGCCTCGCGAGAAGTTCGCGAACGAACCAGCGCCGACTGCCTGCGCGACCGGGGTTGGAAGCGATCCGAGCGTCAGCGCGATCGAGTAGATGCCCGCACCGCCGGCACCCAGGATTGGCAAGACGATAATCTGGTCGACGCGTCCCGTCGCGATGCCTGCCATCTGGCCGCCGACAAGACTACATCCCTCTCGTGCCAGGCTCCAGAAATGTCGTACGCGTCCTCCACGCGCACCGACCCAACACAGACCCACGAAGAACGTGACAACGTTGCCCGCCAACGTCGCATAGATGACGCTCGAGATATCGAGTTTTCCGATCATCCAAATTGCAAGTACAACAAGGAAACTTGACCCTGCCTGCACGATTCCGAGCAGCGCCATCCGCAAGTACTCTTCTGTAGCGACGAGAACGCTCACGTCTGTCGCCCATGACACTGTCAACGGAATCAGCGCCATTGAAATGTAGAATGCTATCCGCGTCGTTGTTGTCTGTTCCGTGAAAAGGATTACATCGATAGAAAAGGCGACAGCCAGGGCAGGAATGGTCGTAAGAGCTGCATACAGGCGTGCTGTCATCATGACATCTGAGCGATCGTCACCGACAATTACGCGACGCCTGACGGCTAGTGGGATACCAAGTCCAAGGAGCACTTGCGTGATAGCCAGAACGGCCAGCATGGTGGCGGCGATCCCGCGCCCATCGGGGCCGAGTGCCCTGGCAACGATGGGCACTGTCGCCAACGAAAAGAACATCGTGATGAATCGACCGATGGCGATCATCGACGGCGAGTTGGCCAGGCGCGACTGCATTGCTGACCGGAAGGGACCCGACTTGGCCGTGCTTTTCTCAGCCATCGACGGAACCGGCTCTTCTACCCCTCGACGCCGCTTCCGGTATCTCAACTGGTCTTGTCTTCATAACCCAACCTGCGTGCAATTTCAACAGGGTTTCCTGTTGGTTCCGGTCTCGTCTTCCGCCACCCATTGTTCGACCTGATATACCGGTCAGCGCGCATTCGAGCGATTGGTGTACGACGGATGCCGCCGAACATGGTTGGGACAGGCAGTCTATCCGCCCACTTTTGCCGAAGGTACTTGTATGTAACTTTGTATGCGCCGCCAAGATTGGCCAGTCGTTTGCTGTGGTGAACGAGCTGCATGGGGACGACATAGCTGGCAAGACCAGATAGACGGGCGGTTTGCACGATGTCAGTTCCGTAGAGGTGGAAACCTGGTAGGTCAGGATCGAACTGAACTCCGATGTCTGCCCGCACGACCAACAGCAGTTCATCAAGACATTCCACTCTCGTAGCGGTCTCGCACGGCCGACCCACGATCTTCTGCGCGCCCGACGACCACGCTTGCCCATGGACCTGATAATCAGCATCAGCTCCGACTGCACCCACCACTGCCCAATTCGCATCCTGACGACTCAGTTCATTCAGCTCGGCCAGCAGGCGAGAAATGAACGGTGCAGGTAGGTAGACGTCCTGATGGGCGAAGATCACGATCTTGCGACTCGAGCCGTTCAGCGCGGCGTTGAACACCTCACCTGGTCGTGCATACCCGGTCAGGATTCTCAGCGGCACTTGGCCCGACTGGATCGCCGGCGACCGGCGAAGGCAGTCGTCCAGGACTCGGGAGTCGTTCACTGCCGCGACTATCTCGATGTCTTCAACCGTGACTGCATTCACATTCGTGCTCCTCGCGTCTCTCTGGTTCCGTGCCACTGATGTTCGGCAGTGCGTCACCATGGTGTTGAAGGGTAAGGCCGACTACAGCCTGGTCTGATGGGCGCCGACGTGCCCGAGGGTGTCGACCAGATCGTCCATCATCGAATCGGTTCGGGTCAGCAACTTGCGTACCTGTGCTGCCGCGTCGGAGGCATCCAGCGAATCGAGAAGTGCGAGTGTCTCGGTGGCCGGATCTTCGGAAGTCCGGAGGTCGACGTGCATATTCCATCCCAGTGCGTTCATGAGCGGCGCGAACTTGCGCGAGTACGCCCACGAAATGGCGGGCGTGCCCACCGACAGTGAGTTGAGGCAGGCATGCATGCGTGCACCGACCACCGCGGTGGCGCCGGCGAGGATGCTGCGTACCTCGTCGAGTGACTCCGGGATCAGGACTTCGACACGGTCACCGTGGCCCTCCGCGGCTTCGCGGACGGCTGGGACATCGTTGTCGACCACTTCCGAGTCGAGGACGTGCGCGAGCAGGCTCACGGTGCGCCCGCGCGCAAGAAGGCCGTCGATCAGTTGGGCGACGGCGGCCCGGTACTCGCCGTGATCCACGTGCGGATTTTCGGACCAGAGCAGACCCGAGACGTTGACCACGACGTCGCGTTGCGGTGATGCAGCGAGGTCGGGCCGATCGATGGCGAAGACGAGGTCGGTGGATTCGGCGGTGGATGCCCGTCCCAGTTCTTTCGCGTAGGCGGCGCTCACGGGGTCACGGGCGAACACGGCGGTGGCGTGCCGCAGTGATCTCTTTGCGAGCAGCCGTCCCAGCCTGCTGTCGAACGGGCCGATGGTCTGCGGTAGGAGAACGGCGGGCACACCGACTTTGGTGGCCACGTGTTGGACGTAGGACATGAGGAGCAGGCGACGCAATCCGTAGATGTCGGTGAAGCTGTCGCCCGCACCGGTATCGAGCACCACGTCGTAGCTGGCGAGTTCCGTCTTGATCGGGCCGTGTGAGCGGAAGATGTCCCCCAGCACGGCCCGTTTGCTCAGTGGGGTGCCGGGGCTGCCCTGGGTGTGGAAGGTGACCTGGGCGTCGGGCCAGCGTCGTGTGACGATCGCGTGGGTACCCTCGGCCAGCGCGCGCAGCCCGAGATTCGTCGAGTCGCGGTCGGCCCACAGCACGAGCACGCGTGGGTGGATGGGACTCATGTGGTGCCTCCGCCGATTCTGCTCGATTCTGCGACCAGTGATCGTGTGTAGGAAAGAAACTTGTGTGATTCCGCCCGCCACAGCGCCGATCGCGGATTGCGGCGGAGCGATTTCAGAAAGAAGGCTGCCGATCGGGACAGCAGTCCCGCAGTGACCGATGCCTTCCAGGCCAGACTCTGTATGCGGTTCTGTGCCAGTTGCCATTTGTAAAGGTCGTAGAGGTTGACCACCCACGCGGGATTGGCCTTCTTGGAGACCTCGGATCCTGCGGAGCCGCCCACCACATGGGTTCCCCGCTGTTCGGCGCTCATCACGATCCGTGTCCCGCTCTGCCGAACGCGGAGGCAGAACTCCAGATCCTCCGCATACATGAACCACCGTTCGGTCAGCCCCTGCAGTGCGTCCCAAATTTCCCGGCGAATCATCATGCAGGCACCCGATACCCAGTCCACGTCCCGAGTTTCGAGATCATGCGTGTGGAGCAGATACAGCCCTTCGAACCGGTGGTATCTGTTCGACAGTCGGGACAGCCCCGAGTAATGATTGAACACGCTGATCAGATCGGGTTGCCTGCCGCCCTCCCGAATGGTGAGGCGTCCTGTCGGTTGCGTCAGGGTCGGTGCGATGATGCCGATGTCGGGAGCATCTTCCATGGTCTGGGCGAGTGCCAGTACTTCTTCCGCAGAGATTCGGGCATCCGGATTGAGGAGCAGTACGGCGTCGCCGCGGGCCTGACCGACGGCGAGGTTCACGCCCTTCGCGAAGCCCAGGTTCTCGTCGCTCCGAATCACGGTGGCGTCGGGCGCCTCGCTCGCGAGAATGCGGAGCGTGTGATCGGAGGACGCATTGTCGAGTACGACGAGTTCGATGTTCTCGCACCGGGACAGGGGGCGCACACACTCGCCGATCACGGCCGCGCTGTTGTACGTCACCACGACCACCGAGACCTTCACGTGCATCACTGTCCGCAGACAGGCACGTTCACGGTGACCTTCGGATCATCCACCAACGGCTGTACGGGAACCCGCGCAGCGCCCGCCGCCGCGGGTTCGGTGAGTTCGTAACGCAATTCGACGGTGTCGCCCTTGGCGATGGTGACGGGCACGGTGAACACCGGGTGTCCGAGTTCACCGCCGTTGATCGTGAAGACCGGCTTGCCGTCGAGGCTGGCCTTCTTCAATTGCGCCCCGTCGGTGGCCAGTAGCGACACCATCGAAAGGTTGGTGCCGAAGGGCAGCGGCTTCTCTTTGAACGTTCCGGCGACGATGCGGGGGAAGTCACCCTCCGGGGTGTTGTTGGTGAGGCGCACGGTGACCGTGGACGTGCGGGTGTCGCCGGTGCACTCACCGGCGGTGTAGTCGATTTCCCGTTCCAGGTAATAGTCGAGTTTGTTGCCCGCATTGTTGTTGATCACCACACCCGCATACGGTGCGGTGTCTTCCGGCACGGTGTAACCCAGTTTGGTATCCGCGATGATCGCCTGCTCTTCCGGGTGGGCACTCCACACGGCGATCCGGCGTTCGCTCGCAGCCTTGCCCACAGCGTCGAGTAGCCGCTGCGGTGACTCGATCTTGCCGGTCATCTTCTCGACTACCTTGGCGGCGATGGTCTGCAGGTAGTCTTTGCGGTCGGCATTGCCGGCCTGGTAATTGGCTTCGTCGGTGATGAAGCGGGTGTAGGCGGTGGATTGGGTGAGTTCCACGACGTTGTTCGAATCGACAACCTCGCCGTCCGGCATGGTGATGGGGCCTACCGCTCCGAGCACGTAGCTCAGGGCCACCGGATCGGTGGCGATCGCGCCGTCCACCGTGTCTCCCGTCTCCTGCTCCCACATGGACTTCCAGATCTGTCCGGCGTAAGGGAAGTGGGAGCTGAGGTTGCTGTTGCGGATATCCACGCTGGGGTTGTAATTGCCGTACCTGGCCTGGAATTCGGGGCCGAGGTCGAGGGGCTTCTTGTCGTAGGAGACTTCGCTGTTCTTTCCGAGTTTCTCCACGGTCATGTGGCCGTTGTTCGCGCGGATCACGCTGTAACCGCCCACCAGGCCACCGGTACCACGCGCCTCGGCGTTGGTCTGGAACGCCATGAAGTAGCTGCGGGGTCCGTCGAGACCGAGCATGGACGGGAGAACCTTGGCGCCGATGGAGGTGTTCTCCAGCAGTTTTGCCACGTCGTCGGTCTGGGTCTGGAGTTGCGTCCGCACATCGTTGACGACGCCGAGATACCCGGCGTCCTGGATCTCGTGCGCCTGATCTGCCAACTCCCGCGCTGCCACCGAGGTCTCTTCCAGTGCAGGACCGGCGTCGCGCAGCGGCTGGAGTTTCACCTTGCCGCCCTCGCTGATCAGGTCTCGAGGCGACAGCGCGACTCCCACATCCACCGCCGGCGTCAGCACGTCCTGGGTGAGGCCCACCACGACGTCCGCCATCTGCTGCACCGACTCCAGGGGTGTTCCGACACCCGGGACGGCGGCGATCGCGCTCCACGGAAGTGAGTGCAGATTGTCCTGTCCCCGCAGGGCGCTGTCCCGGGCGTCGGCGGCTGCCTGTTTCGCGGCCTCGGTGTCGCCGTCGAGTAGGGAGTCCTTGGCGAGCTGTGCGTTGCCGCGGGCGCCCATGAGGTTGTGCTGCACCTGCCAGGCGGAGAACCCCAACCATGCGACGACGGCTACCGCAGCCACACCCACTCCGGTGAGCACTCGCCGCCGGGTGCTCCACCGCCGAGGTGCACCGGTTGCCTCGGCATGGCTTGTGCCGTCGTTGTCAGAATTCTTCGGCGCGTTCGCGTCCATGCAGATTAGCTCCTAGCTCTCCGGGCACGAGGATATCCGGTTGGTTGGCTGCGCTGTTGACGAGCGTGACCGAATCCGTGTACCCACTGTTGCCGGTGTGCATCGATCCGGACTCTTGTGGGAACGTGGCTTGTTAACATCCACAGCACTACTGACGACCGGGGGTGAGTTGATGTTCGGGACATTCCGGGGGAGTCGATGCGTCTCCGTTGCCGCGATTGCGATGATCGCGATGTCGATGGCCACCGCGGGATCAACGGCTTCGGCTGACCCAGTTGGTGATTCAGGTCTTCTTGCGGCCGAATCCGCATCCAACGGGTCTGTACTCGACCGCGTAAACCTGATCGATGACAGGCATTTGGTGCTTCAGGTGTACTCGACGTCGATGCAGCGGCTGGTTCCGGTCCACGTGCAGCGGCCCGCGGACACGAGTCGGCCCCGCCCGTCGCTGTATTTCCTCGACGGCGGCATCCGTCGCGAAAAGACCGATATGGCTGAGTTTCTGGCCGACAAGAACGTGAATGTGATCAGTCCCACAGGCGGTGAAGACGCGTACTGGACCGACTGGAAGAGCCCGGACCCCGCTCTGGGCGTCAACAAGTGGAAGACGTTCATGACGGAGGAATTGCCTCCGATCATCGATTCGGCCTTGGGAACCAACGGCGTAAATGCGATAGCCGGCATGTCCAGGGTGGGGACGGCGGCGCTGCAGCTGGCGATCGCGTCACCTGGGCTTTTCCGCGGTGTCGCCGCCTACAGCGGCTGCGCCTCGACGAGTGATCCCCTCGGCCAGCAGTTCATCAGGCTGACCATGAACAACTACGGAAACGGCAATCCCGACAACATGTACGGGCCGTCGGGCGACCCTGCCTGGCAGGCCAATGATCCCTACATTCATGCGGCGCAGTTGCAGGGCACCGAACTGTTCATCTCGAGCGGCAACGGACTGCCCGGGGTATACGAGTCGCTCGACGGTCCGCACATCGACGGCAACCTTGCCGTCCTCGCCCGGCAGGTGGTCGTGGGCGGCGGAATCGAGGCGATCACCAACTACTGTCAGCACCACCTCGCCGACCGGTTGAGCGAGGTGGGAGTGCCTGCTACCTATGGTTTTCGGAATTCGGGCACCCACTCGTGGGGCTACTGGCAGGACGACCTGCATGCGTCGTGGCCCGTGCTCGCCCGCTCTCTCGGCCTGTGATCCTTCGGATCTGACCGCCGAGTCATGCAGACGTGCGTGCGAAGCGGGTAGGGTCACAAGAACGATTTCCTCTGCAACACCCATGAGTGTCGACCCGAGGGGCGGCCTGTCGAGTTGTAGATCGGGGGTTTCACAGTGGCTCTGGGAGGACGCCGCAGTACAGCAGGAGAGCTGGATGCACGTGCTTTCCCGTTGTCACATGCGCAAAAGGGCCTGTGGTTTGCGCAGCAGCTCGATCCGAATGTGCCGATCCTGGTGGCGCAGTACGTGGAACTCTGCGGCCATGTGGACGTGGGCGCCCTTCAGTGGGCGTCCGAGCAGGGCTCGTTCGACATCGAGTCGCCGGGTATCCGGCTGATCGAGCACAACGGTGAGCCGTACCAGCTGGCGGACGAGACCATCGAAGACGAGCTGGCGTACATCGACTTGCGGTCTCACACCGATCCGGTGGCCGAGGCGCATCGATGGATGGACGAACGGCGTCGCCGGCCGATGGACGTGTTCCATGACCGGCTGATCTCCGCCACCCTCCTGCATCTGGGCACCGACTATTACTTCCTCACCACCTTCGCCCATCACCTGATCCTCGACGGTTACGGCGCGATGGTGCTGATGAACCGGGTGGCCGAGCTGTACACCCACGCCGTTCAGCGGACGGAGGCACCGCCGTCGAAGGCGCTGCACATCCGCGAGCTGTACGAGGCGGAGGACGATTACCCGCGCTCTCGCAGGTTCGAGATCGATCGCGACTACTGGGCGCAGCGGACTCGGGATCTGCCGGAACCTTCGCGCCTGACCGATCGGCAGGCTTACCCGTCCCCGGTGTCACTGCTCGCCAGCCGGGTGATGGATCCGGCAGTCACCGACCGGCTCGAGGCGCTCGCCCACGAGTGGAAAACGTTTGCGGTTCCCGTGGTGGTGGCCGCGTTCGCCGCGTATCTCTCTCGGATGACCGGCAATTCGGACATCGTGCTGAGTTTGCCGGTGACGGCCCGCACCACGGCGGCCGCTCGACGCTCCGGTGGAAGCGTGGCCAACGTGGTGCCGCTGCGCATTCGGGTGGATCCGCACGGCCGCATTCATGATCTGGTGCACCGGGTGCAACTGGAGTTGACCGGCGCGCTGCGGCATCAGCGGTACCGCTACGAGGACATCCTGCACGACATGCGTTCGTCGCCGCGGGAGAGCAGCAGCTTCGGCCCGATGATCAACATCATGATGTTCCACCAGGAAACGTGGTGGGGTGATGTGCTCGGTGAGTTGAACGTGCTCACCGCCGGCCCGGTCGACGATCTCGCGGTCGCCATCTATCCGGGGGTGGCAGACAAGACTGTCCGGGTGGAGTTCGAGGGCAATCCCGCCGTCTACGAGAAGGACGAGCTGAGCGGGCACCACGAGAGGTTTCTGCATTACTTCGCCGGTTTCGTCGGGGCCGAGGAGGACACCCCGATCGGGGTTGTGCCGTTGCTCACCGCGGACGAGCGGGACCAGCTGGTTCACTCTTCGGGTCCTGAATCCGTCCCTCCGCTGACCCTCCCCGAACTGTTCGACGCCACAGTCGATTCCGACGGGATCGCGTTGCGCTATGGCGACGAGGACGTGTCGTATCGGACTCTGCACGAGCGCTCGAATCGGCTGGCGCACGTGCTGATCGAGGCGGGGGTGGGTACCGGCGACCGGGTGGCGCTGATGCTGCCCCGATCGGTCGAGCAGGTGG
>NZ_JBAQEO010000357.1:0-2161 GCF_049286785.1 Rhodococcus sp. (in: high G+C Gram-positive bacteria) | reverse complement strand
ACATCAGCAAGCCGATCATCGCCGCGGTGAACGGTGCGGCGCTCGGCGGCGGAGCGGAGATCGCACTCGCCTGCGATCTCATCGTCGCGGCGCGATCCGCGTCGTTCGGACTTCCGGAGGTGCGTCGTGGACTCGTCGCCGGTGCCGGGGGCGCCTTCCGCCTGGTCGATCAGGTACCACGCCGGGTCGCCATGCAGATGCTCTTGACCGGCGAGGCCATCGACGCGGACCGTGCGCTCGAACTCGATCTGATCAACATGGTCGTCCCGGACGACCAAGTACGTTCCGCGGCTGCGGAACTGGCACGAACAATCGCATCCAACGCTCCACTCGCCGTACAGGCGGCGAAGCGGATAGCCCGCGGCCAGGACGGCGACGCGTGCCCCGGCGAAAGCGAACATTGGGCGCGTACCGCACGCGAGGTGGACGTCCTGATGGCGTCCTCAGATGCCGCCGAGGGTCCGCGCGCATTCGCGGAGAAGCGGCCGCCTGTGTGGTCCGGTCGCTGAAAAGGAAGACCTCCCAACCCTTCTCTGGACTCGGGCACAGGCTTCCTGCTAGTCTGCATGTTACATGCAACATGCAGGAGGTAAGGTGTCTGAGCAGAAGCCGACGGTTCGGTACGAGCGCAGGGGCGATCACGTCGCGTGGATCGTGCTGGACCGCGTAGAGAAACGCAATGCACAGAGCGTCCCGATGACGTACGAGATCAATGACGCATTCGATCGGGCAGCGCAGGATCGTGACGTGGCCGTGGTCGTCCTCGCGGCCGAGGGCCCGCACTTTTCGTCGGGCCACGACATCACCGATTCGAAGCGTTACGACGAGCCCGACCATTGCGTGAGCACCTGGGCGGGCTGGGAGGCGCCCGGCGCCGAGGGCCGCCTGGCCCGCGAACACGAAATCTACTTCGACATGTGCAAGCGCTGGCGGGACTTCGCCAAGCCGACGATCGCTGCGGTGCAGGGCAAATGCATCGGAGGCGGACTGATGCTGGCGTGGGTGTGCGACATGATCGTCGCATCCGACGACGCGCTGTTCCTCGATCCGGTGGTCGACTTCGGGATAGGCGGAGTCGAGTGGCTCGCGCACCCGTGGGAACTCGGCCCGCGCAAGGCCAAGGAACTGCTGATGACCGCGCAACCGTGGACGGCCGCCGAGGCCGCGGCGACGGGGATGGTCAATCATGTGGTGCCGCGTGCAGAGCTGGGCGAGTTCACCCAGCGACTCGCCGACAAGATCGCCGCCAAGCCGCAACTCGGCGTCAAGCTCGTCAAGCAGGCGATCAACGCGGCCGTCGACGCCCAGGGCCAAGCGAACGCGATGCAGACAGCATTCGGTCTGCACCAGCTGGCGCACGCGCACAACATGATTCAGTTCGGTGAGCCACTCGATCCGTCCGGCATTCCCGCGGCGATCCGCGCCTCTTCGGTCGCCACGAGTCCGGCCCCGCAGAGGGACGCGCGCTGATGAACCTCGAACTCGATGACTCCGAACACGCCTTCTACGACGAAGCCTATTCATGGCTTGCCGAGAACACGCCCACCGGAGTGTATGCACCACCCGGCACGCCCGAAGCGGTAGCGCGAAGCCGGGACTGGGACCGTCGGCTGTTCGAGGGAGGCTGGTCGGTGCTGACGTGGCCGGCCGAGTATGGCGGCCGTGATGCGTCGGTGATCGAATGGATCCTGTTCGAGGACGCCTACCACGCACTCAACGGCCCGTACCGCCTGTCCCAGAACGGGATTTCCCTTCTCGCTCCGGCAGTGATGGAGGTCGGGACACCGGCGCAGAAGGAGCAGATCCTGCTGCCGATGGCGCGCGGTGACGTGATCTGGGCACAGGCATGGTCCGAACCCGAGTCGGGCAGCGACCTGGCATCGCTGACCTCCCGCGCAGACCCGGTTCCCGGTGGATTTCGATTGAACGGACGCAAGATATGGAGCTCACATGCTCCCTCTGCGGACTGGGCATTCGGGCTCTTTCGCACGGGCCCGCAGGCGGACCGTCATCGCGGCCTCACCTATCTCCTCTTCCCCCTCTCCTCCCCCGGGATCACGATCTCGCCTATTCGCCGGATCGACGGGCACGCAAGCTTCGCCGAGATCCAGTTCGACAACGTGTTCGTGCCCGAGGACCAGGTCCTCGGCGACGTCGGCCG
>NZ_JBAQEO010000356.1:0-3354 GCF_049286785.1 Rhodococcus sp. (in: high G+C Gram-positive bacteria) | reverse complement strand
GGCTGAGCCCACAGGAGTGCGCACAGCAGCTGCGCCTCTATGTCCAGTCGCGCGCCGTAGTCCATGTCATCGGCTGAGATGGTCTCGTCCGGGTCGGCATCAAGTGCGATGAGCATCGCGTGGTCTTCCTGCCGGTGACCGGCTGCCGTGGCGTCCATCAGGCTGCGTCCAGGTCCTTGATTCGGTCAGACCGGAATCCGGACCACTGCTCTTCTCCCGCAATAACAATGGGTGCTTGTAGGTATCCCAGGCTCAGCACGTAGTCCCGAGCGTTGCCGTCTTCGGTGATGTCGACAATCATGTACTCGATACCGGCTCTGTCGAGAGCCGGGTAGGTGGCGTTGCATTGAACGCACGCGGGTTTGCGCCAGACGGTGACGTCCATGAGATTTGCTCCCCTACTCCCACACCCGCCGGTCAGGCTGTGGCTTTGCCTTTGTCCTTGTCCAGCTGTGCGACGCGCTGATAACTGATCTCGAGGATGGTGGCCACATCGCGCATCGACAGCCCTCGTCCGCGCAGGTCGTGCACCACTGCCCGCGAGGTACGCGACGCCTTCTCCACCGCCCGCTGCGCCTCCGCGCTTCGCTGCTTCACCTCGGCGATCTCTCGAAGTGCGGCTGGGTCTCCGATGTCGTAGTCGAGCGTGACCTCCACCTGATCGGCCGGAACTCCGGTCAGCAGTTCCGCCGCGTCGGCGACCATCGCGGGGATCTGGTCGAGCCGCTTGGCTTGGGTGAACAAACCGTCGACCTCGGGAACGTCGACCGACCACCAATCATCGGAGCGCACCGCGTGTGCCGTGACCTTCATTTCCTGCCCTTTCCCTGACGTGTCTCGGTCATTCCGAGCTGCTTGCGGATCGCCTTGGCGGTCACCTCGGGAATCTCCCCGTGCCGGGCAACGACGGTGCGTCGTCCTCCGACCACCACTTTGGTGTGGCTGCCACCCTCGGTCTCCACGATGTCGAGTCCCGCGTCTTTCGCGAAAGCCCGTATCTCCTTGAGGAGTTCCGCTCGCTTCGTCATAAGGGTAAGTCTATCCCCCTCGACTAGCCAAGTCAAGGGGGATAGACAACATCATTCGTCGAGGTCGAAGACCTGATCGGGGACTCGCCTTCCGACCATGATTTCCTCGATCGGGGTCAGCTGATGCCCCAGTTCCTCGAGGAATCCCAGGTAGGCCTCGCCGCCTCTGGGCTTGCTCCGCCACCCGTCCTTGACCATGCGCGATTCCTGAGCCGCGATCACCAGCGCCAGCGTGAGCACCTGGGCGCGGCCGGCACCGAACCTGGTGACCTGATCGGCCACGAACTCGGAGGAGCTGTTCGACCCTGTGACTCCCAGCAACTCCCGGAGCACGCCGTAGGACTGGTATTCGGTCAGCAGGTGTGTGTCCCCGGCGAGGGCGATGGCCACGTACGCGGCAGCGAACTTCGGTGGGGTCTTGGCCGCGAGCAGACTGCACAGAAACTTGCGCCGCACGACGGTCGCCGCTTCTGTTTTGAGGTTGAGCGCTCGCACCATTTTGCGTTCGCGCCGTACGCGCTCCTCCGTCTCGAGCTGCTTACGTTTGTCCTCGGCCTGGGTTTCGAGCCTGTGCCGCTCCGCCTCCGCGCCCGGATCCCCTGCGGTGACCGCTGCGTCCGCTCCTGGTCCGCCAGCTCGTACCGCAGCCATGACGGGCGAGAGGCGTAGCCCTGCGGCGTCCGGATCGGCGCACACGTACTCGGGAAACCAGGTGTCCTCGATGTTGACGGTGTTGCAGTGGACCAGCCCTTCCTCCGCCTCGACCTCGGCCTCACCTTCGGTGTACCAGTCGACGGCATCCTCCTCGATCGGCAGTCCGGTCTCGATATCGGAGAGGAGCTGGCCCCTGCTCAGCACCACCGTCCAATGGGCGGGGTCGGCCTCGACGTTGTCGATGGTGACCTCGCCGCCCTCGGCAGTGCGCAGGTCCGCCATCGCAAGCACGCTCCCGTACCCGGGGTGGTCGGGCAGAACGCGGAATCCTTTCGCCACGTAGGGTGCTGCTGCCTCCTCGAATTCCTCCCGCTCGATTCGGGCGGCTCGCAGTTCTTCGGCGGTCGAGTGGAACCGCCAGCTCCCGCAGTCGAGCAGTTCGCGCACTGCTTCGACGTCCGAGTCGAACTCCGCGAGGATCGCGGCCCGCTCGAAATCGAGCTGGTTCTCGTCCAGGGTGGTGCGCGCAGCCTTGGATCTGCCGATCTTCGCGGCCTTCTCCACCCACGCCTGGTTCGCGTGGATCGACTTGGCGACCTTGGTCACCGAGAAACCCAGATCCAACAGCTCCGCCACCCCTGCGGCACGCTGACCGGGGGTGAGAGCGAGCCGATGCTCGTTCGCCTCCAGCTGGGCGACCACCCGTTCACCCTCTCGTTCCCGCTCGTCTGCGGCGGTATCCAATCGCACGATCACCGGAATCGTGGCGGTGCCGGCCTCACGCGCGGCCAGAGTGCGCCTCTGTCCATCCCGGACCATGATCCGTCCGTCTGCGTGCTGCACGGCACTGATCGCTTCGAGCACCCCGTGGTCACGAATGGACTCCACGAATTCGGGTGTGGCGGACAGATCCACCTGGTCGCGGACGTTGGCACCGATGTCGAGGGCGTGCGGGTCGAGTCGGACGAAGACTTCGCCGCCGTCGACGATCTCGGCGACGGGTCCGTTCGGAATTGCGGTCATGATGGTGCCTCTCGTAAGATTCGGGTCCAAGACACCGGGCAGATATCAGCTGCCCGGTGTCTTGTGTTTCCGGGTGGGTATGTCTCGGTTACGCAGTCACTGACCCGGCCCGGACGGCTGCCGGGTGCGTTTGCCCGTAACGCTGCTGGTGGAGGAAGTACTCCGAAAGGTGCACGGCGCGAAGGTCGGCGGCGACCGCGTCGTATCCCAGTGCCTCGAGCAACGCGACGTAGCGGTCGACGTAGCGGCATTCGAGGAGGGCGACCGATTCGACCATCGACTTGTGCGCGAAAACCACTTCGACGAACGTGTCCGCGGACTCGCAGACAGCCAGGATGTCGTACACCTTGTGCGCCTTTCGTTCGATGGGTTGTGCCTGAGTCCGTTCGGCGCGTGCGACGTCAGGACTGCTGGTGATGACTCCGTTGACCACGAAATCTTTTGTGCCGCTCATAGTTACCTCCATTGCCCAAGTGACCAGGGCCTTGTGCCCTGACAGATCAGTAGTCCGAATTGACGCAGCGCTTGTGGTTGTCGATAGAAGCGGGGCACGAGTAGTCACCGCATCCGCAGAAATGGCCTGCGTAGTAGTTTGTTGCGGCGTGATGGTCGTCGCCGTCCCGGTAGTCGTACTCACGTTCGTTGGTGA
>NZ_JBAQEO010000355.1:0-1888 GCF_049286785.1 Rhodococcus sp. (in: high G+C Gram-positive bacteria) | reverse complement strand
ATCGGGCAGGGCCGACGAGCCGGTCTCGTCTCCCTCTCCGGAACAGCGGTCGGGTTCTGCTGCTACCTGCTGATGGCCGTCGCGGGCCTGTCGGCGGTGTTCACCGCGATTCCGACAGCGTTTACTGTGGTCAAGCTGGCCGGCGCCGCGTACCTCGCCTACCTGGCCTACCTGGCCTACCTGGCCTGGGGGATGCTGCGCCCAGGAGGCCGAGCCATATTCTCCCCGCAGCAGGTCGCCCCGGTCAGCGACCGACGCCTGTTCGGGATGGGTCTGCTGACCAACCTGCTCAACCCCAAGATCGCACTGATGTACGCGGCACTTCTGCCCCAATTCGTCTCTCTGGGAGCAGGACCCACCTGGACACAACTGCTCCAGCTCGGCGCGATCCAGATCTGCGTGGCGGTCACGATCAACGCCATGATCGTGCTCGGTGCCGCCGGGATCGCCGAATTCCTGGCCACCCGACCCCGCGTCATGACTGTGCAACGCTGGGCCGCCGGTACTCTGCTGGGCGTCTTCGCAATACGTACCGCGCTCAGCGAAGGACCGGCGCCGACCTGAGAGTTGGTCGGCGACACCATCCAGTCGGCATCACATACAACACTGGTTCTGACCGCCTCATCGAGTGACTCCACGCCGGAGAGTGGCACTACTACGTCGTAAGACAGCTGTCTCCCGGGGAGATCAGGCGTTACTCCGGATCGGAATACCGAGCCGGGTTCGTCAGCGCGTCGGGAGTCCATGACGGCCAATGAGGTTCGGCCACGAGGGATCCCTCGACGAATCGAGCGACGACCCGAGTGGTCCGATTCTGGTTGTCGTACACCGTAGCCTGCTCGCACCGTTGAATCGCTGTGGCGACGAGTGGCCACAACCGGGCATACCGTTGCCTGATCTTGTCCTCCGGAACCGCATGTCCGCCGCTGACGACGCGTAGACGAACACGTTCGACCGCATAGTCCTCCGGCACCATCACCACGTGCAGGACAACCCGGAAGCCACGGTCGTGCGCTTCGGTGATGAGATCGAGTTTCGACGGATGCGAGAAAACGGTCTCAGCGATGAACGAGCAGCCCCGCGCCAACAACGCCGAGCGGGTCCGCGCTGCGATCTTCGCCGCATCGTAGGAGTGCACCTCAGGATCTTCCGGCCAGCAGGCCTTCGCGATCTCATCAGCATTCACGAACGCACTGTCGACCAAGATCGGCGCAAGCACCGTCTCGACCAGCGTGCTTTTTCCCGCACCGTCGCAGCCGACGACCAAATCCAATCGGGCACTCACGCGGAAATGACGACAGTCGTTCCATCAGGTCGAAACTCGACCATGCGACCCTGATCATCGACCGCGACCGACGCGTATCCCCTCGCGGCTCGCGTCGCCACATGATCGACCTGTTCGAGGCGTTCCTCGATCAGCGCATCGACCTCGGAATCGAAGACCACCCCCTCCTCCGGGCTGAGATCCCCGACCGGAAGTCGACCCGCCAGCGCTGCCTCGACGCGTCGCCGAGCCGCGGTACTGCGACTGGACACGCCGCGGCCCACTCGCGCCCAGTGCTCCAACTGCTGGCGTGCAGACCGGTTCTCCCGGGCGCCTTCGCGGCTGGCCTCGTCGACCAAGGCAGCGGAGAATCGCGTCACCTTATCCACAGCGTCTGGCACAGCAAGCACCCCTTTCTCCGCTTGTAGCAAAGTGCTACAGATCCAGCGTAGCAAAGTGCAACGGGCGCCGGGGCCGAGTTTCAGCACACATTCATCGTTGCGCGCACAATCACCCGTTGATGCTCGAATGCCGGCGGCGAAATCCTGCGCAACGTCTTACCTAGCGCCTTTGACCTGGCAGATCCCCGATGGACGACTCGGACACCTCGAGTTCCTCCAGTCG
>NZ_JBAQEO010000354.1:0-8885 GCF_049286785.1 Rhodococcus sp. (in: high G+C Gram-positive bacteria) | reverse complement strand
ACCGGCGCGATCGGCAACGTGCCGTTCGGTAAGTACGGCGTCTACGACCCGATCCACAACGCCGACGGTCATTCCCTGCACAACCAGTTCATCGTGAAGTCCCTCGCCCTGACCGCACCCGGTGGCTACGTCGCGGTCGTGACCTCCGCGTACACCTCCGACGCGAAACGGCCGGACGCCCGGAAGAAGATCACCGAGACGGCCGATCTGGTCGGCGCGGTGCGGCTGCCGACCGGGGCGTTCGACCGGCAGGCGAAAACGTCCGTGGTCACGGACGTGCTGGTGTTCCGGCGCAGGGAAGAGGGGCAGGAGCCGTCACCGGAAACCCTGCAATGGGCCGGCGAGGTCAAGGCCATCACACTCGATCACCCGAATGCGGAAGCGAACGCGAACCCCGAGCAGTACTGGATCAACGGCTACTTCCGGGAACATCCGGGGCGGGTGCTGGGCACTCTGGCCATCGGGCACGGCCCGAACGGCAACCTGAACCTGATCGTCGAACCACGCCTCCGGGCACCGCTGGCAGAGCAGCTACGCCGCCAGCTCGATCCGATCATCGACCAGGCCGTCGAACGCGGACTCGGAATCACCGCACCGGCCCCGTCGCCGCAGGTGGCCGAGGCGTTCACAGCCGCCGGCCTCCTGACCGACACCGCTCTCGATGTCACCACCGTCGAACCCGGCACCATGCGGTTCGACGAGGTCAAGGGCCAGTTCGAGCAGTTCAGGATCGGTCACGGGTGGGCCTACGTCAACTGCACCGGCAAGGACAAAGCCGAGCAGTGGAAGGTACTCATCGCGCTCGGTGAGACCGTCATGAATCTGACCGAAGCGAGCCGATCCACCGAATCCACCCGCGCTGAGCGCGATGCGCTCCGCGCCCAGCTGGGCAACCTCTACGACGGCTACACCGACCGGTGGGGACCGCTCAACAGGTTCACCCTCACCGAACCGGCACCGCTGACCGAGCAGAAGATCGCCGAACGACTCGACAAAGCCATCGAGCGGTGGCGCATAAAGACCGGGAAGGCCGAGGCCCGCGACGAAGGACTCAGCGCGGAGGAGGCCACCCCGTACGGCGGACCGATCCCCGAGGAGATCCTCGAGGAAATGCAGGACAAGGCGGCGACGCCGCCGACCTCGCAGAAGAACCAGAGCCACCTCAAGGGTGCGATCGGGCGTGATCCCCGTGTCGGCATGGTCCTGGCGATCGAAAACTTCCAGTCCCGCTTCGATGGCGCCGACGCCGTGGCCACCAAGTCACCGATCTTCACCGAGGACACCACCCCGTTCAAGACCAGAGCCGAGACCGCCGAGCACGTCGACGAGGCAATGGCGATCAGCTTCGACGAACTCGGCTACCTCTCACCCGAGCGGATGGGGGAGCTGCTCGACCTCGAAATCGGTGACGTGATCGAGCACGCACGTGGGCGCATGTTCCCGTCCCTCGATCACCCCGGGGAATGGCAGATCGCCGAAACATTCCTCTCCGGTCACGTCCGCGACAAACTCGCCAAAGCGCGGATGCTCGCGGCCGAAGACCCTGAGCTCTACGGCGGGGCCGTCGAAGCCCTCGAGCAAGCCATTCCCGTCGACGTCGACCCGGCCACGATCGGTGTGCGCCCCGGTGCCATCTGGGTGCCGATGGAGCACTACCGGGAATTCCTCATCAAGGAGTTCGGTCTCGATCCGCGCCAGCTCACGACCGAGTTCGACAAGGTCAGCGGCAACTGGAACTTCGAGACCGAGCAGAGCAGCCGCCACAAGAACCCCACTAGCGGCTACACCGACAAGTACGGCAGCACCGCACTATCCGGTGTCGACATGTTCAACCTGATCGCCAACAACAAGGCCGTGCAGGTCCTCAAGACACCGGAGGAACTCGAGCGGTCACCGAAGCCGCGGTTCCACCCGGAACTGACCACTGCCGCCAGGGCGAACGCGACCGCGCTGCAGGAGCGTTTTGCCGAGTGGTTGTGGTCCGACGGCGACCGCTACGTCACACTCGCCGCCACCTACAACGAGTTGTGCAACTCCTTCGTCAAACCCAAGTACAGCACCGAGTTCAAACAGTTCCCCGGCCTGAACCCGAAGTACACGCCGTACGACTACCAAACCGCTGCGGTGCAGCGGTTCCTGCACGACGAGACGATCCTGCTCGATCACGTCGTGGGCGCCGGCAAAACCCTGACCATGACCATCGCCTGCATGGAGGCCAAACGACTCGGCCAGGTCCGTCAACCCTGGGTCGTCGTCCCGAACCACCTGCTCTCGCAGTGGGGCAACGAGGCCCGCGACGCCTACCCGAACGCGAAGATCCTCGTCGCCTCCGAGCTGGACGGGGTGGAAGACCGGCAACGGTTCATCGGCCAGACCGCCGTCGGCGACTGGGACATGGTGATCGTCCCGCAGTCGGTCTTCGGTTTGATCGGGATGAAGCGTGAGGCGCAGCTCGAGTACCTCGAAAACGAGGAACTCGAAATGCGGCAAGCCCTCGAGGCCGCGAACAACTCGGGATCCGAGTTCTCGGTGAAACAGATCGAGAACGCGATCAAGGCGACGAAGAAGCGCATCGAGAACATCGTCGGACAGAAGTCCTCCGATGACGGTCTGAGCTTCGAGCAGTCCGGGTGCGACTTCATGTTCATCGACGAGGCACACGACTACAAGAACCTCTCGCGGCCATCGAACTCCGCGGACCTGTCGGTGCCCGAGGGATCGCAGCGGGCCAGCGACCTCGAAATGAAGGCCCGGTTCCTGCGCAAACAAGCTCAGGACCGCAACGCACGTGCAGGCAAGCCGAACGCGCCCGCCAAGGCGATGGCCTTCGCCACCGGCACCCCGATCACCAACGCGATGTCGGAAATCTGGGTGATGACCAAGATGTTGCGGCCGGACCTGCTGGCACGGGCAGGGATGGGCCGTATCGACAACTGGGCCGGCACCTTCGCCAAACCCGTCACCGCCGTCGAAATGAACATCACCGGAACCAAGCTGCGGATGGTCACCCGCATGGCCGAGTACGCGAACGTGCGCCAGCTCGTGGCCATGCTCGACCAGTTCCGTGACGTAGTGGTCGCCGACCAAATCCCCGTACGCCTCCCCGAGATCGAAGGAGGCTCGCCGACGATCCTCGAATACGACCAGGGCCAAGACGTCATCGACTTCGTCGCGGACCTGGACGAACGGCTGGGCAACGTCAAGGGCGACGAAATGCACATCGACAACTCGCTCAAAATCTCCACCGACGGCCGCAACGTCACCATGCACCCGAGACTCGCGAACCTGCCCTCACCGCCCCCGGAAAACTCCCGCGTCGAGGTCGCGGCCGACGTCATCTGGAACACCCATGTCGACAACGCCGACGTGTTCATTCCGGCCGACAAGCACGGCCCGGACATGACCGGCACCTTCCAGCTCGTGTTCTGCGACCGCGGAACACCCAAGGCCGGCGACGGGAGCCGCGCCCGCAACGTCTACACCGAACTCCGCGACGCCCTGATCGCGCGAGGCATGAAGGCCGACGAGATCGCCTTCATGCACGACCACAACTCACCCAAGGCGAAAGCCAAACTCACCGAAGCGTGCCGCGACGGCCGCATACGCGTCCTGCTGACCTCGACGAAGAAGGGTGGCACCGGACTCAACGTCCAACGCGCACTCAAACAGCTCGTCAACCTGGACCCGGCGTGGACCGCCGCGGACATGGAACAGCGGATCGGACGCATCATCCGCCAGGGCAACACCTTCGAAAAGGTCGGCGTCATCAACGTCGTCGCCCGCCGCTCCTACGACGCGACGATGTACCAGTACGTCGCCCGAAAATCCGGGTTCGTCGCACAACTGCGCCGCGAAGACGTCCCGCAAACGATGGAGGACGTCGGGGGAGACCTGTCGCTGTCCTGGGCACAGACCAAAGCCGCGGCGACCGGTGACCCGGTGTTCGTTCAGCAAGTCGAAGCCGAGCAGAAAGTCACGATGCTCGAAGCGCAACGCAACTCCGTCACCAACAACAACGCGGCCCGCCAGGCGACGATCCGCTCACTCAAGAGCAGAGTCGCGGCCGCGACGGAACGACTTCCCGAGCAACACAAGCAGAGCAGCAAACTGCAGGAGTGGCTGGGCATCGACGATCGCAGCAAACGGATCTGGCACCTACCCGGCGGCTCGGTACCAGACACCGAAGCAGCCGATCTGCGCGAAGTACTGAGAGAGTCGCTGGGACAAGCCCGCGAAGAGGTCACGAAGGACCGGAAGTTCCTTCCGATCGCGTCGATCAATGGTGTCCCGGTCATGCTCGGCTACTCGCACACCCTCGCCAACTACATCGTCGACATCGCGGGGGAGGAGCGCTACATCGAACGCGACAAGATGATCGACATTCTCGCCCTCGACAGCGCCACCAACGGATTCATCCAGTCCACCCGCAATCACCTCTTCTCCGTCAGCAACAGGGGCGATGCGCTCGAAGAACAACTCGAGCGCGACAAAGCCAAGCTCGACGTCGCGCTCGCCGAACCCGAGCTGGTCTTCGCCCATGAGGACGAGCTTCAGCAAGCCAGGCTCGACGCCCACGAGTTGCGCCTCGAGGTCAACTCACGGGAAAACTCGCCCGAGGCACTCCGCCAGGGCCGGCTCGACACCGAACGCCGCCGCGCCGACGGCCAGTACGCAGGATGGTCCCTCGACCTCAACCCCACCGAAGGGTGGGCCGCGGAACAGGGCATGAACCGCGAAGCTGTGATCGCGGCCGTGCCGGCCCGCATGGCGGCCGCCCGTAAGGAATGGGAAGAGAACGCCGAAGCACGCGCCGAAGCGGCGGTGCGGCAAACCTGGCAGGCACTCGACCCCGCCGAGGCCGAGTGGCGGTACGGATTCGATCCGAACTCCGCGATGCCCGGCGCCCGGACCTACTGGCAGGGCCGTCAGTGGAACTGGGAAGCATGGGACGGAGCCGGACAGACCGAACGCGGCACCTCGAACCGACGCGGCGACGCCTTCGCCGAAAGCGCATGGAAAGTCGACGCGATGGCACACGAGCGTGAGATCCCCAAGGACAAACTGTACGAAGCCAGCCTCCACCGCGGCATACAACTGCGCGACGCGCAGAGCGCGGCAGCGGATCAGGCGACAACCACCATTATCGACCCGACCCAACCGATCACGACGCCGCTCCTCGAGGAGCGGCGCACCACGCTCGTGGATCAGTCCGTCATCGACGGCTTCAAGGCCGCCGGCAGCGGACACGCCCGCCCACTCCGAGAAGTCATCGGCACCAGCGCCATCGCGGACAATGAGGTCGTCCGCACGATCCACCTGGAACCTCAGACCGAGCGCGACTACGGAATCGACGAAGAAGGCGAGCGGGCCGTATGAACGACAAAGCACAGCACGGTCTGACCGAGGCGCAGGCGCGAGCCGAGTACGACAGGCTCGCGCCGATCATGGCGATCGAGGGCCGCAGCATGGATGAGGACACCAAGGAACTGCTCATCCAACTGCTGCAGGAGAACATCACCCTCGATGATGCTCTCGACTCGATCCTTCGCCGTCGGGGACGCCCCGAGCAGTGACCCGGCGCTCGTTCTCACAGGAGTGGATCGACTACTTCATCCCGTCGACGGTGCACTGGGATGACACCGGGTTTCCCGATATCTCGGCTGCGGTCATGCGCAACCTCGTTCGTGTGTCCGCCGATCAGCCGTACGGCATCACCGACCCGGAGGTCCTCGACGAGTTCGAGGGGCTGGCGACCTACAAGCGTATGTCCGAGCTGAGACGGGAACCGATCCCCGGTAACTATGACCTCAAGCACCTTCGCCGGATCCACCACCATTTGTTCCAGGACGTCTACCCCTGGTCCGGCGAACTCCGCACCGCCCCGCGGGATTGGCCGATGGTCAAGCTCGGGCCGGACGTCCAGGCGTACCGGAATGGTGTCCGCAACCCACCGGAGATTCCGCACCGCTACTTCGCCGCCAAAGAGGTCCGCGGATACGCCACCGCGGTCCTCGAACGAGTAGCGGCCAAAAACCACCTGCGCGGACTAGACCGCAACACCTTCGTCGACGAGCTGACAAAGGTGTGGGCGCGGATCAACTACGTCCATCCGTTTCGAGAAGGAAACACCCGGGCGCAGTTCGCGTTCTTCACACAACTCAGTGCGGACGCCGGGTACACCTTCGACGCCGAACGATTCCAGCCCGTCGAGGCGAACCTTCCTCACGCGAGCTCATCGGTGGGTGACCTTCGCGAGCAGTTCGTGTGGGGACGATACGAGTACATGCAGACCGGGGAGACAACACTGCTGCGCGAGACCATCGACGCGGCCGTTGTTGTTGCCGCCTCACCGCACGATCCAGAAGCGGCGACTGGCGGTCCCAGTTACGACGTGAGCGCCGTGCGGGCCGCAACGGCAGGGCATCCCCGCCCGATCGAGAGAATGCTCGCCGGCCACACCTCAAATGTCGACAACGTCGAGGCGACCGAGCCGGAGCGCAAGCCGTCACGCGACGCCGGATACGAGCGGTAGCGGATCAGAACAACGTCGACTGACCCGGGCCAGGATCGGTCTTCGCGCGCAGTAGCGCGTCTTCGTTGTAGCCGAACCGCCGCAGAGCTTCGCGAATCGCAATGGAGCGGTCGGATCGTGCACGGCCGCTGCCATCCAGGAGGGTGTGGCCGGACAGTCGGCCGAGCGCGATCGCGAAGCGAACATTCTCGGAGTAGGTCGACTCGACCAGATGTTTGGCACCGACGCGTACACAGAGCGGCTCGTTGCACTTGTGCTCGCAGACGACTCCGGCGCCGAGCAATCCGTGCTCCAGCTCCAGCGAGAAGCGGTGCGCGAGGACTGTCCGCTGCCGATTGCCGCGTTGGTAGTTGAAGCGACCGTAGCCGTCCGGAACGCTGATTGCCCCGGTCCAGTACCAACACGTCGGGGACTTCACGACCTTCGACCAGAACGACGCAATGTTCCTGGCCGTCGGCGGCAGTGATGCATCCACGAATCGCCGCGCCCGCGCCGGGACTTCTTGTGGTTGAGCGTCAGGGTTGTGGCCGCCAGATTCAGCGGTCGGCCACAACCCTGGTTGAGCGTCGTCCGTCACCGATCACTCGGACCGGTCGTCATCACACCGCGGTGAGGGCAGGGGAGTCGGAGTCCTCCACGTCTGTCGCGGTGTCGTTGTCCGGCGTCGCCGACTTGTCCGTTGTCGTCGTCTCAGCATCGGGCGCAGTGTCGGCCGCGGCGGACGACTCCTTCGGCGGGGTGACCGAGATGCCGGCGTTCTTCAGGTCGGCGGTCGACGACGCGATCAGTTCCTTCGCTTCCTTCTGAGAGCAACCGAGGACGGTGGCCAGGTCCGCATTCGACCCGCCGAACGAGAACTGCACGATCGCCTGCGCGTACTCGAGCAACAGGGCATCTTCGGATCCGCGCTGTGAGTCCTGCAGCTCGGCGAGCTTGGTCGCCGCGTCCTTCTTGGCCTGCTCGATTTTCGTGGCCGTGTCGGCTTTGAGTTTCTCGATCTTCTTCTCGAGCCCGCTCTGCAAGGTCTCGATACGGCGCTGGCCCACATTCTCGACGGACTCCCTCTCCCGATCGAGACGCGCGAGTTGCTCGGAGACCGAGTGCAGCGGCTTCGCGAGATTCTCCAGCCGCTTCTGTCGGGCCAGAGCGCGTTCGCGAGCAGCTCGGATGTTCTGGTCGACGTTCTTGACGGTGTGCAGTCGGCGGGAGCGCGTCGCCGCAGCTTCGGATGAGGAGGCCATGAGCCGAAGTGTATCGGCCCGCGTGCAAAAGGGGTGGGAGCAACGCGACAACGTGAAGCAAAACCGAATCGAACTCGAACCAAGACGACCGAGTCGCAAGCGACCAAGTGCCTAACACCCTCGCCGGAGGCGAGGAGTCTTGACCGCCCGACGGCACTCAAAACCAGGACCTACCTGCGGCAGGCCCCAAAACTTAGACACACCTCTTGCACCAAGGGTGCGAGCTGCAAGAACAGGACGGGCCAGCGCGGACGCGCCGCTGCGCAACAGGATCGCAAAAGAAAGGCGAAACACTGGCACAATGGTCGCCATGATGACCATCCACAAGCTCTCCGCTGGGGATGGTTACACGTACCTGACGAAGCACGTCGCGGCCGGTGACGCGACCGAGACGAAAAAGGGCGACGTCATCGATTACTACAACGCCAAGGGCACCCCTCCCGGGCGTTGGTACGGCAAAGCCACCGCACGAGTCGGTGTCGCCGTGGGCGACGAAGTCACCGAGAACGCGATGCGGTCAACGTTCGGTGCCGCGCGAACTCCGACCGCGTTCGACACGATGCCGCCGGTCACCGCACCCGCGGCAGACCGGTTCGAGTGGTCGGCGTCCACCGCGCTCGGGCGGCCGTTCAGCTGGTTCACGGCCTCGCAGGAGTACGTGCACGAGGTCGAGGACCGGTGCAGCGAGTACAAGCGGACCGGTGGACGCTATCCCGATTCAGCGGCGAAGGACGCGATCAAGCACGAGGTGGCAGTTCGGCATCTGACGAAGAGCAAGGGTGACAAAGCAACCCTGCTTTCCGACGAAGAGGTAATGAGATTCATTACCGATAGCTACAAGAAGATGCGGCAGCCCGTCGCCGGGTATGACCTGGTCTTCACTCCCATGAAGTCCGTTTCACTGTTGTGGGGGCTCGGCGATCCTCGCGTCAAGGAGATCATCGAAGCCGCACACCGCCAGGCCGTCGACGAGACACTGGGGTATGTCGAGGACGAGCTGACTTACACCCGGCGCGGCAAGGCCGGCGCTCGGATGATCAAAGCCGAGGGTCTGCTCATCGCCCGGTTCGACCACTGGGACAACCGGGTGGGTGACCCGAATCTGCATACGC
>NZ_JBAQEO010000353.1:0-2627 GCF_049286785.1 Rhodococcus sp. (in: high G+C Gram-positive bacteria) | reverse complement strand
GGCTGAGCCCACAGGAGTGCGCACAGCAGCTGCGCCTCTATGTCCAGTCGCGCGCCGTAGTCCATGTCATCGGCTGAGATGGTCTCGTCCGGGTCGGCATCAAGTGCGGTGAGCATCGCGTGGTCTTCCTGCCGGTCCGAACGTCGCCCGGTGCTGTCTCGGCACCGGCCTTTTCGGTCCCACCTGGCCCGAAACCGTAGGTCGAGCCGCTCCGTCCACGCTCTGCAAAGCGAAAAGTATGCTGAACAGTAGTTTTGCCGGAGATGCTGCGGAAATATTTCTTTACAACAGTCACCCCGCACAAATCATGAGTGACACGGAGCAGGCCGCACCGCGACGGATCTGCGCAACGGGTGTAGTTTCTCGATTTCGGTGTCATTTCTCAATTTCGTGTCAGTTGTCTGTCAGCGGCGTGTCGGTTTCTCAATTCGGTGTCAGTAGCGGGACGCTGAAAAAGCGCCCCCTGACCAGCGAGGTTGTGGTCAGGCACCTGCAAGATTCCGGCGCTTCTGTCGCGCCGACCATCGCTGCGGCAGATCCCGGCCAGACCAACCTGGACCTTTCGATGCGCAAAGCCGAGCTCGCCGTCGTAACAGTTCCTTAGGTGGGGTGTAGTGCCAGTCGGAGCGACGCGAGGCGCCTGTGGTTATCCCGAAGCGGGTGTGCCGGAGACCCGGTCCCACGGCGTCCCGCGCGGTCGTTCGCGGTCAGTTCCACGATGGCGGTGTTGGGGAATTCGGTGTCGGCGCATTTCTGCTTCAGGTTGAGCACGACAGGGAGGTCTCGTCGCGGCCGATCTCGTTGTGGGACGCTGACTGCGACCCGCCCGCGCTGCTGCGTCCCGGCGTCCCGGCCGCTTCCGCGCTGTGTGATCGCCCGAAGGGCGGCGCTGACGCAGCGGCGCGTCGGATCAACCCGAGACGGCATCGCGGGAACGGAGGCACTCGCGCTGCACCTGCTCCTCGGCCGCGACGGAGTAGGCCTCGGCGAAGACTCCGAGGTTCCGAACGAAGTCGTCGCGCGCGTCCGCAGGGAGCGCGTCCAGCCCGGCCGCGAAGATCGTCATCGTGCGTGCGAGCTCGGTTTCGAACATGCTCTGGCCGGTGGAGGTGGCTTTCAGAGTCCTGGCCCCGTTGCCGGGGTGGTCGAGGCGCTCGACCAGGCCGCGGGCCAGGGCGGCGTTGACCTGACGGTTCACCGTGGACTGTTCCAGCCGGAGGGCCTCGGCGATCTGCCGCATCGTCTGCGGGCCCTGCGAGGTGAGCAACCACAGCAGGCGGTTGTCTGCGGCGTTGAGCTGGTTCAGGGACTTGGAGGCGCGTTGTCCTCGTTCGAGGCGCGCGGTCGCCACGACGAGTTCAAACTCGCGCATCTCGCGCACCGAATCGACCAGACCTGTGATGCGAACCACCCCTACCTCGATTGCCTTCTCCACGCGAACCATGTGTATTCTACACACCTGCAAATATGTAACTTACATATCTCGTTACGTCAGGAACTCATGGACACCACCGCCACGAAGAGCGCGTCGGCACCGAGCATCTCGTCGAGCCGCGCCACCGCTGTCATCATCACCCTGTGCTTCGGCTCCCTGGCCGGAGCACTCATGCAGTCGCTGGTCATCCCGATCCAGTCCGAACTGCCCGAACTGCTGAACACCTCGGTCGCCAACGCGTCGTGGGCGATCACCGCTACCTTGTTGGCCGCCGGCGTCTCGATGCCGGTCACCGGCCGCCTCGCCGACATGTACGGCAAGAAGCGCATCATGGTCGGCTCTGCCGCCGTCCTCGTTGTCGGCTCGCTGCTCTGTGCAGTCGGCACCGGCCTGGTGCCGTTCCTCATCGGTCGCGCCCTGCAGGGCGTCGCGATGGGCTACATCCCGGTGGCCATCTCGGCCGTGCGCGAGCTCGCCCCGAAGGAGAAGCAGGCCACTGCAGTCGCGACCGTCTCCGCCACACTGGGAGTCGGCGGCGCCGTCGGCCTTCCGCTGGCCGCCTGGATCGCCCAGACCTTCGACTGGCACGCCCTGTTCTACGTCTCCAGCGCCCTGGCGCTCGTCGTCCTCGTGGCTACCGCCCTGGTCGTCCCGGCCACCCAGGACACCCACCCGGCCCGCCTCGACTTCGTGGGCGTGGGGCTCATGGCCGTCGGTCTGGTCTCGCTGCTCGTGGGCGTGTCGAAGGGCTCCACCTTGGGCTGGAGCAACGGCACCACCTGGAGCTGCATCATCGGCGGCGTCGTCGTCCTCGTGCTCTTCGGCCTGTTCGAGCTGCGCCACCACGACCCGCTGGTCGACGTGCGCACCATGGGCCGCCGCCCGGTGTTCTTCACCAACATCGCCGCCATCCTCATCGGCTTCGGCATGATGGCCTCCGCGATCGTCGTGCCGCAACTCCTGCAGATGGACGAGCACACCGGCTACGGCCTCGGACAGACCATCCTCCAAGCCGGCATGTGGATGTTCCCCGGCGGTCTGATGATGATGGTCTTCGCCCCGATCTCCGCGAAGCTGATCAACGCCATCGGCGCCCGCCTCACCCTGGCCATCGGTGCCACCGTCGTGGCCTGCGGCTACGTCTTCGGCGCCCTCATGATGGACGCGCCGTGGAAGCTGATGATCAGCGTCA
>NZ_JBAQEO010000352.1:0-2075 GCF_049286785.1 Rhodococcus sp. (in: high G+C Gram-positive bacteria) | reverse complement strand
TCGAAACCGCCGACGTCGCCCTGATGGGTGAGGATCTGCGGCACCTGCCGCAGGCCCTCGCGCATGCCCGCCGCTCGCGGGCGATCATGCTGCAGAACGTCGGCCTCTCCCTGGCGATCATCACCGTGCTGATGCCCCTCGCGTTGTTCGGGGTGCTCGGGCTGGCCGCCGTCGTCCTCGTCCACGAGGTCGCCGAGATCGTGGTTATCGCCAACGGAGTCCGCGCCGGACGAGCCCGCGCCCTGACCGCGCACGTGGTTCGTCCGAGCCCGTCCGTGGCGTCGCCAAGTCCGAGGGAACAACCAGCCTCTGTAAGGGCTCATCGATGATGCGATGGGCGAAATCGAGCAGACCGTAATGCGCACCTCGTGATCACGGCCACTTTGTCGGTCAGGTCGAACAGTCTACCAACCGCCCTACCCTCGCAACTGATTCATAAGGTCGGTCAGACTGCCACCGTGCGCAAGACCGAGAGCCAGCTCCGCAATGATCGACGCTTGCTCGGCGCCGAGCTTGGCGTCGGCATTGAGCTTGAACTTGGTGATGAGTTCTTCTGCAGATAGCGGATTTCCGGGACCGCCGCGGTTGAAGTCCACCCGGACCTCGTGGCGGCGTCCTTCCGTGGTCACCACCCGGAGCACAGCCGGGAACTGGTGGGGGTAGATCTCGTTGCAGCGCTCGTCCTCGACACACGTCACCTTGACTGCGAGAGCGAGACGCTGCTCGTCCTTGGCTGCTTCATCGGTGAAATCGTGGTGGCCTACGCCCAGACCGCTACCGCCCGACAGCGCTGCCGCAACGGTGTACGGGCCACTGAAAGCTGCGTGGTAACCCGACTTGGGTCGGGCCTTCTCCTCGACCGGCTGGGCGATCGTGCGCAGTACCGGACCGGAGACGCCGAGTTCGATCGTCTCGATCTGCTCGGGCAGTACACCCTGCCCGCGAATCGCGAGAGCTGCATCGATACCTGCATGGGTGAAGTGATTACACGGGTACGGCTTGAAGAAGACACCGGGCAATTCCCAATGTTCGCCGAGCCGATCGACCACCGCGGCGACGTTGGAACGCTCACCGCAATAGGCATACAAGAACCCGAAGCGGCCCTCGATCACCGTCGGCGGGCCGGTCAGGCCGTTCTCGGCCAACTCTGCCGCGCTCACACCGGAGTGCGCCGCCCACCCGCAGTGCGCGCGCTTGACGGTGCCACCGGTCCGGTTGGCTTCGATGAGACCGGCGCCCATGCTGGCAGCGATTCCGGCGGCGTGGGCGATCTGATCGGCGTCGAGGCCGTAGACCATCGCAGCAGCGACGGCGGCACCGACGGCCCCACAAATCGAGGTGGCGTGCAGTCCGCGCTCGAAGAACTCGGAGTTCCCCAATTCTTCGTCATAGCCACCCATTCCGAGCCGAACTGCCACCTCGATGCCCACCCCGGCGGCGTCGAGCATTGTTGCGGCAGAGGCGCCGGTTGCTTCCGCGACGGCAAGCGCTGCAGGAATTACCGAGGCCGACGGGTGCAGGACGGACGGCAGGTGGGTGTCGTCGGAGTCCATCGAGTGGGCCAACGTGCCATTGACCAAAGCCGCTGCGGCGGCGGGGAATTTTGCACCGGTTCCGATACCGGTCGAGAACTCGTGGCCACCCCAGTTCTTCACGACGGCGGTCACCGCCTTGGCCGGGCTCTCGTCGCGGGCGGCGACGCTGTTGCCGAGCAGGTCCAGCACGCGCCGAGCGACGTCCTCACGCAGGTCCGCGGACAACCCGGTCCGAGACACGTTGAACGCCAGCGCAGCCAACTGCTGGACGACCGTCAGGTCGGCGGCGATCGCGGCGCTCATGCGCTCAGTACCGCGACAGGACGGACCGGGGAACCGGTTCCGCCGACGATGCGCAGCGGTGCCATCACGAAGGTGAACTCCGCCAAGCCCTGCTCCGAGGCATCCTCCATGTTGAGGTGTTCGATGATGTGAATACCATTGACCACCAGCAGAATTCGGTGCACCGGAAGGATGCTGTGCCCGGACCCAGCCGGAATGTGCTCGTAGGCGGTGGTATCGGAACCGGTGGCCTGAATC
>NZ_JBAQEO010000351.1:0-8578 GCF_049286785.1 Rhodococcus sp. (in: high G+C Gram-positive bacteria) | reverse complement strand
AACGTCCAGAAGACGAGCCTGTTCATCGTCGCGGCGGCGGCCCTGATGTTTCTCATACCGCTACCCGACCAGCAACTCACCCCGGTCTCCCCCGGCCCACCGCCCACCTCGATGCCCGGACTCGTCGTCCCCGCGGGCTGGGAGGAGATCGGATTCTCCGAATACGACTGGCCACAAAGGTATTACGGTGCGGAGTCGCGACTCGCCCGCCAAACCATCCGCACCTCGGAACCGAACCCCGCCTGGGATGTTCAGAACCGGCCTCGCATCGTCCAGATGGATGTGCTCACCGTGCGGCGGTCCGCCACTCTCGAGGTGTATCCGAGCCACAACATGTACAAACTGCAGAACGCCCGCGTGAGCCCGAAGATCTATGTCGATCTCGGCCGCGGGATCGTCGCCGAGATGTACACGGTCGTGGACGACGACCTGCTTCTCACCTGGAGCAACCTCAACTTCGTCTGGGTCCGCAGCCCTTCGAACACCGAGCGGGTCAGTCTCATCAGCGTCGACAACCACGAACCCGACGCCCACTTTCCCGAACCCTCCCCCTCGATGGCGACCAATGGGCTCCACACGCTGTCCGTCCTGTTCCGCGGTGAGAGCGCGGTCTCCGACATCGAGTCCGAGTACAAGGACCGGGACATGCTCGAGACCCTCGGCCGCGCCGTGGTGGAGGCGCAGCAATGGTGATCCGGGGCGGCGACAACGGGGTTTTCGACGACGGGATTTTCGACGACGAGGCATTCAAGGCCGCGGCGCTCGACGACGCCGTCAACGGGCTGCGCGACAAGCATCCCCTCTCCTCGGCATCCGTCGCGTTCTATCCCTGGCAGCGCAACGTCCTGCTCGCGCTCGCGGCCGTCACGGTGGTGTGCGGCGTGTTGTTCCTCGTGCCCACGCTCATCGTTTTCACTGTGGTGTGCACCATCGGCTACGTGTGGACGATGATCGATCGCCTCCTGTTGTTCAGCCGCGGACTCGACGGCCGGACCATCGTCACCATTTCCGACGAGGAGGCCCTCGCCCTCACCGACGACGAACTGCCTCAGTACACAATCCTGGTGCCCGCCTACAACGAGCCGGAGGTGGTGGGTGACCTCATCGAGGCGATGACCGGGCTGGAATATCCACCCGACAAACTGCAGGTACTTTTGCTGCTCGAGGCCGACGACGACGCGACGATCGACGCCGCCCGAGCCGCCCACCTCGGCGAGGTGGTCACCATCCTCCTCGTGCCGCCCGCCGACCCCCGCACCAAACCGAAGGCGTGCAATTACGGACTGCACTTCTCCACGGGCGAGATCGTCACCATCTACGACGCCGAGGACCTGCCCGACCCGCTGCAATTGCGCCGCGTCGTCGCCGCGTTCGACCGGCTGCCCGGGAACACCGCGTGTGTACAGGCGAAACTGGGCTTCCACAACGGGACCCAGAACCTGCTCACTGCCTGGTTCACCGCCGATTACGCGCTGTGGTTCGGGTTCATCCTGCCGGGGCTGATGCGCAGTTCGTCCCCGATCCCGCTCGGCGGCACGTCGAACCACCTGCGGCGCGACGTGCTCGACGAGATCGGATCGTGGGACCCGTTCAACGTCACCGAGGACGCCGACCTGGGTGTTCGGATCGCCGAGTCCGGTTACCGCACCGCCGTGCTCGACTCCCTCACGCTGGAAGAGGCGAACAGCGACGCCATCAACTGGGTGCGGCAACGGTCCCGCTGGTACAAGGGCTATCTGCAGACCTGGCTGGTGCACATGCGCCGACCGGTGCGACTGTGGCACGGTCTCGGTCCCGTCGGTTTCTTCCGGTTCACCACGTTGATGGCCGGCACCCCGATCATCGCCTGCCTCAACACGGTGTTCTGGTTGACCAGCTTCGCGTGGATCCTCGGGCAGCCGAATCTGATCCAGCAGATCTTTCCCGCGTACGTGTACTTCCCGGCGCTGATCTCCCTTGTGTTCGGCAATGCGGCCGTGATCTACATGAACCTGGTGGCCTGCCGCGAGTCCCACAATTCGGCGCTGCTCGTCGCGGGTCTCACCGTGCCGCTGTACTGGATCATGATGAGCATCGCCGCACTCAAGGGCACCTATCAGCTGATTCGCAATCCGTCTTACTGGGAGAAGACCTTCCACGGTCTAGGCGGGTCGAACAACTCGAACGGTGCGGGTTCGAAGGCAGAACTCTCGCCTGCGGAGGTCCCGGAGCCGGGGGGCGCGGGATGAGGGCCACACGATGGGTGTTCTGGATCTGCACGGCGCTCTATCTCGCGGTGGGCCTCTATCTGACACTGGGACAGGGTTTCCTGGTAGGCGATGCACTGAGCCGAATTTCGGCCGCCCGCAGCGTGTGGTTCAGTCGTGACCCCCACCTTGCCGCCATCGGATTCGTCTTCACTCCGCTGACGGCACTCGCTCAATTACCGACTGTGCTGCTGAGCGACTGGTGGCCCGGACTGACATCCTGGGGTGTCACCGGCGTCGTGATGTCGGCCCCGTTCATGGCCGGCGCAGTGGTGCAGATCTTCAAGATCGGCACCGACCGCGGTTGCCCGATGTGGTTGGTGTGGCTCGTCACCGCCGTGTTCGCCCTCAACCCGATGATGGTGTTCTACGGCGGAAACGGGATGAGCGAGGCGCCGTTCCTGCTGATGATGTGCTGGGCCGGGCGACGCCTGATTCGATGGTGCACCACCGACGACGTGCACGACCTGATGGCTGTCGGCATCGCCCTCGGAGTGGCGTACCTCGCCCGCTACGATGCCATCGCCGCAGGCGCGGCCGCCACCGTGTTCGTTTTCGTCGTCACCGTCCTCCGGCGGGGCTGGGCGAACCGGCGCACCCTTGTCCGGCCCGCCCTGCTCGATGCCGTCCTGGTCGCGTTTCCCGTCGCGATGTCGTTCATCCTCTGGGCTGTGATCAGCTGGTTGATCACCGGGCAAGCGTTCCAGCAGTTTTCGTCGGCCTACGGCAACAGCAGCATCCTCGAACAGAGCGGCGGTGGCTCCACGGACGCGGTGTACGCACTCCTGTACTCGATTGCCTCGACGACCGTCATGGGTCCCGCACTGCCGCTGCTGTTCCCGGTCGCACTGGTGCTGGCATGGCAGCGGCGTGATCTCGAGGTGGTGGCCGCGATCGTGGTGTTCGGATCGATCCTCGCCTTCGCCTTCTACAGCTACGTCAGCGGCAGCACCTTCCCCTTCCTCAGGTTCTACATCTGCGCCCTGCCGCTCATGGCGGTGCTGGCGCTGCAACTGGTGCCGGCGGGGTCACCGCTCGTCGAACGCCGGCACGGGCCGCACGGATCCCCGCGAACCCCGATGTCTGGGTCGCGGCTCGCGCCTGCGGTTCTCGCGGCCGTGATCGTCATCGCCACCCCGGCCGTCACCGGCGCGGTGATGCTGCTCTCGCCCAGTCTCTCGAGCCAGCAGTATGCGTTGCGGTCGGTGTTCTTCCCGGATCCCACCGACCCCTCGCCGGGCCGGGCCACCGAGCGCCGAATCATCGCCTCCTTCTCCACCGAACGGGAGATCGCGAAGTACCTGGATGCCATGAACCTGCCGGAAACCTCGGTTCTCATGGACACCGTCTACGGGTTCGCGATCTTCACCGCCACCGAGCGGCCCCGCACGTTCGTCATCCCGTCCGATGAGGACTTCACGTCCATCCTGAACAACCCGTCCCGGTTCGGCATCCAGTACATCCTCGCCGTCCCCAACAGTGGTCGGGGCGAATCGGATGCCGTCAACCGGCGGTTCCCCACCCTCTACGAGACCGGCGGCGACGTCGCCACCCTCGAACTCGAGATCCCCAACGACGGTCAGGATCAGCCGGTCTGGCGGTTGTACCGGGTGTCGTGAGGCGGCGGCCGGTTACCCGACGTCGTTGCGCTCGCGCAGTACCACCCGCACCGGGTCCCGTGGCCCGATATCGAAGGTGCACTTGTCCGGACGCGGATCGGGGACGAACGCCCACAGCAGCGCCCCCGCCGTGCCCGCCGTGCGCTGCCCGTCCATCTTCAGAGCCAGATCGCGGGCCCGCTCTCCTACCGTCGCACAAGGTCCGCCCGCGTACTGGCCGATCTCCGCCACCAGGAGCGGCTTGCCCAACCTCCCCGCCTGCGCGAGTCGCACCGCCAGACCGTTGTACCGGTCGCCCGGAAGCGGAACACGGTCGGCGCCGTAGTCGTGATACTGCAACACGTCCAGATGGGGTGATGCACCCACGTACTCGTAATCGATTCCGGCAGTGCCGCATTGACCACCGCCGGTGAGACCCACGGTGATCGGATGCCGATCGTCCAGGCTCCGCACGATATCGCCGGCCTCGTCCACGAACTTCCGGAGAACGACGCTCGCGTCCTTCGGACAGGTGTCGTCGGGCAACAGCGGTTCCGGTTCACCCACCAGTTCCCACATCGCCAACGCCGGCGACGAGTTCCAGCGCCGCACCGCATTCCGGATCCAATCCTCGAAGCTCATCACGCTCATCGGACTCGTGCGATGCCACCCGTCCGAATACCATGCACTGCGCTTGACGATCTCGTTTCCGCAGGCCCCCGTCTGTGCGGCAAGCACCGGAATCAGCAGTTGACCGTGCGCTTCGGCCGCCCGGAAGACGTTGTCGATCGCAGTGAAGTCCAGCGTCCCGGTGGCCTTGTTGACCGCCAGCAACTGGAAGGCGTTGAAGCGGGTCACCGAAGCCTCCGGCAGGCTGTCGAAGAAATCGGTCAGATCCACCTCCGCGCCGCAGCCGCGGTTGAGTGCCCAATCGGATGCCAGCTGGTATGCGTTCAGGCCCGCAGGCCACCACGGCCGGCCGTCGAGCGTCAGCCCGGACGACGTGGCCCGCACCCTCGCCTCCGGGAGCGCGGGCGTCACATCCGCTGTCCGCTGACAACCGACGAGGACGAGCAGCACGCTCAGGATGAGCGTCACCGTTCGAGGTCTCGCCATGCGATCAGGGTGCCAGGTTCCGGCCCCGCCGTCACCCGTACTCTGCAGTGTCGAGCGAAGGCGAGCGATGTGTCGAGCGAAGGCGAGCGATGTGGCGAGCGAGGTACCGTCCGGAACAATCTCGGGAAGGGAGAAAATGCCGATGAACCCTCTGATCACGGTCGAGACACTGGATGCCGCCCTGATGGGCGGTGCGCCGCCGGTCCTGCTCGACGTCCGGTGGGCGCTCGGCGACAGCGCGGGGCATCAGCACTACCTCGACGCACACATCCCGGGGGCGGTGTTCGTCGACCTCGACACCGAGCTGGCCGCACCCGCCGAACCTGCACTGGGCCGTCATCCACTGCCCGCGGTGGAAGACCTGCAGTCGGCCGCCCGGCGGTGGGGCGTGCGGGACGGCTCCTCCGTCGTGGTCTACGACGACACCGGAAACCTGGCCGCCGCCCGCGCCTGGTGGCTACTGCGATGGGCCGGCGTTGCCGGCGTGACCATGCTCGACGGCGGACTCGGCGCCTGGATTGCCGCCGGCCACCACACCGAGTCGGGAGAACACACGCCAGACGTGCCGGGAAATGTGGTGCTGATGGGCGGCCACCTCCCCACTCTGACCGCCGACGACGCGGCCGCCCTCGCACGGGGCGGCGTCCTGCTCGATGCCCGCGCCGCCGAGCGCTACTCCGGTGAGACGGAACCCGTCGATCCGCGGGCAGGCCACATCCCCGGGGCGCGGAGCGCACCCACGACCGAGAATCTCGGGTCCGACCGCCGATTCGTGCCCGTCTCGGAGCTCGGGGCCCACTACACCGCGCTCGGCATCGCACCAGGCACGCCGGTCGGCGTCTACTGCGGGTCGGGCGTCAACGCCGCTCACCAGATCGCGGCGCTCGCCCTCGCCGGGGTGGACGCCGCCCTGTATCCGGGGTCGTGGTCGCAGTGGTCCTCGGACCCGCAGCGCGCCGTCGCCACCGGGTCGAATCCGTGAGCTCGGGCGTGTGACAAACTAGACAGCCCTCCCGGCTTACTTGTTTGCGCTAACGATGTATATAGTTGCTTGCAGCAAGTAAGTCGTCCCCAGGGGTTGCCATGTCAATTACAACCGAGTCGTCCGCGCCCGCGAGCACGCTCGGCACTACCGAAGCAGTAACACTCGGCACAACCGAAGCGCTCATCGAAGAGGTATTCCTCTTCGGCCGGGTACTCCGCGACACGCTGGCATCCGAACCCGGCGACACACTCCCGCCCGCACTCAGGGGCGTCCTTCTCGTCCTCATGGCAAAGGGCGAATGCCGACAGAACGAACTCGCGGCGAACCTGTGCGTCAGCCAGTCCTCGCTCAGCCGGCAGATCAACGACCTGGTCGAAATCGGCTTCGTCACCCGGCACCCGGATCCCGCAGACGGTCGAGCCTTCCGCATCCAGGTCTCCGAGGAGGGCGAAGCCTATGTCAAGTACGTCAGGGCTCAGCGCGCCGCCCGGATGCAGAAGATGCTGATCGGCTGGAATGAGACACAGGCCGCTACGGCTCTCGACTCCATCCGGCATCTGAAGAACACATTGACCGATTCCGAGTACCGGATCACTCCGAGCTCGAACCCGATTGGAACACAGCACGTATGACCGAAACATTGACGCGGCCTCCGGTCGATGAACAGCCGGAAATGACGCACCGCCAAATCCTCGAAGCCCTCGCAGGACTGCTCGCGGCACTGTTCACCGCTCTGCTGAGCACCACCATCGTCGCCACCGCGCTACCCACCATCATCGGTGACCTGAAGGGCTCGCAGACCGCGTACGCCTGGGTCATCACCACCGCGCTCCTGGCCAACGCCGCCTCCACCCCCATCTGGGGCAAGCTCGCCGACCTGTTCAACAAGAAGATTCTGGTCCAGAGCGCGATCGTCATCTTCGTCCTCGGCTCCGTCATCGCCGGCTTCGCGCACAACGTGCCGGTGCTGCTCACCGCCCGCGTGATCCAGGGCATCGGTATGGGCGGTCTGACGGCGCTGGTGGTTGCCATCATCGGCACCATCGTCTCGCCCCGCGAACGTGGCCGGTACTCCGGTTACATGGGCGGCGTCATGGCCGTCTCCATGACCGGTGGCCCGATCCTCGGCGGCGTCATCGTCGACAGCCCCCTCGGCTGGCGCTGGACCTTCTTCGTCTGCGTCCCGCTCGCCGTCGTCGCACTGTTCCTCCTGCAGCGCACCCTGCACATCAGGACCGAGCGCAAGGAAGACGTCTCCATCGACTGGCTCGGCGCCCTCCTGATGACCGCCGGTGTCTCGATCCTGCTCATCTGGGTCTCGTTCGCCGGAAAGGCGGGCTACTACGAGTGGTTCTCCCGCGAGAGCGCGCTGTATGTCGGCGCCGGTGTTCTCCTCCTGATAGCCACCGTTCTCGTCGAGTCGAAAGCCAAGGCGCCGATCATCCCGCTGAAGATCGTCACCGAACGCACCACCGGTCTCGCCATCATCGCGTCCATCGCCGTCGGCATCGGCATGTTCGGTTCCACCACGTTCCTCGGCCAGTACTTCCAGACCTCGCGCGGATACAGCCCCACCATGGCCGGCGTCCTGTCCATCCCCATGGTCGCCGGGATGCTCGTCGGCACCGTCGGGTCCGGACAGCTCATCACCCGCTTCGGTAAGTGGAAGTCGTTCGTCGTCTCGGGAGCAGTGCTGCTGATCATCGGCTTCGGCCTGCTCAGCACCATCGACCACGAGACCGGCCTGACGCTGATCGGCGTGTACATCGCGATCGTCGGTCTCGGCATGGGCATGATGATGCAGAACCTGGTCCTTGCGGTCCAGAACACGGTGAGCGTGACGAACATCGGCGCCGCCTCGAGCTCGGTTGCCTTCTTCCGGACCTTCGGTGGCGCGATCGGCGTCTCCGTTCTGGGTTCGGTGCTGGCCACCCGCGTGTCCGAACTGTCCACCCAGGGGCTCGTCAAGATCGGCATCCCCGCCGGATCCAGCCGCGGCGGCGGCAGCCTCGACATGTCGGCCATGCCGGCACCGGTGCAGGCCATCGTCCGCGCCGCCTACGGCGACGCCACCGGTCGGATCTTCCTGATCGCCGGCATCGTCTCCATCGTCACCCTGCTCGCAGTGATCGTGTTGCCCAACCGTCCGCTGCGTCGCACGATCGACCTGTCCACCGATCGGGATCCGCTGTCGGATCCCGACTATGCGGTAGTTCCGAACGACGCGTCAGGGCTCGAGATCGATTCCACAACCACCGAAGACTCGGGCACCGAACCGTCCGACTCGAACGAGAGCCGCAACGGCAAGCACGAGGCACCTGCCGACCACCAGCCCTTCGCCGGGCTGAGTACAGATGCACGCGACCGCCTTCTGGCGATGCTGCTGCCCGAACCGGAGGCAACTCTCGAGGCGATCGACGAGGCCGGGGAGATCCGTGACGAGGTCAGTCGGCTCCGTCATGCATTGAACGCCAAACTCGTCGAGCTCGACGCGGTGTGGGATCGTCTGCGCGAACTCGGCCTGAGTGAAGAGCAGGTGGCCGGCGTACTCGGCGGCGGTCATATGTCGGACACCGGCAACGGTGCCCTGCTCCGCTGAAATTCCGCCCTACCCGCCCTATCGCCCAAGGGGA
>NZ_JBAQEO010000350.1:0-2233 GCF_049286785.1 Rhodococcus sp. (in: high G+C Gram-positive bacteria) | reverse complement strand
AGGCACAGCAGCATCGCAGCCGGCGCCACCGGCACCAGAACGACGGTGGCGGCCACGATCACTGCACAGGTTCCCTCGCTGCCCACCAACGCCCGAGCCACATCGAACCCGTTCTCGGGCAACAGCTTCCCGAGATGATACCCGGACACCTGGCGGGGAATCCGGTCGAGTTCGAGCCGGAAATCGGCAAGATGGTCGCCGGCTAGCCCTTCGAGACCCGTGGTGAGACGCTGAGCCTCGACAACCGCCTCGGCATCGGCGGCATCGCCGGCACGCAGGCCACTCCGTGTCGCCGTGAGCCGGTGACCCCTCGCGGTCACCAGGTCGAGGGCGACGACGTGATCCGAGGTACGGCCGTAGCGCACCGAGTGGTTGCCGCAGGCGTCGTTGCCGATGGCACCGCCCACCGTGGCGCGGGACTTGCTGGACGGATCGGGAGCGAAGGTGAGCGCGCCGTCAGTGGCCAGCTGCACCTGATTCTGCAGGTCGGTGAGAACGATGCCGGGCTCCACAACGGCCGTGCGACTGAACGCGTCGACTGTGCGCATCCTGTTCATATGCCGGGAGAAGTCGAGTACCACGCCCCTGCCGATCGCGTTGCCCGCCAGCGACGTGCCGCCCCCGCGGCTGGTGACGGGGATTCCGTGGCCTGCACAGGCCCGGACGATCGCCACGACGTCATCGACGGACCGAGGAAAGGCCACGGCCAGCGGAGCCACCCGGTAGTTGGAGGCGTCGAAGGAGTACTCGGCGCGCCGGCGCGAGGAGGTGTCGAGGTCGATGCCCAGTGCGCCGAGCGCGTCGGCGATCGGGGTCAACTGGGCCATGGCTACATCGTCGAGGCGGTTCCGCAGATTGTCAACAATCCACATCTAGGGTGGGTGGCGTCAGAGGTCGTCACCGCGGGGACATCGGCGCCGGTGGCGGCGCACCCGAGCAGGCGGCCAGGAACAGAGCCCGAGCCGACCACTGCATGAGTTCGGCGGCCCGGTCGTGGCCGAGCCCGGCAACGTCGGTGAGCCAGATGAAGGATTCGATTCCCGTCGCGGCGCGTATGGCGACGGCCAGCAGATGCACGTCGACCTGCGGGTGCGTGTCCCGCAGTGGCGACAGCGCGTCCTTGATCCAGCCGATTGCACGGCCCTGCCGCAGCACCGGCGCTTCGGCTCCCGGCTCCAGCGACAACCGCAGAGACGCTCGGAGCTGCGGTTCCCACTCGACGGTGATCCGAATGGCCTCACGCATGACCAGCTCGAGTCGGGCCAGCGGATCATCGGGTGCATCCTCGGGCAAAAGGGAGTTCAGACGGATCTCGGGGTGGGCCGCCGACAGTAGTGATCTCTGATTCGGGAAGTAGCGGTAGGCGGTAGTCCGCGAGATGCCCGCGGCCTCGGCGGCACTTCCCACCGTCGGCGTGGTCCCGCCCGCGAGCAGCTGACGCGTCGCGGCGACCAGCGCATCCCGCGTCCGCGCCTTCTGCTGACTTCGCCCGGTTTCCACATATGGTACCGCCATTACCAAGATGGTACCGTAGTCCCATGGGACTGGAGTCCCATATCCGCCGGGACCAGAATCTGCAGGTGAGCCGCCCATGAGCCACGATCCGTCAGTCACAGATCCCGATTTGTACCGGGTGATTTTCGAGAACGAACGGGTGCGAGTCCTCGAATACAAGGACCAACCGGGCGACAAAACACACCCGCACAGCCATCCGGACAGCATCTTGTATCCACTCTCGACGTTTCACAGGCGAATCTCGACCGGTGGCCGCGAGGTCGAAGTCGACCTCACCGCGGGGCAGGTGCGGTGGCTCTCGGCGCAGGAGCACGCGGGTGAGAACATCGGCGACACCATCACCCACGCCCTGTTCATCGAGCTGAAAGAGCCTGCGCCGCAAAGCACCTCGACCACCTACGCGCCACTCGGCCCCAGCGTGACGTAGCCATTCCCCGAAGGGCCGCAACAGCCCGACGAGCAATGCTCGTCGTGACCCGCCGCCGACCTCGAACGTGGCGCTTTGTGCTTTATGCACAACCGCTCGAGGCAAGTTGGTTTGCGCTGGACATGGGCAGGTGCACTCTGCGTCATTAGTGTCGGAGATCACACCACGATCTCTCGTCGAAAGGCGCACCCATGAACCTCGGCTACCTGCCCTGGGACCAGCCCGCAGTCAACGCAGACCGCCTCTGCCTTCGCGACCACCAGGACGAGCTGACGTACGCGCAGGTCGAAC
>NZ_JBAQEO010000349.1:0-4189 GCF_049286785.1 Rhodococcus sp. (in: high G+C Gram-positive bacteria) | reverse complement strand
CAGTGCACCATCGAGTCGGATGACCTCGCCGTTGAGGTAGTCGTTCTCGATGATGGAGGCGGCGAGCGCCCCGTACTCGGAGGGGCGGCCCATGCGCTTGGGGTGCGGGACCTGGGGGCCCCAGTAGGCCTCGAGCTGATCGCCGGACTTGCCGTAGGCGGGTGTCAGGATGGTGCCCGGGGCGATCGTCACGACGCGGATGCCCAGCGGGGACAGGTCGCGGGCCGCCACGAGGGTCATGCCGATGATGCCCCCCTTTGCGGCGGAGTAGGGAAGCTGCCCGATCTGGCCTTCGTAGCCTGCGACGGAGGCGGTGTTGATGATGACGCCCCGGGTGCCTTCATCGAGCGGCTCCTGCCTCGCGATCGCGGCCGCGGCCAGGCGCATCACGTTGAACGACGAGGTCAGGTAGGACTGGATCGTCACCGTGAACGCATCCAGTGCCATCGGGCTTCCGTCCTTGCCGACGAGTCGGCCGCCGCCGGCCGGGCCGCCGTGCGTGTCCACCGAGATCCGCAGCGGGGCCAGGGACTCGGCTTCGGCGATCGCCGCGTTGACGGACTCCTCGCTCATGGCGTCGGTCCGCACGTAGCGGACGCCCAGCTCGTCCTCCAGTGCCTTGCCCTTGTCGTCGGCCAGGTCGGCGACAACTACCTTCGCTCCGGCCCCGTGAAGACGGCGGACTGTGGCCTCGCCGAGGCCGCCCGCGCCACCGACGACGATTGCGGAACTACCGTTGATCTGCATCTCGATTTCCCTCCTTGCAACTTGTGCTCTCTTATTGAGAGAATAATGTTCTCATGAACATAGCAATGATCCTAGAGATGGCCGCAGCGAACGGCGATCGGGCGGTCGTGACCGTCGACGATCGTTCGCTGACAGCCCCGCAACTCCTCGACCTCGCCCGCCGCGCCGCTGATCGGTTCCGGGACAGTCCGGCCGTTCTATATCAGGGCGTCAACCATCTCGGCTATCCGGTCGCCCTGTTCGGGGCCGCTCTGGCCGGCGTCCCGTTCGTGCCACTCAACTACCGGCTCGGTGAGGAGCAGTTGACCGCCCTGCACGACCGCCATCCCGGCGCCGTGATCCTGCGCTCGGAGGACCTCGACGCACTCGTCGACCACGATCCGCCGCAGGCGGCACCCGAAGAGGTGGAGACGGCGCCATGGGACGGCGACAGCGTCGCCGTGATCATCTACACGAGCGGGACCACGGCCGACCCCAAGCCGGCGGTACTCCGCCATCGGCACCTGCTTGCGTACGTGCTGAACACGATGGAGTTCGCCTCGGCCGAGGAAACGGATGCGGCGTTGGTGGCGGTTCCGCCGTATCACATCGCCGGTCTGACGAACCTGCTGTCGAACCTGTACACCGGCCGCCGCGTGGTCTACCTGGCGGCGTTCGACGCACACGGCTGGCTCGAAACTGTTCGGCGCGAGGGAATCACCCACGCGATGCTGGTTCCGACGATGCTGGCGCGCATCGTCGCGGAACTGGGCGAGGACGCCGATGCGGCAACGCCCACGCTGCAGAGCCTGGCGTACGGCGGAGCGCGGACACCGAGGCCGGTTCTGGAGAAGGCACTGCGGAGCTTTCCCGACACCGGTTTCGTCAACGCCTACGGTCTGACCGAGACCGCATCGTCGGTGGCGGTTCTCTCGCCCGACGATCATCGCGCCGCGATCGCGTCCAGCGATCCGGCTGTGCGAGAGCGGCTCGGCTCGGTCGGCCGGCCGTTGCCGGGCATCGAGATCCGGGTCTGCACAGTGGAGGGTGATCCGGTGGCCGCCGGGGAGTCCGGACTGGTGTTCGTGCGCGGTGAGCAGATCTCCGGTGAGTACGGCGGACGCAGCGTGCTCGACGCGGACGGCTGGTTCGCCACCCGCGACCTCGGCCACCTCGACGCGGACGGCTATCTGTTCGTCGAGGGACGCGCCGACGACACGATCATCCGTGGCGGCGAGAACATCGCACCGGCGGAAATCGAGGACGTGTTGCTCGCCCATCCCGAGATCTCCGAGGCTGCGGTGATCGGAGTACCCGACGCCGAATGGGGACAGCGCATCGTGGCCGTCCTCGTCGGAAACGTCGACCCGGCCGAGATCACGCAGTGGGTCAAAGAGCGGCTGCGCTCTTCCAAGACGCCCGACACCGTGGTGTTCCGCACCGAACTACCGAAGACCGAAACAGGAAAACTACTGCGCCGCAAGCTTGTGGCCGAATTGGAGAATACCCATGCCTGAAGCAGTCATCGTTTCCGCGTTGCGCACCCCCATCGGTACCGCTGTCAAGGGAACGCTGCGCGACACCACCGCATACGAACTTGCCCACCACGTCGTCGCCGCCGCCGCGGAAGACCTCGACAAGAGTCTGATCGACGACGTGATCCTCGGTGAAGGCCTCTACGGCGGTGGCGTGGTGGCCAGGCACGCGGCGATCAAGGCCGGGCTGACGACGGTACCCGGGCAGGCACAGAACAGGCATTGTGCCGCTAGTCTGGCCGCGGTACAGAGCGCGGCGGCGAGCATCCGGGCAGGAATGGATGAACTCGTCATCGCCGGTGGCGTCAACTCGGCATCCACCGCGCCGAGATCGGTTCTCAAACTGGACGGGGAATGGGTGCCGTGGTTCCCGCCCACCCACCCCGAACAGGCGAATGCCCCGGGCATGGACATGTCGATCACCGTCGGATGGAACGCGGCTGTCAAGGCGGGCGTGACCCGCGAGGACATGGATGCCTGGGCGTTCAGATCGCACCGCAACGCCGTGCAGGCCATCGACGAGGGCCGGTTCAAGGAGGAGATCGTTCCCATCGAGACACCCCACGGTCTCTTCTCCGTCGACGAGCATCCCCGTCGGGACACCACTATGGAGAAGCTGGCCTCGCTGAAACCGATCCACCCCGAAATCGAAGGCTTCAGCATCACCGCGGGCAACGCCAGTGGAGGTAACGACGCCGCTGCTGTTCTATCGATCGCGAGCGACCGTCTCGGACTGCCCGCTCTGGCCACCGTCCGCTCGTGGGCGTCGGTCGGTATCGACCCCGCGCTGACCGGTCTGGCACCGGTGCAAGCGATCCCGAAAGCCCTCTCGCGCGCAGGTATTTCACTCGACGATGTCGATCTGTTCGAGATCAACGAGGCGTTCGCGGCGATGTGTGTCGCCACCATCAAGCTGCTCGACATCGATCCGGACAAGGTCAACGTCAGCGGCAGTGGTTGCAGCCTCGGACACCCGGTCGCCGCGACGGGTGCGCGGATGCTGGTGACGCTCGTGCACGAATTGCGCCGTCGTGGTGGCGGCATCGGGGTCGCGGCAATGTGCGCGGGCGGAGGAATGGGATCGGCCACGGTCATCGAGGTCCCCGCGCCGTGACTCGTCTCCACCCCGCGGGTGATGCCGTTGCAACGCTGAGTGTTCCGGAGCTGATCTCCGCCGCGCGCGCTGGTTCGGTGCGCGCGGCGGGGCGGCTGCTCAGCCTGGTCGAGAGCAGCCGCCGTGCGGAAGTGCTCGACTCGCTCGATGCGGTTCCCGCCCGGGTCGTCGGCGTGACGGGGCCGCCCGGCGCCGGTAAGTCGACAACCATCGGAGCGCTCGTCGGTGCGTACCGGAAGCGGGGCCTGCGGGTGGCGGTGCTCGCCGTCGACCCGTCCTCGCCCTACAGCGGTGGCGCACTGCTCGGCGACCGGATCAGGATGGCCGAGCACATCAACGACCCCGATGTGCTTATTCGTTCGGTGGCGACTCGCGGTCATCTGGGTGGGCTCGCCGCGGCGGTGCCTGCGGCGGTCCGGTTACTCGCCGCGCTGTCCTACGATCTGATCCTGCTGGAGACGGTCGGTGTCGGGCAATCCGAGATCGAGATCGCGGCCATTGCCGATCCGACCATCGTGATCCTCAATCCCGGTGCGGGAGATGCGATCCAGGCTGCCAAGGCGGGCCTGCTGGAGGTTGCGGATCTCCTTGTCGTCAACAAGGCCGACCGCGACGGTGCCGACCAGACCGTCCGGGACCTGCGGGCCGAAGCCCACGTTCCGATCCTCACCCTCATCGCGGCCCGCGGCAAGGGTGTGTCCGAACTGGTCGAGGCGATCGACGCCCACCAGCGTGCAGATACTCTCGCTCGGCGGACCGCCCGGGCCCGGTCCCAGATTCTCTCTCTGGCGCAGACCCGGTTGCGGACCCATCC
>NZ_JBAQEO010000348.1:0-3182 GCF_049286785.1 Rhodococcus sp. (in: high G+C Gram-positive bacteria) | reverse complement strand
GGCAAGTTCGACGTCTGGGGCCAGGACTCCTGGGAGTTCTTCCCCAACATGACCCTGCTGATCTGGGCTCCGGGCTGGTACCTGACCTACCACTACTGGCCCACCGCACCCGACCGCCACATCTTCGAAGCGAACCTCTACTTCGTTCCTCCGAAGACCGTCCGCGAACGCCTCGCTCACGAACTCGCCGCCGTCACCTTCAAGGAATACGCCCTTCAGGACGCCAACACGCTCGAAGCAACCCAGTCCATGATCGGCACCAAAGCCGTCACCGACTTCCCCCTCTGTGACCAGGAAATCCTCCTCCGCCACCTCCACAAGGTCGTCGGAGACTACGTTAAGGAGTACCGCGATGCTTCCAACTGAATTCGCCGACCTCGAGCCCTACGCGGCCTGGGCACTGGAAACCGAACCCGAGCGCTACGCCAAGCGCCTCGCGTCCACCATGCCCGAGATGCAGCAGTTCTACGACGCCGCGTTCCCCCGCCTCGAGGACGCGATCACCTACAGCGACAAGTTCCCCTTCGACGACCTCCCCGACGACACGCGCGCCCTCGTCCACCTCATGCAGTCGCTCGTCATGGTCTCCTTCCCCGTCGAGGTCTGGAAGCAGCCCCGAGTCCCGGACAGCGGCGCCGCATGGTGCGACATCACCGCCGAACCGGTGGTCTGACCCCATGTTGACGATGAAGGCGGCCGGACTTCTCGACGTCGATACCGGCGAGATCATCCGACCGGGCATCCTCCGGATCGAGGATGACCGGATCGTCGGCATCGGCGGCACACCTGAAGGCGAGGTGCTGGACCTGGGCAATCTGATCCTGCTCCCCGGCCTGATGGACATGGAGGTCAACCTCCTGATGGGCGGTCGCGGCGAAAAGCCCGTGTACTCCACGGTGCAGGACGATCCGCCCTTGCGGATGATGCGTGCCGTGGGCAATGCCCGCCGCACGCTGCGTGCCGGGTTCACCACCGTCCGCAACCTGGGGTTGTTCGTCAAGACCGGTGGCTACCTGTTGGACGTCGCACTCGGCAAGGCGATCGACTCGGGGTGGATCGACGGACCCCGGATCGTGCCTGCCGGACACGCGATCACGCCGACCGGTGGACATCTCGATCCCACGATGTTCGCGGCGTTCGCCCCCGGCGTTCTCGAGTTGACGGTCGAGGAGGGCATTGCCAACGGCGTCGACGAGGTACGCAAGGCAGTCCGGTACCAGATCAAGCACGGCGCACAGCTGATCAAGGTGTGCGTCTCGGGCGGGGTGATGTCCCATACCGGAACGCCCGGCGCGCAGCACTATTCCAACGAGGAACTGCGCGCGATCGTGGATGAGGCGCATCGGCGCGGCCTGCGCGTCGCCTCACACACGCACGGCGCCGAGGCGGTGCGCCAGGCCGTCGAAGCAGGTATCGACTGCATCGAGCACGGCTTCCTCATCGACGACGACGCGATCGATCTGATGGTGGAGCGGGGCACGTTCCTCGTGCCCACCACCAGATTGGCCGACGCCATGGACATCTCGCACGCTCCCGCGGACTTGCAGGCCAAGGCCGCCGAGATGTTCCCGAAGGCACGTACTTCGGTGCTGGCCGCGTACAAGGCCGGCGTGAAGATCGCGGTCGGCACCGACGCCCCGGCGATCCCCCACGGAAAGAACGCCGACGAACTGGTCGCTCTCGTCGATCGCGGAATCCCGCCCCTGGCGGTCCTGCAGGCGGCGACGATCACGGCAGCCGAGTTGCTGGGGGTGACCGATCGAGGACGGCTGGCCGAGGGACTACTGGCGGACATCATCGGCGTCCCCGGCGATCCCTTGGAGGACATCACCGTCACCAAGGATGTCCAATTCGTGATGAAAGGCGGAAAGGTCTATGTCCACAACTGACGACCTGGTAGAGATTCAGCAACTGCTCGCCCGTTACGCGGTGAACATGACCAAGGGTGATGTCGAGGGCGTGGTGGGTGTGTTCACCCCCGACGGCACCTACAGCGCCTTCGGCGACGCCTTTCCGCTCGACCAGTTCCCGGAGCTCGTCGCGGCAGCCCCCAAGGGGCTGTTCATGACCGGGACGTCCCTCATCGAGTTGTCCGGCGACACGGCGACCGGGACCCAGCCGCTGTGCTTCGTGGACAACGCGACCCACGACATGCGAATCGGATACTACAACGACACCTACGTCCGGACTGCCGACGGGTGGCGTTTGAAGACCCGGGCCATGACGTTCATCCGTCGCAGCGGAGCTCACGATTCGGGGCGCCCGCACGCATTCGAGCGTTCGGGGCAATGAACGTCGAAGAGTTCCGGGCAGATGTACGCGCCTGGCTCGACGAGCACGACCTGTCTCCCGGTCCCGATCACTCTCTCGACGGGCAGGTTGCGCAACTGAACCGAGTTCGCGGCGCACTCTACGCTGCCGGCTGGATGCGGCACGGCTGGCCCACCGAGGTAGGAGGACTCGGTGGGCCCGCCGTGCTGCGGGCGGTGCTCGGTGAGGAGGTCGCCACCCGTGACCTGGCCGAGCCCGGAATCTATTCCATGATCGAGGTTCTCGCCCCGACGATGATCTCCTACGCCCGCCCGGAGTTGGCCGCGGAGATGGTTCCGCTGTTGCTCAGCGGCCGCGAACAGTGGTGCCAGGGCTTCTCCGAACCGGGTTCGGGCAGCGACCTGGCATCCCTGAGCACCCGGGCCGTCGCCCGCGGCGACAGCTGGGTGATCAACGGGCAGAAGGTCTGGACGAGCCTCGCGCAGTACTCGTCCCGGTGCGTCCTGCTCACCCGCACCGCTCCGGGCCACGACGGGATCACCGCCTTCTTCGTCGATATGGATACACCCGGCATCACCGTCAGGCCGCTTCGCACGATGCACGGCGTCGACGAGTTCGCCGAGGTGTACTTCGACGACGTCGTGGTCCCGGCCGACCGGATGCTCGGGCGTCCCGGCGACGGTTGGCGGGTGGCGATGGATCTGCTGCCCCACGAGCGCTCCACCTGTTTCTGGCATCGGATCGCGTACCTGTTCACCCGATTGGATCGGCTGATCGCGGAGACGGACATCGCGGCCGACGCCGACCTCGGGGCCGCCTACCTGGCGCTGCACACTGTGCGCTGCCGATCCCGGGGCACCCAGCAGCGACTGGCGGCCGGAGCAGCGCTCGGGCCGGAGACCTCCATCGAC
>NZ_JBAQEO010000347.1:0-2376 GCF_049286785.1 Rhodococcus sp. (in: high G+C Gram-positive bacteria) | reverse complement strand
GGCCGATCATCCATCCGGGTCCGGACAGCCTCGGCGAGTAGATCTGATCGAGCGGTGTGTGGATCGCAAGGTCGACGACATGTGACGGCAATGGCGTAAGTCGGCGGTAGCACGACTCCACGATGCTCGCCGAGCGGGTACACGTATAACTCCCGACAGCCGTGGTGCGCCGCTGCTACCTTCATTGATCATCGAATCCCACTGTGCGACCATCATTCAGATGAATGACAGGCGCAGAGTCACTACCGGGAGAAGTGTCGCCACATCGTGAACGTCGGCCCTGCACAATTTTCGGCACTCGGCTGGTCCCGGAGGCGGCAAAGACGCCCGACACTCGCTCTCGTCAACATGGACCGGCGGCGCGCATTCTGGCCGGGTGCGAACCGGTCGGGCGTCTCGAAATTTCCTGGAGACCCCGATAGGTCTACGCGGACTGAGCCGAATCGTTGATCTGCCGTAGCACGGTGACGATCCGATCAGCGTCGTCGCCCTCGAAGACCTGGTCCAACCCCATCGGGGCGTTGTTGGTGAACGGCGGCTCGTACAGCAGGCCGGGATCCATCACTCCGTGCCGGGTGAGGTGGCTGATGATGAGGTTGACGAAGTCGATCTGCTGAGAGGTGGCGGTGCGTCCGTTGAGGAAGTCGGCGAACGCTTCGGTTGTGGCCTGCCGGTCGAGGCCGACGAGTGAGCGGATGAACCGGCCGAGTCCCTGGGCGTTGTTGGCGGCGCGTTGCACGTCCTCGGCTGTGCCGATGCCGCTGGTTTCGAGGAGCTGCTGCAGCGAGGCAAGGTCGGCCTCGGTGAGAGGTTTGCCGGTGCGCAGTTTCTGGAATGCGAGGTTGTCGGGCTGTCGATAGAGGTAGTCGCGGACCTTGGCGTTGAACCGGTCAGTGTCGGTTGCGGTCATCAGTTGAGGCATGTCGACTTCCTCGACATCGCCCAGGGTGTCTACGAAGTCGGTATAGATGATCGCCCGCTTCGACTTCTCAAGCAGTCCAACCAGATTCCGAATTTTCCTGCGAACCTCCTCGAGCATCGGCAAGGTAACGTCGATCCACCAGTCCTCGCCGGAAACCTCTCTCAGCAGCACCTCTTGTGCACGGATCGCCGGGATGGACAATTGCTCGAGCAGACCATCGGCGATGTCGCGAATCCTGGTCTGATAGGGCGGCAGTGTGGTGAGGTCGTCGAGTACTGCGAGCTGGGTCTGCAGTAGAAGTAGATCGAATCGTTTGGCGTTCTCGTCGTCGTCTCGTGTCGAGGTGGGCCACGGTGCCAGGTTTTCCACGATCTCGTCGACGGTGTCTTTGGTGATCGCATCCCACGCCGCCCGGTCCGCGTACTTTTCCACATACCGTCGTTTCGGGCGGACGAGGAAGTTCTCGAGCTGCATGCCCTGAACCTTGGTGTGCAGCAAGTCCGCGACCGCTGTCCGCAGCTCCTGCTCGGTCTCGCTGCCGGCCAGGTTGGCGAGCAATTCGGTGCGGGCGGTGAAGAGTCGCTGCGACAGGGATGGGGTTACCGATCCGTCCGAGGCGTCTGGGTGCTCCTTGAAGAACTCGAAGTTGCCGCACAGGTCGAAGATGAAGAAGTCCTTCTTGTCCAGGCCTGGGCCGTAGAGATCGGGACACAGCCGGGTGCCGCGGCCGACCATCTGCCAGAACTTCGTCTTCGACCGCACTGGCTTGAAGAACATCAGGTTCACGATCTCGGGCACGTCGATGCCGGTGTCGAGCATGTCCACCGAGATCGCAATGTGCGGGGCCTTGTCGCGCTGAGAGAAATCGTCGATCAGAGACTGGCTGTGTTCAGTCTTGTGGGTGATCACCCGGGCGAACGCGCCCTTGTACTCGGGATAGTTCTTGTTGAATCGTGCGGAGATGAACTCGGCGTGGGCATTGTTCTTGGCGAAGATGACGGTCTTGCCGAGCCGGTCGCCGCCGGCGACCTTGTGCCCGTGCGTCATCAGTGTTTTCAAGGCCTTGTCGACGGTGTCGATGTTGAACAACCACTTGTTGACGGCTTCGGCTTCGACCCGGTCGGGGGTTTCCTCGTCTCCCCAGTCGGCGGACTCCCATTCGGCCTGTTCTTCCTCGGTGAGGTCGTCGTAGCTGATCCCGCGGCTCTGAAAGGTCAGCGGCACGGTCACCGCCCGCGGCGGCACCAGGAAACCTTCATTGATGGCGTCCTCGAGTTCATAGTGGTCGGTGGGGACACCATTCTCCAGGTTGAACAACTGGTAGGTGTTGCGGTCCACCTCGTCACGCGGGGTTGCGGTCAGTCCGACGAGCAGGGAATCGAAGTACGTGAAGATGTGCCGATACTTCTGGTACACGGAGCGGTGCGCCTCGTCGATGACGATGAGATCGAAAT
>NZ_JBAQEO010000346.1:0-4480 GCF_049286785.1 Rhodococcus sp. (in: high G+C Gram-positive bacteria) | reverse complement strand
CACCCGCGAAGCGCGAACAACCGAATCCGTTGCCCGAGTTCGATGGCACCCACGTCGTCGCAGGCCAAGTCGGCCACGGTCTGGAGGGGTTCCGCCGAAGCCACCTCGAGGCACAGTCGGTGGAACGATTGATCCGGTTGCGCCCGGAGCCGACCCGCACCACCACCACTGCCCATGAGGACATCGACCTCGAGGTGTTGTTGTTGGCCGACCCGGAGGCCGCCCGGCAGTTCGTCAAACGGCACCTCGGCCCCCTCGCGGCCGACGACCCGCGCATGGCCGAGTTGCGCTCCACCCTCCGGCTGTACCTCGATATGGACCGAAGCATCTCCAAAGTAGCTGCAGAGGAGCATATTTCACGCAACACGGTGACCTATCGCGTGCAGCAGGCGTTCAGTATCTGCGCGCATTCCGTCGGCGCCCCCACCACCAAGCTTCGCGCAGCTCTCCTGGTCTGCGACTGGCTTGGAGGCTCGTCTCCACCCCACTGATCCTTCCCCGCATATTTTCGGACGTGGAAGCCGTGGCCGAGCCGGTCAACCAGGGGTGAGACTGTGTGATCTCGAAGCGAAGCGGCCGGGCGATCTCTTTCGGGCACGGTCGGCTCGACAGCGAGGAATCGACTCGTGACAATCGCGCGGAGCGGCGGCTCGGCGGAGCGGTGGAGCGGCGGCTCGGCGCCGGCTCCTCGTAGATGCCGCGCGAGGACCCCTGGTGGCGGGTCGGGCAGTTCAGTCAGCGGGCCCCGAGCGTGTGGAGGTATGCGAGAGCCTGATCGAGGCTTCGCACCTCACCACATTTGGCGCCGATGTCACGTAGGTTCGCCTCGTGCGGCTCCCGATGGCGGTCGCCGACGGCGTCGGAGACAACCACGGGCACAAAGCCGTGCTGAAGGGCATCGATTGTGGTGGCACGGATGCACCCGCTGGTCGAGAACCCTGCGATCAGCACGGTATCGACCTTGGTTGCGGTGAGCGCCGCAGCCAGCGAGGTGCCGTGGAAGGCGCTGGGATAGTGCTTGGTGATGACGATCTCACCAGGTTGTGGCTCGAATCCGTCGATGAACTCCGCGAGGGGATTACCCGCGACGAAGCAGCGCAGCGCTGGAACCTTGGTGAAGAACAATCCGCCGAGAACACCGGCTTCGTCCTCGTAGAGCACCTGTGTCAGATAGATCGGAATCCCTGCAGCCGAGGCTGCGGCTCGGAGCCCCCGCATGTTCGAAACCGTTTCCTCTGCACCGGCATACAGCGGCGACGAAGGTTCGGCATATGCCTTGGCCGGATCCACGATCACCAGCGCCGGGCGAGACCCCAGGGGGAGGGCGCCGCCGAATCCGGAGAAGGTGTAGTCCGCCGCGAGATCGTTTCCGGAGATCCGGTTGATCTGTTCGGTCACGAGGTTGCTGGTCCTTCGATCTGTACAAACGTCTTCGATGCGAGGACCGGCTTGATGTGGTCGGTGAGCACGGCGACATGTGCAGGGTGGGCGCGGTACGCCTCCCACGAGGCCTGCGAGTCGAAGGTCATCGTGAACATCACGTCGGCGTTGCCCTCGGTCAGACCGGCGTCGGTGGACACCTCTGCCTTCTGCAGTCCGGGGATCTGCCCGGGCAGGGCGCGTAGCGCCTCGACGATGCCGTTGCGGTTGGTGGTGGTGGCCTCGTCGTTGAGGGTGAGTAGTCCGACGTGACGGAACATTGCGGTAGATCCTTTCGGGGCCGGGTGGATGTGTCAGAAGCGTTCGAGCAGTGAGCCGTAGCCCTCGATCTTGTCGTTGATGCCGTTGGTGCGCAACGCGTGCCAGACGGTAGCGAGATTGATCGCGACGACCGGTTTACCGAGTTCCTTCTCGAGTTCGGCAGCGACCGCGATGGCTTCGAGGTTGGTGCCGGCCTGGATCAGGGCATCGACGTCGGGTCCGTCCACGGCCAGGAACGCCGCCCTGATGTCCTCGGGGCTCTCGTCGGCGATCGATGTCGCGGACGCGGACTTCAGGCCGTGGATGCCTGCGACCTCGAATCCGAGTTCGGTGAAGTACGCGACAACCTGCTCGTCTCCGACCGGCTGGTACGGGGTGACGATGCCGATCTTCTCGGCGCCGAACGCCTTCAGTGCCTCTGCAGCCGCCGTTGCGCCGGTGGTCACGTCGAGTCCGGTGAGTTCGCGGACGTTCTCCTCGAATGCGGCGTTGCCCTCGACGCCACCCCAGAAGGTTTCGGCGGACATGCCCATGACGATGTAGTCCGGCTTTGCCGTCATGACGATCTCCAGTGCCGACGGTAGTGCCGCGTTGAGATCCTCCCGGAAGAGGCCGAAGGCATCAGCTGAATCGAGTGCGGCAGCCTTGATCATGATCCGACCGGTATGCCAGGAGCAGTCCTGCGGCCGGATGTGGTGAAGTTCCCGCTCGACCGAGGTGTTGGTGGAGGGGACGATCAGCGCGAAACGCTTGCCCTTGGTGTCAGGCGTGGCGGGGGTGGTCATACAAGACTCCTCGAGGTAGCGGTGTTGATCTGTGCGGACGCGGACGCGGACGCGGATGCCGCGAGCGCAGCGGTCTGCTCGAGTTGTGCATCCTGCCCGGTCAAGGCGGTGAACTGAGCCCAGTCCTGCTGCGAGCGCCCCGAAGTGCCGGTGGTGCGGATCTGCTTGTACATGGCGGTGATCGCCTCGGTGGACGCGAGGATCGGGGCCACCGGATAGATCATCAATGCGACACCGAGTTCGCGGAGAATCCGCGGATGCGGCAGTGCGGAGTGGTCACCGGCCTCGCTGACGTTGATCATCAGCGGCGTGCCGGGGACGGCGCCGTGGATGGCCCGCAGCAGTTCCTCGCTGTAGGCACCCTCGACGAACACCAGGTCGGCGCCGGCGCCCACGTAGGCGCGCACCCGTGTGAGCGCCGCATCGAGACCCTCGACGGACAGCGCGTCGGTGCGGGCGATGATGAGCGCCGACTGCCTTCGGCCGGCGGCGATCTCGATCTTGGCGACCATCTCCTCGATCGGTACCACCTGGCGGCCGGTCAGATGTCCGCAGCGTTTGGGCGCAACCTGATCCTCGAACTGGATGGCTGCGGCACCGGCACGCTCGAGACGGGTGACGGCCTCGCCGACCTGCAGCACGCCGCCGTAGCCGGTGTCGCCGTCGACGATCAGCGCCATGTCACTGACCGCGGTCATGCGGCGCACCTGTTCGGCCATCTCGGCCAGGCCGAGGTATCCCAGATCGGGTTGGCCGAGTGCAGCGGCGGACACTGCAGCGCCCGAGACGTAACCGGCCTTGAACCCGGACGCGTCCAGTGCCTTGACCGAGACACCGTCGTAGGCTCCGGGTGCCAGAACTGTGTTGTAGCAGAGCAGTTCGGACAGGCGACGTCCGGACGGCCGGGTTGCGGCCGGGACGGCGCGAAGTTCGCGGGCAATGCGACCCATGGTGATCCGCAGCGAGGTGAACATGGCCGAGGCGCGCAGGTGATCGCGCTTGTCGAGCAGGTCGAGGTCCATCGCGGAGAGCAACTCGGCTCGGGCCTCGCGTTGGTCGTCGTCTTCCTCGCTCATCGAATCGTAATTCTTCTGCGCCTGTGCCTGCACGTGATTGAGTGCGGCATCGCGGCGCAGTTCGCTGTAGAGCGAGGCGGCATGAGTGGCGTCGGTTCCGGTCAGTGCCGCGTCGATGACCTCGGCGGCAGCCCAGGCGTCGTGGATTCCGCTGTTCATGCCCATTCCGCCGAGCGGGTTGTTCACATGTGCGGCGTCTCCGGCGAGCAGAATGTTTCCGACGGCGAAGGTGGCGGCGGCGCGCATGTTGACCTTGTAGATCGATGCGTGTGCTACCTCGTACGGGTCGGGTTGCGCCGCGATGCGCTGAAGCCGCGCTTCCATCGCCTCGGGGGAGAGGGCCATCTCGTCGGTCTCGTCGTCGCGGACCGGGAACAGGGCGCGCCAATGGTTCGGCGTCCGCAGCAACACGCCCCATTCTTCGGGGTCGGAGATGTACGAAACGTAGGCCAGATCCTGGAAGTCGTCGCGGAATTCATGGGTGGTCGAGATGACCAGGAAGCGTTCGTCGTAGGTGCGGCCTTCGAACGAAATACCCAGACTCTTACGGATGTTCGACTGGGCGCCGTCGGCTGCGATCACCCAGCGCGCCCGGATCGGGTCGTCGCGATCGGTGTCGGGCAGGAAGATGCGCACGTGCTCGAAACCCTGCTCGACCCGGGTGACCGGGCTCGAGTACTGCAGGGTGACGTTCGGCATCGTCAGGAGGTGGTTGCGGATGATGAGTGTGAGGTTGTTCTGTTCGCTCTGCAACCGGTACGGGTACTTGGTTTCCGCGGCCAGCAGGCTCATGTCCATCTCGGACAGGACGGCGCCGGAGCGTTCGCGGTACTGGAATACCGGTGCCTTCAAGCCGACCTCGTGGAGTTCGTCCGCCACTCCGAGTTCGTCGAGCAGTTCGAGGGAGGACGGGTGGAA
>NZ_JBAQEO010000345.1:0-4121 GCF_049286785.1 Rhodococcus sp. (in: high G+C Gram-positive bacteria) | reverse complement strand
GGCGACGGCGGTTGGCGACGGCGAGGGCGACGGCGACGGCGACGGATCAGACAGTGAGCGGCCGCCGAACCATCGTTCCGGTGGCATTACGCGGCAACAGATCGGTGGTCAGTCGCCAGCGGGTGGGCACCTTGAAGTAGGAGAGCCGCTCGGCTGCGAACTCGCGCAGTTCTTCCGCTGTGGTGGTTGTGCCCTCGTGCAGTACGACGACGGCGGAGACTTCCTCACCCAGATCCTCGTGGGGTACGCCGATGACAGCGCATTCGACGACGTCCGGATGTTCGTCGAGGGTCTGTTCGATCTCGGTGGGGTAGATGTTCTCCCCGCCACGCAGGATCAGATCCGATCGCCGGCCCGTCAGCCGCAACCGGCCGTTCTCCACCACACCGAAGTCGCCGGTGCGCAGCCATCGGCCGGGACCGATGGCCGCGTCCGTCGCGGCTTCGTCTTCCCAGTACCCGAGCATCACGAAGGGGCTGCGCACGCACACTTCGCCCTCGGTTCCGTCGGGCAGCCATTCGCCGAACGGGTCGCGGATCTCCAGGCTGACCGTGATGATCGGACGGCCGAGCGTGCCCGGGAACGCCTCGAGTTCGGGAGCGGTCGCGACGGCGATCGCAGTGCTGCACTCGGTGAGGCCGTAGCTGTCCACCAGGGCGTTGCGCGCGAACGGCACCTGCTCACGCAGCCGTTCCTTGAACGCGATCGAGGACGGTGCCGACGCCAGCGAGAACGCGGTGAGCGACGACAGGTCGTACTTGTCGAAGTTGCCGTGCTCGAGCAGCCGCGACGCCATCGTCGGTACGGCGCCCCAGTTGGTGACGCGTTCACGCTCGACGAGGGTCAGGACCTTGTCGACGTCGAAACCGCCCTGCGTCATGATCACGGCGCTGCCGGTCGCGAGGCGGGGGACCACCAGATTGTGCAGGCTCGCGATGTGGAAGAGAGGCGAGGTCAGCAGGTAGCGGAGTTCGCTGGGGGTGTCCGCGTCGCTCGACCGTCCGGCGAATGCTGCCATGAGGGCGTCGCTGAGCCGGTGGTAGTCGACCACAGCGAGAAGGTTGCGCTGCGAATGCAGTGCGCCCTTCGGGCGGCCACTCGTCCCGCTGGTGTAGAGGATGACGGACGGATCGTCCTCGTCCACGTCGACTTCGGGGAGCGGCGCTCCGTCGTGCGCGGCGACGAGCCGGGGCAGGTCGTCCTCGATGGTGAGCACGGTGATGCCGGTGGTGTCCAGATCGGCGAGGAGCGCCTTCCGCTTGGCGTCGACGATCAGCACGGAGGGGCGGCAGTTCTGGAGTCCGAACTCGATCTCCCGGGGAACCCACCAGGAGTTGAGTCCGACCGTGATGGCACCGAGTGCCTGGGTGGCCCAGAATGCGAGTACCCATTCCGGGGTGTTGGCGGCGAGAATCGCCACGCGGTCACCCTTGCGGACGCCGAAGTCCTCGCGCAGCGCGGCGGCGAGTGCCGCGGCGGCGTCTGCGTGCTCGGAGTACGAGAGTCGCCGGTCGGCGGTGACCACGTAATCGCGGTCACCCCACTTCCGCGAGTCCGCGAGAAGGTGAGCGACGGCGCGGTCCCGGTTCTTCATGACCGGCATGCGGGTGCCCAGCACTTCTTCTTCGACGATCTCGAAACGGCCGCCGGGACCGGTCAGCCGCGTCATGACCTCGGCTAGATAGAGCTGGGGATCGGTGGGAGCCGTCATCAGGGGTGGGCCTTTCGTCCTCGGGTGCTCTGGGGAGCATCGAGAATTGCACTTCCGTAATCGGTCCCGGGCGGTGTTTCCACTGACCGAGACTGTGGCGGATACCTGCCTCTACCGCCGTTACGTTCGGTAACGACATCGCAGCCGGAGGAACCCGAACATGACTATTGACCTCGACCAGCCCGGAGTAAAGGCCGGCCCGCGCTCGCCCGCGAAGTTGGGGGCCGAATGAGCACGCAGCCGGCGACGAGCACCGAGACCCGGGCCGCGCTCGCCGAGCGCGCCACGATCGCCGCGATGCTGCTCGATCGGGTCGGCGACCAACACCCGGGGCTGCGGACACGGGAACAGACCTGGACGTGGGACGCCGTGGTGCGTGAGAGCGCAGCCCGCGGAGCGCTGAGCCGGTCGTTGCGTGTCGAAGGACCGTTCCACATCGGAATCCTGCTCGAGAACGTCCCCGACTTCCTGTTCTGGCTCGGCGGCGCGGCGCTGGCCGGGGCGACCGTGGTGGGAATCAATCCCACCCGCGGTTCCACTGAACTCGAGGCCGAGATCCGGTCCGTCGATTGCCAGCTGATCGTGACCGACGCGGCCGGTATGGACAAGCTTCGTGGACTCGACCTCGGTCTGGAACCCGGCCGGTTCCTCTTGATCGACGACCCCGGCTACGCCGATCTGATCGATCGGCACCGCGTGCCGGAGCCGGCAGCCGAGCCGTCGGTGGGTGAGGATTCCCTGTTCCTGCTGCTGTTCACCTCGGGCACCACCGGTATGTCGAAGGCCGTCAAGTGCAGCCAGGGACGACTGGCCCGCCTGGCCGCCGCGAACACCGTCAAGTACGGCCACCACCGCGGTGACGTCGACTACTGCTGCATGCCGCTCTTCCACGGCAACGCGCTGATGGCACTGTGGGCGCCGGCGCTCGCGAACGGTGCCACGGTGTGCCTGACCAGGAAGTTCTCTGCCTCCGGATTCCTCCCCGACGTGAAGTTCTACCGCGCCACCTTCTTCACGTACGTAGGCAAGGCGCTGGGTTACCTCATGGCGACCCCGAAACAACCTGGAGACCTGGACAATTCGCTCGAACGAGGATTCGGCACCGAGGCCTCACCAGAGGACAAGTCGGAGTTCGTCCGCCGATTCGGGGCGGAACTGTTCGAAGGCTACGGCTCCAGCGAAGGTGCGGGATCGGTGAAACTCGATCCGGAAGCACCGGCAGGTGCCCTGGGCCGGCCGGCGCACGCAGGCATCGCGGTGGTCGACCCCGAGACCTTCGAGGAGTGCGCTCCCGCCGTTCTCGACCGGCACGGGCGGGTGCGCAATCCCGACGACGCCATCGGCGAGATGATCAACAAGGAAGGTGCGCGGGCATTCGAGGGGTACTACAAGAACGACGACGCCGACGCAGATCGCATCCGTAACGGCTGGTACTGGACCGGCGACCTGGGCTACATCGATCAGGCCGGGTTCCTCTATTTCGCCGGACGCAAGGGTGACTGGATCCGCGTCGACGGCGAGAACACGTCCGCGCTCATGATCGAGCGGATCGTGCGCCGGCATCCTCAGGTCATCGCCACCGGTGTCTACGCCGTGCCCGACCCGCGATCGGGCGACCAGGTGATGGCGGCGATCGAGGTCGCGGACGTCGACTCGTTCGATCCTGCGGAGTTCGCGAACTTCCTCGCCGGCCAGGACGACCTCGGCAGCAAAGCGGTGCCCCGTTTCCTCCGGGTGTCCTCGCACCTGCCGGTCACCGGATCGAACAAGGTCCTCAAACGGGAACTGCAGGCCCAACTCTGGCGGTGTCCCGAACCGGTGTTCCACTGGGTGGGTCGCGGCGAACCCGTCTACACGTCGATGAGCGAGGCCGACAAGGACGAACTCGAGGGGGAGTTCAGCGTTCACGGGCGTGAGCGCTTCCTGGGGATGTGAGGATGTCGGAAAACGGACGGGTCCTGACCACCCGGGCGACCCGGGGGAGCGGCTGAAAGATGAATCGGCACGACGAGAGGAACATCCCGGCATGAAGTTGGGCGTAGTGGTTCCGGTGGAACTGGGACACGCAAGTGATCCGGAGTGGATTCTCGAATTCGCTCGTGCTGCCGAATCACTCGGTTTCGACGAGATCTCGGCGGTGGAGCACTCGGTCGTCATCGCGGACACCGAGAGCACATACCCTTACTCGCCGACCGGCAAATCGCACCTGCCAGATGACTGCGAACTGCCGGATCCGCTGGAGTTGTTGTCATTCGTTGCCGGTGCCACCACGACGCTGGGTCTTGCGACGGGTGTTCTCGTGCTTCCCAACCACAATCCGGTGGTCCTCGCCAAGCGCCTCGCCACCCTCGACCGGTTGTCCCGTGGACGTCTGCGGATCTGTCTCGGCCTGGGGTGGATGCGGGAGGAG
>NZ_JBAQEO010000344.1:0-1555 GCF_049286785.1 Rhodococcus sp. (in: high G+C Gram-positive bacteria) | reverse complement strand
GGGCGATACCGCGGTCACGCTGCTCGGCTGGTGTTCCGGTGTGGCGCTCTCTGGCGCGCTCGAGTCCGGTGCTCATGGTCGCTCCTCGCGATCGAGCTTCTCGACCCAAGCGACTGCGACAGCGGCGACCTGGATCAGCTCCGCCCGGAGCTTGGCCGGATCGGATTCAGCGAACGCTTCGAATACCTCCTCTTCGAGAATGTCCCGGTAGGAGACCAATCCGAGCGCAGCGGCCGCCTGGCAACGCTCACGCGCTGCATCGGCATGCTTCTGATACCCGGGCCCGGTGCCGTCGTGGTGGTTCTGTTCGCCCCACTTCTCATCCTGGCGCTGACGTTCGTCGATGATGTCGTTCAGGATCTTGAGCGGTGTCGTCATGGTCATTCCACCGCTTCGTAGGTGGCGGCGAAGATGTCCGGCTTGCACGGGTAGAAACTCGCCTTGCACTCCGCGAATGATCCAGTCGCCTGGGTTCGCCGCCATGGTCCCCTCGAGTGTGGTTACGAGCATGAGTGGGTGCCGGTAGGTGAACACCTCATCGACGGTGAGGGTGCCGGTGTTCTGTACCTTCCACCACTCAACGATGTCCAGGTACGAGTCCATGTCGGTGAACTGCATGGCTTCGATCTCGACGGGCTTCTTCCGGAACCTCTGTGCAGTCATGCTCACTCCTCGATGGCTGGTGCGGTGTAGGTGTGCGACTTGACCGGAAGGCAGATCGGGTCATCTACTCGTCCGCAGACCTTGCAGTCGGCCCAGATGTACGAGCGGAATCCGTAATAGCTGTCGATCGGATCCCAGATGTCCTCGCCACCTACTGCGGAGTCCTTCACGAATCGACGGCATCCGGCGCATTGCCAGCGGGTCTCGTCATATACATAGACTTCACTGCTCATGCTCACTCCTCGATTTCGTTGATGGCGCTGGCCAGGCGTGTGCAGTGGCCTTCGTTGATGTAGGCGCTGTCGTGGCGGCCGTCGACCAGGTAGCCGCGCGCCCACTGCGCTGCCTCGCCGGTGCGCCGCCATGCGCCGCGGTCCCACGGTCGGAGTAGCGCGTTCTGCCATTGCTCGGCGGTCAGGCGCCGGCGGACGCCGTCGAACCACACGCGCATGTCGACGAGGGACAGGGAGCTGGTGAAGTCGGCGATGTCGCGCAGTCGGTTACCCGCGGGGAGCGAGGTGATCGGGTCGCCCCATGCCGCCACTGACAGCACTGGCATACCGCGGATCGGCCGTTGTCCCGCGATGCCGTAGCCGCCGGGGTTGGGGAACAGGCCGCAGCCATCCTCGCGGAACGGGTCCGAGATCAGTCCGACCCCGCGCACGTCGAGTCCGGGATGTTCACCCCGGCCAATCTCGGCCGCCACGTTGCCGGCCAACGCCGCACCGCCCGAGTAACCCAGCAGGACGACCGGGTTCGGGTCGCGCCGGATCGCGTCCAGCAGCAACGCCCGGCCACTGCGCAGCGACGTGTCGAACGACGAGCCGAGAGGGGCAGGGACTACGCCATACTCGGCTCGCCAGTGGACGTCCTTCACGACGAACCGTTTCGG
>NZ_JBAQEO010000343.1:0-2167 GCF_049286785.1 Rhodococcus sp. (in: high G+C Gram-positive bacteria) | reverse complement strand
ACTCCGATGGAGCCGTAACGGAGTGCCCCCTCCTCGATCGTGTAGTCGGGCATGCGGCGCAAGACCTCTTCCATCACGATGCGGAACTGCGATCGCGCGAAGTTCGAGCCGAGGCAACGGTGAATACCCAGTCCGAACGCCTGGTGCCGATTCGGGTATCGGTCGAGTTGAACCTCCTCCGGCTTGTCGAAGACGCTCTCGTCGTAGTTTGCCGAGGCCCAGGAAATGAGGAGCTTCTCATCGGCCTGAATCTCTTGATCCCCCACGGTGCACTGGCGGGTTGCGGTTCGCGCGAGACCCTGGACCGGAGAGAAGTAACGCAGGAATTCCTCGGTTGCCTGGGGGAGCAAGGAGAAATCTTCCCGAAGAAGGGTGCGCTGTTCGGGATTGTGGAACAACCACTCCAGCACGCTACTGATGAGACTTCCGGTGGTATCGACTCCACCGAATATCACCAGCGTGATCATCTCGATCAGTCGCTGATCCGTCATCGGCTCTCCGTCGACCTCGGAGTGAACGAGCGTCGAGAGGAGGTCGGGGGTGGGATTTGCGCGGCGCAGGGCGATCGCTTCGCTGACCGAAGCCACGATATCGACCATTCCGGCGGACGCAACCTCGTATTCCGGTGATCCGGGCACGGTGTGCACCATGTCATGGGTGATCTCGGAGAAACTCTGCCAGTTTTCCTTCGGCAGTCCCAACAGCTCGAGGGTGAAAATTGCCGGTACCGGCGAGGTGATGTCACGAACCAGATCACAACTGCCGGATTCGATTATCTGGTCGATGCAGAAGGTGGTGGCTTCACGAAGAAACGGTTCCCATCTCTTCGCAGCGGCCGGAGAGAAGCTGGCATTGAGCAACTTCCGGTATGTGAAGAACTCGGGCGGGTCCATCTCGATCGGGACCTGACGCAGAGGTGTCACGGGAACCGTGACTCCGGCCCTGCTGCCGTCCGGATATTCCCGGGAGGAGGAGAAGGTGTCGTCGTCGCGCGCGACATCGGCGACATCGGAATACTTGCTCACCACCCAGTAGCCGTCATGCGCATCGGTGTGTGCCACAGGGCATTTGCTGCGCAAATCAGCGTTGATCCGACGCCAGTTCTTGGCGTAGTCACCCGAATGGTGGTCGAATGTAACTTCGGTCATGTGATTCTCCGTTTGTGAAGGCGAGATGCGGAGGTGTTCAGCTCTCGCTGATGCTGATGGCACGCTCCGGGCAGTCGTCGACCGCTCGTCGAGCGGCGTCGTGCAGATGGGGAGGAACGACATCCACGGCGGGTTGTGCGTGTCCGTCTTCGTCGCTCAGGACGAACAGGTCGGGGGCGTTCGCGGCGCACATGGTGTGGCCCTGGCAGCGCTGTGGATCTACCGTGATTTTCATCGAGTTTCCCATCACGCGATTGCGATGCTCTTGGTACGGAGGAACTCCTGCAGGCCGGCCTTGCCGCCCTCTTTTCCGGTTCCGCTGATTCCGATGCCACCGAAGGGGCGGTTGACTGCGAGGTTGAGGGCGCCGTTGATCAGTACCTCGCCGGTGTTCAACTGCTCGGCCACGCGGTGGGCGCGGCGAAGGTTGTTGGTGTGGATATAGCCGGACAACCCGTACCGGGTGTTGTTGGCGATCGCGACGGCTTCTTCTTCGGTGTGGAACGGGATGATCGCCAGCACGGGACCGAAGACCTCGTTCTGCGCCAGATCGGAGTCGGGATCGACATCCGCGAACACGGTCGGTTCGAGGAAGTATCCGCCCGCGAGTTCGCCACTCAGTCGGTTGCCTCCGACGACGAGGCGGGCCCCGTCGGACCTGGCCTTGTCGATGATCCCGAGAATGCGTTCGAGAGCCGCTTCGTTGACGACCGGTCCGGAGACGGTGGCCGGGTCCAATGGGTCGCCGACGGCGACGTTCTCGGCGAATGCGGCGACTCGGGCGATCACCTCGTCGTAGATGGTGTCCTGGACGAGCATGCGGGTGGGGAAGGCGCAGCCTTGACCCGCCATGAGTGCGATGGAGAAGATGCAGCCCTGGGCGACGGCGTTATCCAGATCGGCGTCTTCGAAGATGATGTTGGCAGACTTGCCGCCGAGTTCGAGAACCGCGGGCTTCATCTGGTCAGCGCAGCTGTGCAGAATCTTGCGAGCGGTCTCCGGACCCCCGGTGAAGGTGA
>NZ_JBAQEO010000342.1:0-1650 GCF_049286785.1 Rhodococcus sp. (in: high G+C Gram-positive bacteria) | reverse complement strand
AAGCCGGACCAGCTCGGCGGACGCAGCAACCCTCGTGGGATCGTCATGCCCTTCGAGCCGCCGGTCAAATCGCTGAAGTAGGCGATGATTTCAGGGAACGCGACACCGAAAGCCAGCGTCACCGTGGCGAGGTAAAGCCCCTTTATTCGCAGGGCAGGAAGCCCGACGATCAGACCGACGACGAAGCAGATCAGCAGTGCCACAGGCATGGTGGAGAGCGGCGACCATCCGTACTTGACCACCAACACCCCGGTGGTGAACGCTCCGAGTCCGAAGAAGGCCGAGTGCCCGACCGAGATAAGTCCGAGATACCCGGTGGCGATGTTGAGACCGGCGATCGCAATCGCATAAATCGCGACGCGGGTGAGCTGGCCCTGCTCGAACGGCCCGAGCGAGCCACCCCAAGCGATCACGGCCGCCGCAACCGCGAAGCCGACTCCGATCAGGATCCGGTAGGTCGTCGATCCACGCTCGATCAAGCGCGGACCCCGTTTACGGTTAGCGCCCAGCGAATTCGCGACCGAGGTGTCTCGGTTCGCGGAGTTTGTGATCGCGGTAGTCATACTCTCTCCACTTGACGGGCACCGAACAGACCGGTGGGCTTGAACACGAGGACACCGACAATGACCAAGAGGGCGATCGTCAAGGACAACGAACCGTGCAGGAACGTCGCATACCCATTGAGCAGAGACAACCCGATGGACAGGCCCAGGCAGCCCACGACGGCACCCTTGATGCTGTCCAAACCACCGAGCAGTGCGCCGGCAGTGGCGAAGATCAGCACGTGAAACATGCCACTCAATCCGAGTTGGCCCGGCGGCAGAATCGGGATGATCATCGCACCGGCCAGTGCGCCGATCGCAGCCGAGATACCCCAGCTGAGCGTCAGAATCCGACCGACCTTGATCCCACACAGCGCCGCCGACTCCGGATTGGTTGCTACAGAACGCATCTGCAATCCCAGGTTGGTTTTGGTGAACATCACGGTGACCGCAACCACGACGGCTGTCGTGACGGCCATGATCAGGATCGAGTCGTAGTGCAGGCGTGCCCCGGCGATCGAGAAGTAATCGTTCTCGCCGTGCGGAAACATCCGCGGAAACACCTTGTCCTCTGATCCCCAGATCCAGCCACTGAGGCCATTGAGTCCGGTGAACAAGGCGAGGCACACGATGAGGACCGCGTTCTCGTCCCTTCGTCGCACTGAGCGAACCAGCCAGCGCTCGGCGAGCGCGCCCATACCGAAGCCCAGCACCATGATCGGGATCAGCGCGACCCAGATGGGGACACCGTGACTGTTGAGCCACCAGGCGATATAGGCAGTGAACAGGGCGAATTCACCCTGCGCAAAGTTGATGGTCGACGAACTCCGGAACACAACCACCAGGGCGAGAGCTATCAAGATATAGAGCGCGCCCGCTGTGGTTCCGGCGAACAGGCGTGACAGCAGAATTTCCATGATTCCGTCCTAGTAGCCGAGATATGCCTGGCGGATGGAGTTGTTCGCACGGAACGACTCCGTTGTCCCCGACGCTGCTACAGAACCGACCTCGAGCAGATACACACGTGAGGCGATGTCCAAAGCGAGTTCGGCGTTCTGTTCTACCAGTAGCAGGGCAGTGCCCAGTTCTTCGTTGACCTGGCGCAGGC
>NZ_JBAQEO010000341.1:0-20957 GCF_049286785.1 Rhodococcus sp. (in: high G+C Gram-positive bacteria) | reverse complement strand
AAAGGGTTGTCTTGCGAGGACAAGCCCTCGATACCGGGAGTTCCGCTGTCCCACACGCACCGACACGCCCTTTACTCACGTGTGTCCCATTTGACCCAACAGTCACACGCCTAACTGCGCGGCATTGGGGATAACCCAGCAGCTCGCCGTTGTTGCGGTAGGTCCAGCCGTGGTAGGGGCACCGGAATGCGCTCGAGTTGCCGGACGCATCGTCGCAGACGAGATTGGCACGGTGGGCGCAGCGGTTGAGCAGCAGATGCACCTCGCCGGACTTGTCGCGCGTCATGATGACGTCCTGCAGACCGAGCTTCTTGCGAACGTAGTCGTTGGGTGCGGGTACCTCGGACGTGTGTCCGACGAAAACCCAGCTCCTGTACCAGATTCGCTCGAGTTCGTCGGCGAAGACGTCCTCGTTGGTGTACAGGGAGCCGTGGATGCGTTCGGGCTGGATGAGGGCCGAGTAGTCGACTCGCGGCGCCTTGTCGGCTACCGGGTCGATGTCTGGGGAGGCTGCAAGTGTCACTGTTTCTGCTCCGATCCTGAGAGGTCCGGCTGGTGGATGAATTTGGTTGCCTGTGCGACGAGGCGAAATTTCTGGATCTTGCCGGTGGGAGTGGTCGGCAGGTCCGAAGACTCCAGGAACCAGACGTGCTTGGGTACCTTGAAGCGGGCCAGCTGCTCCCTGCACAACTGCAGGACCTCGTCCTCGGTAATGGTCGATTCCGGGGCGCGGACCACACAGGCACAGCCCACTTCACCCCATCGGTCGTCGGGCACACCGATCGCGTACACCTGACTGATCCCGGGATGGGCGGTCAGCAGTTCCTCGATCTCCTTGGGCATGACCAGCTCACCCCCGCTCTTGTAGAGTTCCTTGGAGCGACCGGTGATCTGCACGTAGCCGTCCTCACGGACGATCCCCAGATCGCCGGAGTACACCCAGCCGCCGCGCAGGCCCTTCGCGGTCTCCTCGGGCTTGTCCCAGAATCCGAGCATGGACGTGGGTCCCTTCGAGACCAACTCCCCCTCCTCGCCCGCGGGGAGGAACTCGCCCGTCACGGGGTCGACCGTCCGGTATTCGCACAGCGCTCCGTCCTGATCGGCGAGGCCCGCAACGCCGGCCCACTTGGGCTTGCCGACCGTGGTGGAGGTGATCTCGAAGCTGTCGTCGGGGCGGCTCAGGGTCATGGCGCCACCACACTCGGTCATCCCGTAGCCGGTGACGATCTCAGAGATCCCCAGCAGCTTGGCAGCCTTCTCCCACAGCCACACCGGGCCGGGCGCGGCACCGGACAGAAGGGCACGCAGGCTGGAAAGGTCGTAGTCGGCGATGTCGGGCCGCTCCAGGATGCCCACCGTCATGGTCGGCACGCAGAGAATGTCGTTGGCCCGATGTCGCTCGATTCCGGCCAGGTACCCGGCCGGTTCGAACGTGGGTTGCAGGATCACGGCGCCGCCCACGGTCATTGCGGCCAGCAGACCCTCGACGTAGCCGAACATGTGGTAGCAGGGCAGCGAGAAGAGCACGCGCCAGCCGTCGTCGAACGCCCGGGTCAGCGCCGAGGCGTATCCGGTGCGCTGCACGGCGTCATGGGTGACCTGCACGCCCTTGGGCGAACCCGTGGTCCCCGAGGTGTAGAGGATGTCACCCACCGAGTCCGGGTCGACGACGATGCTCGAACTGGCACCCGCGTGGGCCTGCCCGAGTTCTTCGAGTCCGCCGAGAGTGAGTACTCCGTCCCGGCTCCTGCCGTCGACACTCACCTGCACGAAATGACGCAACAGCGGAAACGCGGTCTGCCCGTCGGGTCCGTCCCAGCCCGGCGCGATGGTATCGAGCATCTTCGGGTAATCGAGGCCGGCGTGTCCGGTCATCGTGATCAGCACCGTGCACCGGGACTGGGCGAGGACGTAGGCCAGTTCTTCTTCCTTGTAGAGGAAGTTGAGCGGGATTGCGACCGCGCCGGTGTGCGCCACCGCGAACTTGACGGGTACGAACTCGGTGTAGTTCGCCATCACGATTCCCACGTGATCTCCGGGCTTGACGCCGAGGGCCACGAGCCCATCCGCCAGCCGACGCGACCAGGTGGCGACCTCGGCGTAGGTGGTGGTCTGCTCGTCGGTGATGACCAGAGGCCGATCGCCGAAACGGCCGGCTCGGCAGTCGAGCCATTCCCCCAGCGAGCGCGGGGTCCACTCCGGGAACTGGCGCTCCAAGGCCTCACGCCGCTGCGTAATCGAGTTCACCACGACATCTTCCTCCATTTTTAAATCGCAATTAGATTAAATGCGAAGCAGGGAAACGGCAAGCGCACTTCCGCTTGCCTACCGACCCCGGAACACCGGCTTACGTTTGGCCGCGAAGGCCTCGACCCCCTCGGCGAAGTCTTCGGTGTCGAAGAGCCTGGCCTGCGCCTCGACCTCCAGGTTGAGCAGGTCCATCGGCGATACCCCACCGTGTCCCCAGATCCACTTCATCTCCCGCAGCGCCAGCGGCGGTGCGGCAGCGATCAGCTCCGCATCGGCCAGGGCACGCTCCAGAGCCGTTCCGGCGGGCACCGTCTCGTCCACCATGCCCAGCTCGTACCCCTCGACTGCGGACAGGCGTCGCGGCAGCATCATCACCTGCCGCGCCACCGCAGGGCCCACCCGCGAGGGCAGCGAGTGAAAGATTCCCATGTCCCCCGCCAGCCCCACACCGGTAAATGCCGTGCTCAGGACCGCCTCCTCGCTGGCGACCACCCGGTCACACGCCATGGCCAGCGAGACACCCGCACCGAACGCGAAGCCCTCGACCGCGGCGAGCACCGGCTTGGTGCCACCCCAGATCGCCCGGATCACCCGTTGGGCGGCCTGGGCACGGGCGACGGTCTTCTCCGCGCTCTGCCGATCCATGGTGGAGATGTCCCCACCGGAACAGAAGGCCTTGCCCGCGCCGGTCAGCACGACCACGCGAACCGACTCCGCTGACATCGCCGCTTCGAGGGCCTCGGCGAGCTCCACCCGCAACGTGAGGTCGATGGCGTTCCGTTTGCCGGGGCGGTTGAGGGTGATCAGCCGGGTGGTGCCACGATCTTCGGCGAGAACGGTCGGCCCACCCCCGTCGGTCGTCATATCAGCGCCCCACGAATTTCGGTGCACGCCGCTCGAGAACGGCGGCGAGCCCCTCCCTCGAGTCCTCCGTGCCCGACAGTTCGGAGACCGTGCGCGCTTCCTCCGCGAGCCGGTCGGCCACGGTGGCGCCCACGCCTCCCCACAGCAGCCGCTTGGTGGCGCCGACCGCCAGAGGCGCGAGCTCGGTGAACTGCGATGCGTACTCGTCGGTGCGCTTCTTCAGCTCTCCCGCCGGAACCACGGAGGTGATCAGTCCGATCTCGAGTGCGGTCTGCGCGTCGAGGGTGGGATTGGTCAGGAGGATCTCGGCGGCCTTGCGCAGACCCACGAGCTGGGTGAGCGTCACGGAGACACCACCGTCGGGAGCCATACCCACCCGGACGGCTCCGGACATGAACTTGGCGGTCTCCTCGGCGATCACGAAGTCCGCGGCACACACCAATCCGAGTCCGCCGCCACCGGCGGCGAAACCGTGTACCGAGGCGATGACCGGCACCTGAAGCTGAATCAGCGCCGAAGTCGCGATCTGCAGCCAGGCGGTGGCTTCGCGAAGGTAATCCGGCAGGGCCGCACCCTTGGAGGCGAAGGTCCGGACGTCGCCGCCCGCACAGAAGTGCTTGCCCTCACCGCTGAGGACGACCACCTTCACGCGCGGCTCGCCGTGGCACTTCAACACCGCAGCGTGCAGTGCCTGCAGGAAACCGACGTCCATACCGTTGGACGCGTCGGGCCGGTTGAGCCGCAGCCGAGCCACACCGTCGGAATCGAGATCCAGCAGCACGGGTCCCTCGGGGATCAGGTGCTCCGTCATGTCGTGCTCCTTCGTCGGTCCTTGTCGGTGAATACGTCGATGCCGGTTCCGCTCGAATCCTCGCCGAGATGATCGAGAACGGTGCGAAGTTCCAAGGACAGCCCGTCCTGCAGCGGAAGGCGCAGCCCCGCGTAGATCAGCTGCTTGCTGCGGGCCAGTGCCACCGGGTCCTTGGACGCCAGCACCTCCGCGAATGCGTCCACGTCCGCGTCGAATGTGTCGGCGGGCAGAGCACGGTAGGCGAGCCCCCACGCCACCGCCTGGTCGGCGGAGAGCCGGTCGCCGGTGAGGATGTGTCCCAGCGCGCGCTGTCGCCCCACGAGGCGAGGGAGCCGTTGCGTGCTTCCGCCGCCCGGTACCATGCCGTGGTTGGAGTGGGTATCGGCGAGTTGGGCCTTCTCGTGCACGAGGGCGATGTCGGCGGCCTGCATCAGCTCGAAACCGCCCGCCATGGCGTAGCCCTCCACTGCGGCGATCACGGGCACGTCCAAGTCGGCGATGGTCGAGCAGGCTCGGCCGAAGTTGGCGAACAGCTCCGACATCGCGTCACGGCCCTGATCTCGCAGACTCTGTAGTTCGTGAAAGTCGCCGCCCACGGAAAAGTTGCCGCCGGCACCGCGGAGGACGATGACCCGGACCTTCGGGGCCAGTTCCCGCAAAGCGGTCTCCAGCTGCTTCCCGAGCCCGACGGTGATGGCGTTCATCGCCTCCGGCCGGTTGAGGGTGATGCGGCCGATGGCCCCGTCGGCGACGACGTCGACAACGGACTCGGTGGTGCTTCGCTGCACGGCGCTCATATCAGCCGCCCGCCGCCGACCTCGAGCACGGTGCCGGTCATGTAGCTCGAGTGCTCCGAAGCCAGGAACAGCACCGCCCCGGCCACCTCCCGTGGTTCGCCGGCCCGTTTCATGGGGATGTCCGCTTCACGTGCAGCGAAGATCTCGGGCGGCATGGCCTCGGTCATCGGAGTGCGGATCAGGCCCGGCTGCACGGCATTGACCCGGACGCCCTTGTGCGCCAGTTCCTTCGCCGCGGACTTGGTCAAACCGACGATGCCTGCCTTGGCGGAGCTGTAGTTGGTCTGGCCGAAGTTCCCGGACTTCCCCGAGAGCGAGGACATATTGATGATGGAGCCGCTGCCGGCTTCGCGCATCACGGCCGATGCCGCGCGCACGCCTAGCCAGCTGCCCTTGAGGTGCACATTGATGACGGCTTCGAAGTCTGCCAGGGTCATCTTGCACAGCGACGCGTCACGGGTGATGCCTGCGTTGTTGACGAAGATGTCCAGACCGCCGAACTCGGCGACGGCGGCGTCCACCGCGTCATGCACGGAGTTCTCGTCGGTGACGTCGCAACCCCGGCCCAGAGCGCCCTCGCCCAACGAAGCGGCAGCTGCGGCTGCGTGATCCTGGTCGACGTCGAGGATCATGACCTCGGCGCCCTGTTCGTGCAGCAAGCGCGCGATCTCCAGTCCGATACCCTGCGCGGCGCCCGTGATCGCCGCGCACTTGCCCGCGACCAGACCGGCGCTCACGACGCGCACCCCCGGCATGATTCGATACCGGTCACGACATGGTCGATTCCGCGAAGAATCCTCATGCAACCTCCTCTATCGGTACTTTTGAATTTAACATAAATTAGTTACGCTGCCGGAGTCAATGCCGGGAGCACCGAGACGCGGAAGCGAGACGAGCAGATGGACCTGGGTTTGAGAAATGGGCGGGTACTGGTCACCGGAGGCGGCTCGAACGTGGGCCGCGGGATCGTGCACCGCTTCGCCCGCGAGGGCGCCCGCGTGGCCATCTGTGACATCGACCGGGACCAGGCCGAGAAGGTGCGCGCCGAGGCCCTCGAGCTGGGCGCCGGCGAGGCCCTCGTCCTCGCGGAAGACCTGACCGAGGAAGGCAGCGCGGAGCGGTCCGTCGGCTCGCTGCAGGAGCAGTGGGGTGGCATCGACGCGCTGGTCAACAACGCCGGATTCAGCGAGGCGGAATTCTTCGCCAAGGACACCGACCGCGCTCGCTGGCAGAAGACGATCGAGATCAACCTCTACACGGCGATCGCCTGCACCCAGGCTGCGCTCGGTCCCATGCGCGAGGCACAGGCCGGCTCCATCGTCTTCATCTCCTCCGACGCTGCCTTCGGCGAGATCCGCCAGGGCATCTACGGGGCAACGAAAGCCGGACTTATCGCCATGGCGCGCACCGTCGCCAAAGAGCACGGGCGTCACGGCATCCGCTCCAACGTCGTGTGCCCGGGCCTGGTGCTCCCCGAGGGACCGGACGCCGTGGGCGCAGGCAGCCTGTGGGCGGCAGGCGCGGACAAGGTGTTCAACGCCGGCCAGATCGAGAACCTCGAGAAGGGCATCCCCCTTCGCCGGCTCACCACCGCCCGCGACGTGGCAGATGCCGTGGTCTTCTTCAGCTCCGCCGGCGCGGCCCGCCAGATCACCGGCCAGGTCCTGTCGGTCAGCGGCGGGTACTCCATGCCATGAATCCACCCACCACGGGGAGTGCGAAACCCACGTCCTCCGGCCGCAAGTCCGAGGCCACCCAGGAACGGCTGCTTTTCGCTGCCGCGGAGGTGCTTTCCCGCAAGGGAGTTTCCGAGACTCGCCTCACCGACATCGCCGAGGTAGCGGGACTGCGTGCGCCGGCCGTGTACTACTACTTCGCATCTCGGTACGACCTGATCTCCGAGGTCATGTCGGTGGGCCAGAGTCGACTGCGTGAGCACGTCGCCGCAGCCCTCGACTCCTTGCCTTCGGAGACGAATCCGATGGACCGAATCTGCGCCGCAGTGGCGGCACACCTCGAGGTCGAACTCGAACTCTCCCATTTCGCGACCGCGGTCACCCGTAACACCGGCCAGCTACCCGACGGCATCCGCGAGCGGCTGCGTGAGGACTCGCACGCCTACTCCACCCTGTGGCGCGAGCTGATGGACGCGGCCTTCGGTGCGGGCGAGATCCGCGACGACCTCGACCTGCGCACCGCCCGCAAACTGGTGATCGGAGCGCTCAATTGGGCACCGGAGTGGTGGCGCGCTTCGGAGGGTTCACTCGCCGACCTCGTCGCCACCACGCAGAGCCTGATCCGGCACGGGCTGAGCCCCACATGACCTGCGTCCCAGACTGATTCGGTATCGACTCGACCATTGTCAACGGAAGGGAAACAGACACGGTGGGACCACTCTCAGGATGCCGGGTGCTCGAACTTGCAGGGCTCGGACCAGGACCCTTCGCCGGAATGTTCCTGGCGGATCTCGGCGCCGAGGTGGTGCGGGTGGACCGCCCCGGCGGCAGTGGATTCTTCGCCGGTGCGGAAGACATCGACATCATGAACCGCGGCAAGCAGTCGCTGCTGCTGGACCTGAAGAAGCCCGAAGCGGTGGGCGTCCTCCTCGACATGGTCGAGCATGCGGACGTGCTGATCGAGGGATACCGCCCTGGCGTAGCGGAAAAGCTGGGAGTCGGCCCCGAGGACTGCCTGGCCCGCAACCCCGAACTCGTGTACGGCCGCGTCACCGGCTGGGGGCAGGACGGCCCTCTCGCCCAGACCGCCGGTCACGACATCGACTACGTCGCACTCACCGGCGCACTGCACGCGATCGGCCCGGCGGACGGGCCCCCGCAGATCCCGCTGAACCTGCTCGGCGATTTCGGCGGCGGCGGCGCCTACCTCGTGATCGGTGTGCTGGCGGCGCTACGCGACGCCGACCGGACCGGCACCGGGCAGGTGGTCGACGCCGCGATCGTCGACGGTGTAAGCCATCTCCTGTCCTCGACCCACATGATGATGGCCGCAGGTGCCTGGGCGGATCGACGTGAGAGCAACATGCTCGACGGCGGCACGCCCTACTATTCTGTCTACGAGACGGCCGACGGCCGCCATATGGCCGTGGGTGCGCTCGAGCCGAAGTTCTACGCCGAGCTTGTTACCGGCCTGGGCCTGGACGAGCCCGCGCACCTTCAACACGACACGAGCCGCTGGCGGGAGCTTCGCGCGAAAATTGCGGCTGTGTTCAAAACTCGCAGCCAGGCCGAGTGGACTACCCATTTCGCGAACACGGACGCATGTGTCGCACCCATCGAGACTCTGGCGGGCGCCGCCGAGAATCCACACTTACGCGCTCGGGGCTCCCTCGTCGAGGTGGACGGCGTTCTGCAGTCCGCTCCGGCGCCGAGGTTCTCCAAGGAGCGGGCACGCGTGAACTGGCCGCCCCCGCCCCCGCGGCCCGGACAGCACTCACGTGAGGTGCTGAAGAACTGGGGCGCCGACAACGTGGAGGACCTCATCACCCGCGGCGTGGCCATCGAGGCAGAGGTGGCGGCACCGTGACGACACTCGACCACCAGTCCACGGACTGGACCGCACCCGTCACGCACCGCGTCGCGGAGAGTGTCTACCGAATTCCGCTCGCGCTTCCCCTCCAGGATCTGAGATCCGTCAACTGCTATGCCCTGACGTCGAATAACTCTGTAACCCTCGTCGATCCGGGCTGGGCCTCGGCAAGCACCGAACGCGCCCTGTCCGCGGCGCTCTCGGATCTCGGCTTCACGCTCGCGGACGTCGAGCAGATCATTGTCACGCACACACATTGGGATCATTACACGCAGGCCATCGCGCTCCGGGACGCCTACGGGACGCCGGTACTCGTGGGCGAGCAGGAACGGCACACCATTGCCGCGTTCGAGGAGATCGCCGGAATGCACCCTGGACAGGTTGCCCTGTTGCGGACCTGCGGTGCAACGGACTTGGCTGACCTCATCGAGGCCACGGAACTCGAAGAACACGAAAAGGACGTCCCGTTCGGCGAACCCGACGCGTGGCTGGAGGACGGACAACGGCTGGCAGTCGGCGACCGGATGCTCGAGGTTCATCACACACCGGGACACACCCGCGGGCACATGATCGTCACCGATCCTGACCGGGACGTCATGATCACCGGCGATCACATCCTCCCGCGAATCACGCCCTCCATCGGTTTCGAGCGCGCCCCCGAGGCATTGCCGCTCGCCTCCTTCCTCGAGTCGCTGGCACGGGTGAAGTCGTTGCCGAACGCGCAGATGCTGCCTGCCCACGGGCGGGTGACGCCCCACGTCCACGACCGGGTCGACGCCTTGCTCGCGCACCACGACGAACGATTCGATGCGGTTCTGTCACAAGTGGCGTCTGGCCGTCATACCGCAGCCGACATCGGGGGCGCACTCACCTGGACTCGGCACGAGCGTGCGCTCGCCGACCTGCGTGCCATCCACCGCATGATGGCGATTCTGGAAATCTCCGCACACCTGGACGTACTCGTCCTGCAAGGACGACTGGAGCGGACCGAAATCGACGGCGTATACCATTTCGCGGCTGCGAAGTGAAGCGGCTGCGAAGTGAACGGGGTCGACGAACCCTCGACGCATCTGCGAATCGTTATGCAGCAGATTTTTTCGTGAACTGTGACGTCCTTCAACCCGAGCGTTGCCATGAACCTACCCCGTTTCTCGCGGGGAACCTCGGATGCACCTCATGCCCGCGGTCTCTTGACCTTCTACGTAAGTTGACTTATGTTAGGTCTGAACGTGACCCAGGCAACACTCAGGGCACGGTCGCATTCGCACGTCCCGAGGAGAGACGCATGTGTCCTTCGAGTTGTTCGCCAAGCCGGCCGCAACCGGCGTCGCGCCCCGCTCGTCTTCACCGATCACGAGACGGACGTCATCCTTCGACCTCGTTGCGTGCCAAGCACTTCCGGACGGAACCGCGGTCGAGCCCACTGGAACCACGATGAGCGCAGAGACCGGCAACGCCTTCTGGCAGAGGCCGACGGCCGCACCGACCTGCTCGTACTGATCCCCGCACACCAGGAGACCCCTCATGACTTCCACCGCACCCACAGAGACCCGCGCGTACGACCCCGTCAACATCTCCAGCCGCGCGTTCTGGACGCTGTCCCCCGAGGAGCGCGACACCTCGTTCGCAGAGTTGCGCCGCCGGGACCCGGTCAGTTGGCAGCCTCCCGTCGACAGCGAGCTCGCGCCCCCCGAGATCCCGGGCTACTGGGCGGTGACGACCAACGACCTCATCCGCGAGGTGAGTACCCACCCCGAGCTGTTCTGCTCCGGTCAGGGCCACCAGATGGAGGACGTTCCTGAGGAATTCATCGAGGCGGCGTCTTCTTTCCTCGCGATGGACGGTCCCCGGCACATGACAATGCGCAAGCTGATGAGCTCGGCGTTCACCCCGAAGCAGATCAAGAAGATCGAGGAACAGATCCGGCAGCGCGCGATCGGAATCGTCGACGACTTTCTCGCCCTCGGCGAGGGCGACTGGGTCGAGAACGTCTCCAAGCCGATGCCGATGAACACCTTCTACGAGATGGTCGGCCTACCCCAGGAGTACCGCGAAGAGGCCGCGCACCATGCCGATGAGCTGGGCGGCTGGAACGACCCCGACGTCGCCGCTGGACGCACACCGGCCGAGGTGGTCAACGACGCACTCATCGGCAACCTGACAATCGGCCTCGGGTTCGCGGAGATGACCCGCACCTGCCCGCGCGACGACGTGTGGACCAACCTCGTTGCGGCCGAGGTGGACGGCAAGAAACTGACCGACGACGAGCTCGCGTCGATGTTCGTGCTGATGTCCTTCGCCGGCAACGACACCACCCGCAGCACATTGTCGCTGGGCACCAAGGTGCTGCTCGACAACCCGGATCAGCTCGCGTACCTGCTCGAGGACTTCGACGGACGGATCGACGCCGCGATCGACGAGGTGCTGCGCTGGGTGACCCCGGTGATGACCTTCCGCCGCACCGCCACACAGGACACGGTGCTGGGCGGCAAGGAGATCCGCAAAGGCGACTGGGTCGTCATGTTCTACAACTCCGGCAATCGGGACGCGACTGTCTTTCCGGACCCGTGGAAGTTCGACATCACCCGCAAGCCGAACGCCCACGTCGCCTTCGGCGGCGGCGGGGTGCACTTCTGCCTCGGCAACTTCCTCGCCAAGATGCAGCTCAAGCACATGTTCGACCAGATTTTTCACCGCATGCCGAGCCTGAAACTCGGTGAACCCGATCTTCTCGTCGGCAATTTCGCCGGCGCAGTCAAGCGCATGTCGGCGTCCACCGGCTGCCCCGTCCAGCACTGACCCCCAACCTTTCCCAGGAGAATGATGTCCAGTCTCAGCGGTAAACGCTTCCTCGTCACCGGCGCCGCCTCCGGCATCGGCGACGCCACCGCCCGCCAGCTCGTCAACGCCGGGGTCTCTGTGGTCAGCCTCGACCGCAACACGCCCACCGCACCGGTCGACCAGCACATCACCGTCGACCTGTCCGATCCCGACAGCATCGACGCGGCGCTCGCCCAACTCGACGGCACCTTCGACGGACTGCTCAGTATCGCCGGTGTTCCCGGTACCGCACCCGCTGACGTCGTGTTCGCGGTCAACGCCCTGGGCATGCGCCACGTCGTCGAATCCTCTCTCGGCCTGCTGAACCCGGGCGCCGCCGTCGTGGTGGTCTCCTCGACCGCCGGATACAACTGGGCCGACCGCCTCGAAACAATCAAAGAACTGCTCGCCACCGACACCTTCGCCGAGGGCGCGGACTGGTTCACCGCGAACCCGCAAGAAGGCAACGCCTACAACTTCTCCAAGGAAGTTGCCACCGTCTACGTCATGACGATGGGCATCGCGCTGCACGAGATGGGCCTGCGCATCAATGCGGTACTTCCCGGCCCGGTTCAGACACCGATCCTCGAGGATTTCCGCAAGTCCATGGGTGAAGACACCATCGACGGCGTCGAGACATTGCTGGGCCGCCACGCGACCCCCGACGACATCGCGTCGGTGATCCTGTTTCTCGCCTCGCCCGAAGCCGGCTGGGTCAACGGCCATGCGCTGGTCGTCGACGGGGGGCTGTCCGGCACCGTACTGACCGGCCTCGTCCCCGTCCCCGAAATCTGACGTTCCCTCCGAAACGAAGGCTCCGACATGTACCCAGGTACCTACGCCAAGTCCCATCCTGATCGGCTTGCGGTTGTTCTCGCCGATTCCGATCGCAGACTGACCTACCGTGCGCTCGACGACAACTCCGCTGCCCTGGCACGTGTTCTGCACGACGCCGGCCTGCGCCGCGGCGACGTCGTCGCACTGCTCACCGACAACACTGTCGAGTCCTTCGAGGTCTTCTGGGCCACCCAGCGTTCCGGCCTGTACATCACCGCCGTCAACAGACACCTCACCCCCGACGAGGTCGCGTACATCGTCCGCGACAGCGGCGCCAAGGCGCTCGTCGTGTCTGCGGCGCTGGCCGATCTCGCCGCACAGGTCGGCGCGCTCGTGCCAGGACAAGCGTGCCGTCTGGCGTTCGGCGGCGAGGTCGACGGCTTCGCATCCTACGAGGACGCACTCACCGACGCGGGACCGCGACTCGACGACGAGCCGGGCGGCGCGATCATGCTGTACTCGTCGGGGACCACCGGATTCCCCAAGGGCATCCAGCCGCCACTGCCGGACTGGCAGGTTGCCGAATCCGGCGATCCCCTGGCCATGGTTGCCAAGCACATGTTCGGCATAGGCGAAGAGACCGTCTACTATTCCGCGGCACCCATCTACCACGCCGCACCCCTGCGATGGGGCGGCATCATCCATGCGCTCGGCGGCACAGTCGTCATCGCCGCGAAGTTCGATGCCGAAACTTCCCTCCGCCACATCGAGCAGTACAGGGTCACCGCCGCGCAGATGGTACCGACGATGTTCGTGCGGATCCTCAAGCTCGACGACTCGGTACGCACTCGCTATGACCTGTCGAGCCTGCGGGTACTGATCCATGCCGCGGCACCGTGCCCCCAAGACGTCAAACAGGCCATGATCGACTGGCTCGGCCCCATCGTCTACGAGTACTACAGCTCGACCGAAGCCAACGGCATGACCTTCATCAACAGCGCCGAATGGCTCGAACACCCCGGCTCCGTCGGCAAGAGCGTCCTCGGACCGGTCCATATCTGCAGCGACGACGGCACCGTGCTGTCGACCGGCGAGATCGGCACGGTCTACTTCGAACGCGAAGTCCTGCCGTTCACTTACCACAACGATCCCGAGAAGACCGCGGCCGCACAGCATCCCGAGCATCCGAACTGGACCACGGTCGGCGATCTCGGCTACCTCGACGAGGACGGATACCTGTACCTGACCGACCGCAAGTCGTTCGTCATCATTTCCGGTGGTGTGAACATCTACCCGCAGGAGTCGGAGAACGTCCTCGCCCTGCACCCAGCGGTTCTCGATGTCGCCGTGATCGGCATCCCCGATCCCGAGATGGGTGAGCAGGTCAAGGCCGTCGTTCAGTTGGCTCCAGGAATCGAGGAGTCGGAAACGCTCGCTGCGGAACTGATCGACTATGTGCGTGAGCGCATCGCGCACTACAAGACTCCACGGTCCGTGGACTTCGTGCACGAGCTGCCCCGCACCCCCACCGGCAAGCTCGTCAAGGGCAAGATCCGAGACCCCTATCTGACTTCGGCATCGGGATAGTCCGACTCGCACACCCTGGAACTGGAGATCCAACTCGGATGGACTACACACTCGTGGATCCGCTGTCCACTACGACCAGGCGCACACTGGTGATCTGTGGTTGGTGCGGACCGCTCACAGTCGTCGTTGCCTTCATCGGCTGGCTCATCGCGGGTGTCCTGCCCTTCCCCCTCGGTGCCGGCGACTCGACCCAGACGGTTGCGGCGTTCTACGCCAACGGCGTCCGGGTGCCCATGGGCATAGCCCTCGCGTCCATCGGCATCTGTCTGGTGATTCCGCTTGTCGCCGGCGTCGGGTTCGTCATGTGGCGCATGGAAGGTCGATCGCCGATCCTTGCACTGATACAGCTTGTATCGGGCGCAGTGACCGGCGTTTTGCTCTTGATCCCCATGCTGATCATGGCGGTGGCAGGATTCCGGCCGGACCGCGATGCGGAGCTGACCATGATGCTCAACGACCTCGCATGGCTGCTGTTCCTCACTCCGGTTGCACCATTCATCATCCAGAATCTTGCAATCGGCGCCGGGATTCTGACAGCGACCACACCCTTGCTCCCACGTTGGCTCGGATACCTGAATTTCTGGGTGGGGTTCACATTTGCCTTCGACGTCCTGGCATTCGCGTTCAAGACCGGCCCATTCGCCTGGCACGGAATCTTCATCTTCTGGCTGGCCCTCTCGTCGTACACCGTCTGGCTGTTTGCCATGGGACTGACATTGCGACACCTTGCTCTGTCGGGACGATGGGCACCGAAGAACGAGGAGATCGCCGCATGATCCCCGCGACCGGCATTCGATCAACCGATTCGGTCGAACCGCGGGCACCCGAAACCGGCAGACGCATCCCCGGCGAGGCGGAGCTGTGGATCTTCATTCTTGGGGATCTGACGGTATTTGCCGGTTTCTTCATCGCCTATCTGTGGGCCTTGCGCGAGAACACCGCGACGTTTGTGCACGATTCGGCCGAATTGCTGATCCCACTCGGCTTGATCAACACAGTTGTTCTCCTGACGTCGTCCTACCTGGTTCTGATGGCTGTTCACCACCAGAGAGGTGGATGCGTTGACGCTGCCAGGCGCCTATTGGACGTCACCTTGGCTGGTGCGGGGGTATTCATTGCCTGCAAGACAATCGAATACGCTCTGGAAGTCGCATCCGGACATGGCCTTGCGTCCAGCGAGTTCTTCATGTACTACTTCGTTCTCACCGGCCTGCACCTGCTTCATGTGGCGATCGGCTCGGTGTTGCTCCTCGTGTGGCGGAGGTCGACTGTCGCGGGTAGGCAGGCGGTGTCCACGCGATTCGCGGAGGGAGCCGCCGTCTACTGGCACATGGTTGACCTGTTGTGGGTCATCATCTTCACGCTGCTCTACCTGGGGAGCCCCGCATGAGCCTCGTACCCGTCAGGGCGACCGTTGTGTGGATCGGTCTCCTCATCGCAACCTGTGCGACCCTGTGGATCAGCAAGGGCCACCTGCTCGGCCCGGAGAACGCCCGCATCGCGGCAGGTATTGCACTGGCCATCGCCTTCGTCAAAGCGCGCTATATCGCCCTGGACTTCATGGAACTCCGATCTGCGACAACGCGTCTCCGGTTGATCGTCGAAACCTGGATACTCACGGTCGGCACCGTTTCTGTCGCCCTGCTGGTTGCCTGAAGGGCGCCCCGCCGCAGTCACCCAATGTCACATTCGTTCAGTTGGATTGCCCCACTGTCACATTGGGCGAGACGTTGACATTGGGCGTGGCGTTCAGGGGGGTCGGGCGTGGCGTACACGCAAGACAGCGGGCGGGCAGGATGCATGCTCCTGCCCGCCCGTGGGGAACTACCGTGTCTCAGCCGAGCGGATTCACACCGGGAACGGCACCGGTCATGTCGGAGATCTCCGCCCACCGCTCCGCAAGCTGATCGACGGTGGGCGGCGCGGCGAAGGTCACTCCCTTGTTCTGGAACTGCGCCACCCGCTGCACCTGTCCGCCACCCACCACGAACACGGATCCGGTATCCGAGGATTCCTCGGTGAGGAGATAGCCGACGACCGGGGCCACGTGCGCCGGCGGCAGCTTCTCGAGGAACTCCGGCGGTGCGATGTCCTCGGTCATCCGGGTGGCTGCGAGAGGTGCAACCGCATTCGCGTTGATTCCGAACCTGGCACCCTCGATGGCGAGCGTGTTGATCAGACCGACGAGGCCGAGCTTCGCGGCACCGTAGTTGGCCTGCCCGAAGTTGCCGTAGAGGCCGCTCGTGGACGTCGCGACGACGATGCGACCGAACTTCTGCTCACGGAAGTGCGGCCACGCCGCGCGAGAGACGTTGTACCCGCCGTAGAGGTGGACCTTCAGCACGGCATCCCAGTTGTCGCTGGTCATCTTGTGGAACGCACCGTCACGGAGGATGCCGGCATTGTTGACGACGCCGTGCACCGCACCGAATTCGTCGAGCGCGGTCTGGATCAGCGATTGCGCGCCTTCCTCGGTGGCCACGCTGTCGTAGTTGGCCACTGCGAGGCCGCCTGCTTCGCGGATTTCCGCGACCACGGCGTCGGCCATTGTCGATCCCGAACCCGAACCGTCGCGTGCGCCGCCGAGGTCGTTGACGACCACCCGAGCACCCTCACGGGCGAGCAGCAACGCGTACTCGCGGCCGAGGCCGCCACCTGCGCCGGTCACCACGACGACCCGGTCATTCACTCCTGGCATGTCTTCTCCTTGAATTCGACAAAATGGTGGGATTGCTTGCGAGCAGGTCAGGGCAGCTGTCTGTAAACGCCATCGGCGATAGCCTCACGGAGCTTGAACTTCTGGACCTTGCCCGAGGCGGTGGCCGGCAGCTCCGCTGCCAGATACCAGTCACGCGGCACCTTGTACGGTGACAGACCCTGGGTGGCGTAGTCGACGAGCGACTGCCGCAAGCCCTCGCGGGGCTCGCCCCGCGGAACGATGACGACCGCGACGATCTCACCCCATTTCTCGTCGGGAACGCCCACGACCGTGACCTCGAGGACGTCCTCGTGCGCCGTCAGGAACGACTCGATTTCCGCCGGGGCAATGTTCTCGCCGCCACGGATGATGAGATCCTTGAGCCGCCCGGTGATCGTCAAAGTTCCATGCTGATCGAACTTTCCGAGGTCGCCGGTGTGCACCCACCCTTCGGCGTCGATCGCGGCGGCGGTGGCCTCGGGATTGTGGAGATACTCGACCATCTGCTGATAACCCCGGCCGCACACCTCACCGGATACTCCGAGAGGTACCACCGAACCGTCGATCGGATCGACGATCTTCACCGCCACCTGCGGTAGCGGGTGACCGCTCGTATGGATCTGATCCTCACGCGAATCCGTCGTACGGGTGAGAGTGATGACCGGTGAGAACTCCGTCTGACCGAACAGGTTGTGCACGGTCGCTCCGAAGAGCTTCTCCGTTGCTTCGATTATGGGGCCCGGCACGTTGGCACCGCCGCCGAGCACGCGGACCAAGCGAGGTGCTGGATTGCCGTCCTGCCTCGCCGCTTCCAGTACGGCACCGAGGATGGTGGGCACGTAGAAGAGAACATTCGCCTTCTCGGAGCGCAGTGCCTCGAGTGCGCCTGCCGGAGTGAACTGTTCGATGAGCACCATCGTTCCGCCCATCCAGATCGTCCCGATCGTGCCGATCACGCAGGAAGCGGTGTGGAACATGGGAAGTGGATTGACACCGACGAGTGGCGTCGGCGTCTCGATGGCTTCCATGGTGAACCGGGCGACATTGACCAACGAGCGGTGTCGCAGGAGCACGCCCTTGGGCAGACCGGTGGTTCCGGAGGTGTACTGGAGCATCACGGGCGCGAACGAATCGGACGCGTTCGGGCCCGCGGCGACCTCGTCCAAGGAGGTGGAAGCACGCCAGCGCTCGGTTTCGGACAGGCTGACGGTATGGCGCAGCTGCGGGCACCGCGACTTCGCCTCCGCGACAACGGCGGCCATGTCGTAATTGCGGCTGGCCTCCGCGTGGATCAACAATGTTGCCCCGCTGTGATCGAGCGCGTACACGAGTTCGTCACGACGGAGAACCGGGTTGAGGGCAACGAGGGTGACACCGGCAATCGCCGCCCCGAACAGGATGATCGGCCATTCGACGACATTGGGTGCCCACAGCGCGACGAAATCGCCGGGTGCGGCCAGCTCGAGGATCGCGGCTGCAACCCGCTGCGCCTCGGCGTACAACTCGTCGTAGGTGAGGCGGCGCTCTTCGCCGGTGCCGTGGGCATTGCCGACCACGGCCACGGTGTCCGGGCACTGCCGTGCCCGTTCCCGCAGGAGCGAGCCCAGCGTGTATTCGACCAGCGGAACGCTGTCGTCGAGGGGCCAGTACGACTCGGTCAGAATCCGGTTGTCCAGTTCTGTCGTCATGAGCGATTTCCTCTGGATTTGTCCATGGTCAGGCGACATACCGAGCGATCGATTCCACGATGCATGCGGGCTTTGCACTCCCCTCGACCTCGATGGTCGTGGTGAACTCCACCTGGATCGCGCCCTCGAGCGGGGTTACCTTGGCGATCTTCAGCGAGGCGCGCACCTTCGAACCCACCGGCACCGGTGCCGGGAACCGCACCTTGTTCAGACCGTAGTTGACGGCCATCGTGATGCCGTCGACACGGTAGAGCTGCTGCTGCAGAACCGGCAGCATCGACAGCGTCAGGAATCCATGGGCGATCGTTCCGCCGAACGGTCCCTCCTTCGCCCGATCGGGGTCGACGTGGATCCATTGGTGGTCTCCGGTCGCATCGGCGAACTGATCGACGCGCGCCTGGTCGATCTCCACCCAGTGGGTGGTTCCCAGGTCGGCTCCTTCCGCCGCGATCACTTCTTCGATCCCGTTGAACACCTTCATCAGTTCTCCCTCAATTCGGCCACTTTTGAATTGAACATAAATTAGTTAGTGTGAGGTAGTCAACATCCCGTTCCGATACGTCACGAACACGACCGACTGATGTGGAGCTCCCTGATGGACCCCGGAATCTCTCGCCTACTCGAACGCGATGCAGCATCGCGCGCAATGGGCGTACGAGTCGAGGAGGCCCTCGATGAGGCCCTATCTGCCGATTCACGAACGCGACTTCCCAGCTGCAGAGCAATTACCAATTCGAATCTATGTTAAATTCAAACCGAGTCACACATTTCACCCAGGAGGAACCCCATGGCCGAGGCCTTTATCGTTGACGCCGTCCGTACCGCGGTCGGCAAACGCGGCGGCGGATTCGCACAGTCCCATCCCGCCGACATGGCTGCCCACGTCATCAAGACGGTCGTCGGCCGTCACGACTTCGATCCTGCCGATATCGACGACGTCATCCTCGGCTGCCTCGACAACATCGGATCCCAGGCCGGCGACATCGCCCGCACCGCAGCCCTGGCCGCCGGGCTTCCCGAGAGCGTTCCCGGTGTCACGATCGACCGCCAGTGCGGTTCGGCACAGCAGGCAGTGCACTTCGCCGCCCAGGGCGTCATGAGCGGCACCGCCGATCTCATCGTCGCCGGTGGCGTGCAGAAGATGAGCCAATACCCCATCCTCAGCGCGTTCGGTGCAGGTGAGCCCTTCGGCTCCACTGATCCGTGGACCGGGTCGAAGGGCTGGGCCGCGCGCTACGGCGACGAGGAAATCTCGCAGTTCCGTGGAGCCGAGATGATCGCGGACCAATGGAACCTGAGCCGGGAAGACAATGAGAAGTTCGCCTACGAGAGCCATCAGCGGGCACTGAAGGCGATCGCCGAGGGCCGGTTCACCCGCGAGATCACCGAGTTCGAGGGCATCTCGACCGATGAAGGCCCGCGCGCGGACACCACTCTCGAGAAGATGGCCGGCCTGAAGACGCTGACCGAGGGTGGCAAGCTGACCGCAGCTGTGGCCAGCCAGATCTCGGACGGCTCGGCCGCCCTGCTCGTCGCCTCCGAAGCCGCCGTCGAGCGTTACGGCTTCACTCCCCGCGCACGCATTCATCACCTCTCCGTCCGCGGCGCGGATCCCGTGATGATGCTGTCTGCCCCGATCCCCGCCACTCAGCATGCGCTGAAGAAGGCCGGCCTCTCCATCGACGACATCGACGCCGTCGAGATCAACGAGGCGTTCGCGCCCGTCGTGCTCGCCTGGATCGCCGACCTCGGTGCCGATCCGGCCAAGGTGAACATCAATGGCGGCGCCATCGCGCTCGGCCATCCGATCGGTTGCACGGGTGCGCGTCTGATGACGTCGCTGCTGCACGAACTGGAGCGGACCGGTGGCCGGTACGGGTTGCAGACCATGTGTGAAGGCGGCGGACAGGCGAACGTCACCATCATCGAAAGGCTCTGACGGATGGACCGCACCCTCTACGAGCGGGACCACGAGCTCTACCGCGAAACAGTGCGCGAATTCCTCGCGCGTGAAGTGACCCCGCACAAGGACCGGTGGGACGAGGAGCGCTGGATCGACCCGGCGGTCTTCGCCCGGGCCGCGAAGGCCGGCATCTACGGACTGCAGATCCCCGAGCAGTTCGGTGGCTCCGGCGAGCCCGACTACCGCTACCGAATGGTCGTGTGCGAGGAGATCGCAAAGATCAATGCCTTGTCCTTCGGTCTGACGATCAGCCTGCAGGACGACCTGGTGCTGCACTACCTGCTCGATCTGACCAACGACGAGCAGAAGCAGCGCTGGCTTCCCGGATTCGCCTCGGGTGAGACCATCGGGGCTCTCGCCATGACGGAACCCGGCACCGGTAGTGACCTGCAGGGGATTCGCACGAGCGCCGTCCGCGACGGCGACGACTGGATCATCAACGGCCAGAAGACGTTCATCTCGAGTGGCATCATGGCCGATGTCGTGGTGGTGGCCACCCGCACCGACCCGAACGCGGGTTCGCGAGGATTCAGCCTGTTCGTCGTGGAACGCGACACCCCCGGATTCGTCCGAGGCCGCAAGCTGGACAAGATCGGGCTGCCCTCACAGGACACCGCGGAACTGTTCTTCGAGAATGCACGGGTGCCCGCCGCCAACCTTCTCGGCGAAGAGGGACGCGGCCTGCAGTACCTCATGAGTCACCTTCCCCGAGAGCGCCTGGGAGTGTCCGCGACGGCGATGGCCACCACGCGTGCCATCTTCGAAAGCACCGTCGAATACTGCAAGGAGCGCAGGGCGTTCGGACAGTCGATCGCCGACTTCCAGAACACGCGGTTCCAGCTTGCCGAGATGTCCACCGAAATCGATGTGGCGGAGACCTACGTGGACCGCAGTGTGCTCGCGTACAACGCCGGCACCCTCACCCCGGTCGACGCGGCAAAGGGTAAGTGGTACATCAGCGAACTGCAGAAGCGGGTCATCGACCGGTGCCTGCAACTCCACGGTGGCTACGGATACATGACCGAATACGCCGTGGGGAAGGCCTACGTGGACACTCGTATTCAGACGATCTACGGCGGCACCACCGAAGTGATGAAAGAGATCATCGGGCGCGACCTCGTACGCTGACAGAACAAGAAATCGCGGTGCCGGCAAC
>NZ_JBAQEO010000340.1:0-3817 GCF_049286785.1 Rhodococcus sp. (in: high G+C Gram-positive bacteria) | reverse complement strand
GTTGACCTCCGCCGGTCGCTTCTGGGTGACCCCACTCTCGTAAGGCAATCGCCTATGTCGGTAACGACGCCCCCGGGGCAGCGACCGCCCGCCGGTGTGACGGCCTACGGCCGGGGCGCCGGCGTGGTCGTTGTCGTTGTCTGCGTTGTCGTTGTCTGCGTTGTCGTTGTCTGCGCTGTCGTTACCTGCGTTGTCGGTACCGGAGTGCTGGTCGGCGGGGCCGAGGCTTCGGCTGTGGTTGATGCCGGCGTGGGGGTCGCGGCAGCGGACGTTGCAGCCGGTGCCGGAGACGGAGACGGTATCACGGCTGCTGGTTTCGCTGCCGACACAGCAGTCGTCACGGACGCTGCGGTCGTCGGCGGTGCGGGCTCGGCCGTCGAACTGTCCGAGATCAGCAGGCTCTTCGGGTCGGTGGTGGACGACCTGACCGTGGTGTTGTCGGCACTCTGTAATGACGAGACGGCACGGGCCTTGGCGGACGGATCGGTGGTGGTGGTCTTCAGGTTCCCCGCATCCGCTTCCTTCGCGAGATGGGTCAGCCAGGCCGCGGCGTATTCGGCGGAGGTCAGCGGCTTTCCGTTGGCCGCATCCGCGTCGCGCCAGTAGTCGAAGTGATGGCCGGTGCCCTCGCCCAGTGTCTGCTGGTACGGATCGCTCATCGCAACCTGGATGGTGTTCTCGTTGTCCGCGATGAACCCGATGATCTCGTTGCGCAACTTCGAGGGTAGATAAACCAATCCTGCTGCCTCGTTCAACGGGATGGGCTGAGTCGACGTGTCCGATACCGACGACGTGGTGGCGGGCTCGTACGCGGGATCGGACACCTTCACCAGGACGTCGAGGAACGTCTCGTCACTCTGCATCCAGTTCTGCTGCGCGGAGATGTCGGCGAACGCCGTGAGAGCGATCCGGCCGAGAACCATCGCGACATCCTGCCCCGTCGCCGGGGTGAGACCTTCGCGCTCGAGCAGGTCGACGTTCAACTGCCGGCCCACGTTGACCGCGAGCTGCAACAACGCGATGTTCTCGGGTGCCGAACAGGTGAGATCACCGTCCGAGCAGAATGATGCCACCTTGCCATCGAGCGCACCGAACCCGCCGGACGTGCCCGGGAGCGCGCCGCTGCCGGGTGCGCTGGCGTTGTGGGTCTGGTAGGCGAGATCGAATCCGTCGGGATTGCGGGACTCGTCTTCGGCGCCGGGGAAGGGGCCCTCTCCCGCTCCGCGTCCCGCATCTGCCAGAATCACCACGCCGACCACAGAGGCGGGGTCGATGATCTCGTAGGACCCGTCCTGCCCGGTCTCCTGGTTTCCGATCTCCATCGCCACTCGCCGCGCCACGTCGGCGCCCTCGCTGTACCCGACGACCGCGAACTTGGTGTTCGGGCACGCGGCCGAGATGGTGCGCATGACGGTTTCGGTGTTGTCCATACCGGCGTTCACCGCGTCCTCGTAGGACGCCATGTTCGCCGGATAGTCGATGTAGACCGCCGCGTAGGAATCGCCTCCGACGGCCTGACGCGGAGCGTTCACCACGGGGTCCACCCAGTGACTGCCGTACTCGGTGGACAAGGAAGCCGGAAGCCGGGTGCCGTCGGGCGCCACCAGCATCTCGTGCGTGCCCTCACGCGGGGCGTCGTTGCGTCCACCGACCGCGATGCTCACCATGTCGTAACACGGGGACGCGGCGGCTGTCATAGCTGTGGCAGTCGTTGTCGGTGAACCCGGGTTCGACCACGGTGCTGCGAGTAGAACCGCCATCCCCAACACACCAGGTGCCATCAAACCCGAGGCGATCCGTCGTCGATGCGCCGTCCGGTGAACTTTCATGGTCAAACCCCATCCGATCGTGGCCCGTGCTGACCACCCCCGTGGGTCTCGCGTAGATGTCAAGAACGTCGGTTATCGCAGCACGTGCGTTACACCCCGGGTGCTCGGCCGCCGGCAACAATCTCGCGCTCCGACACTTGATGGCTATCCGTGGTTCGATCGTTACGTGAGTTATGTTCGGTCGACAGGCCGACGGAATGGATTCACGAGATGAGATTGCTTCGATCGGGTGCGACCGGCATTGTTGTATCGGGGCTGGTGCTGTTCGCGAGTTCGCCGGTGGCCGTTGCCCAGGAGCCACCGGCGGGCACCGATCGGTCGTTGGAATGGCGGCCTTGTCCGGAACTTTCGCTCGTCGAGGTCGGTGAGTGCGCCGAAATCGCGGTGCCCCTGGACTATGCAACCGCCGAAGGAACGAAGATCATGCTGACGGTCAGCCGGATCCCGGCGCAGAACCCGCAGGATCGGCGCGGGGTCCTGTTCGGCAACCCCGGCGGGCCGGGAGGTTCCGCCCTGTCGATGTTCCAGGACACCCCGGCACAGGTATGGCCGGACGAGTTCAGGCAGGAGTGGGACCTCATCGGCGTCCAGCCGAGAGGACTGCTCTACGCCACGCCCGTGCAGTGTGGCGAGCCGGATCTTGCTGATGTGGTCACCGCCGTCACGAACGCCGGTGGCGACCTGAGGGCCCGCTGTGAGGCCGGCACTCCTGGTTACACACGCCATCTGACGACCGAGAACACCGCCCGCGATTTCGACGAGGTCCGCAAGGCACTCGGCGAGGAGCAAATCAGCATCTACGGAATCTCGTATGGAACGTTTCTCGGTTCCACCTACGCCACTCTGTTTCCGCAGCAGACCGATCGGCTGGTTCTCGATTCCGGAGTGAATCCGGAATGGTTGTGGACCCAGGTGCCGATCAGCCAGAGTGAAGGGTACAAGCGAAGGGCCCGTGACCTTTTCCCGTGGATAGCTGCCAACGACGCCACCTACGGTCTCGGCGATACGCCCCTGAAAGTGTATCAGCGCTGGTCGGATCGGGTGGTTGCCGAGGCCGGTGCCGTTCCGACCCTGTCGCCTCCGCCCGCGCAGATCGGTGATGTACCGCCGGGCCTGCAAGCGATCGCCCAGCAGTATCGCGACGGCGTGAATATGACGGCCGATGCCCGAACCCGCTTCGAGGCGTTCATGGCAAAGATCGCCGATCCGGGTGCCACTCAGGCCGCGTCGACTACCTACGGAATGCTCTACCAGGTGGCGCCGAACCGGGACGCCTGGCCCGATATGGCCCTCACCATCCGCGACGGTCCTCCACCCGGGGCCGGAGACATTCCTGAGGAACTGAAACCGCTGGTCGCGAGCGGGATGAATCTGCAGGCCTTGATGCTGTGCAACGAGAATCAAGCTGCAGTCGAGCCGCAGCTGTATCCGGCGTTCCTGTACGAGGCGCTGTGGAACATGGATGTCTTCGACTTGATGGGTTACCAGTACGGTTCGGGTGCCGGCTGCGCAGGCGCGCCGCCCGTAACGAGACCCGTGACGCTGACCGGGCGGTCCCTCGCCACCGCGCCCTTACAGTTGCAGAGTCGGGGGGATCCGCAGACTCCGTACGACGGTGGTCTCGTCCTCGCCGACCAGATGCGGTCCCGCCTCGTCACCGTCGGCGGCGGCGATCACGGAGTGAGCGGCAAGAACAACCCCCCGCTCAACGCCGCCATCGTGGAGTACCTGCGCACCGGGCGCACGTCGGTGACCGAGGTTCCGGAAGCGAACATCCGGATCCGGTGAGACGGCCGTCGATCAGTCCGGTCCGGAGGTTGGGCGGCCACAACCGCACGAAGCCTTCGCGGTGTCAGTCGGGCTGCTCCACCAGTTCGTCCGGTGCGTCCGTCCTGTCGCGGAACATCGCTTCGATGCGGCTCTTGATCTCCAGGGTGCTCATGGAGCCACCCGCTGACGGGTAGCGCACGGTGCCGCGGGCGGACGTT
>NZ_JBAQEO010000339.1:0-5874 GCF_049286785.1 Rhodococcus sp. (in: high G+C Gram-positive bacteria) | reverse complement strand
AGGTCCGGGAACATTCATCGGACCGCCCTCGATCTGTCGCGTTGTCTGCCGGTTTCTGTTTCCGCCGAGCAGCAACGAGAGAACCACCTCCGTCACCGGCTCCACGATTCGAAGCCACTGTTCACTCCATCATCACTCTCTCGGTGAGGGTAGGGCTGAATTGCCCTTGGGGGTGGGTGCCGTCGCTCGATCGCGGCTACACCGGTTGGAGGCAGGTGAGGGCCATCTGACGCAGCACTTTTCGGGTCCGGTCCGGTGTGGTGGGGTCGGCGCTGTGTGGTGTCGAGTTGATGAGGCCGAACGTGGCATGGGCCTTGGTCCGGGCATCCGTCTCGTCGAGTGAGGTGTCTACCTGCAGAAGCACCTTCACCCACACCTCGACATACCGCCTCTGTTTCTGGCGCACCTCGCGGCGGGCCTCGTCGGGAAGGTTGTCGAGGTCCCGATCCTGGATGCGGATCAGATCGGCCTCGCTGAGGGCGAAGTCGAGGTGGAAGTCGATGAGGCCTTCCAGAGCGGCCTTCGGTGATTCTGCCTGCGCGGCGACTCTCGACCCGCCCTCGAGGAGACGCGTGCTGATACCGACGAGCAGTTCTACCAGTACGGCGTCCTTGTTGGGGAAGTGCCGGTAGACGGCGGGACCGCTGATTCCGGCAGCCGATCCCAGATCCTCGAGTCGGACGCCCAGGAAGCCGCGCTCGGCGATGAGACGGGCTGCGGCGTGGAGGAGTTGACGACGGCGGTCGGCCTTCATCTGCTCACGGCGCGTGATCGGCGCCCCGGTGCCGTCGGGGGATGGAGCCGGCGCTCCGGTGCCGTCGGGGGATGGAGCCGGCGCCCCGGTGCCGTCGTGGGATGGAGCCGGCGCTCCGTCGACGTCTGTGGTCATCGCCATGGCTCTTCCTCGAATGTGGTCTGGACAACTCAGTTAATCGCAGTTATCTTAGTTTCAGTTATCGAGTATTAACTCACAATTTCCGGGCGTCAAGAAGAGAAGGCGACAGGATGGCACTGGGCGGAATCCCTGCTCGAGAGATCAACCGAGCCGAGCACACCAAACTCGTGGACGAGCTGCGGTCGAGGCTGGCCGTCGCCGCCTTGGGCGGCAGCGAGAAGTCCCGCGAGCGGCACGTGAGCCGGGGCAAGCTCCTGCCCCGAGAGCGCGTGGACACACTTCTCGATCCCGGGAGTCCCTTTCTCGAAATCGCCCCGTTGGCGGCCAACGGGATGTACGGAGACGAGAGCCCCGGTGCGGGCATCATCGCCGGCATCGGCCGGGTGTCCGGCCGGGAGTGCGTGATCGTCGCCAACGACGCGACGGTCAAGGGCGGCACCTATTACCCCATGACGGTCAAGAAGCACCTTCGGGCGCAGGAGGTCGCGCTGCAGAACCAGCTTCCCTGCATCTACCTCGTCGATTCGGGTGGCGCGTTCCTGCCACGGCAGGACGAGGTCTTTCCCGACCGTGAGCACTTCGGGCGCATCTTCTACAACCAGGCCACGATGAGTGCGCAGGGAATCCCCCAGATCGCCGCCGTTCTCGGTTCCTGCACGGCGGGTGGTGCGTACGTCCCCGCGATGAGTGATGAGGCCGTCATCGTCCGCAATCAGGGCACCATCTTCCTGGGTGGCCCGCCGTTGGTGAAGGCCGCGACCGGTGAGGTCGTGACCGCAGAGGAACTCGGCGGGGGAGATCTGCACTCCAAGGTTTCCGGTGTCACCGACCACCTTGCCGACGACGATCAGGACGCTCTGCGGATCGTCCGGAACATCGTGTCCACTCTCGGGCCCCGTGCGGTCCGGCCGTGGGATGTGGTGGCAACCGTGCCTCCGACGGCTCCGCAGACCGAGTTGTACGACGTGGTTCCCACGGATTCGCGCACACCGTACGACGTCCGCGAGGTGATCACCCGCATCGTGGACGCCGGTGAATTCTCGGAGTTCAAGGCGGAATACGGAAAGACGCTCGTCACGGCCTTCGCCCATATCGAGGGGCATCCGGTGGGCATCGTGGCGAACAACGGTGTGCTCTTCGCGGAGTCGGCGATGAAGGGCGCTCACTTCATCGAACTCTGCGACAAGCGCAGCATCCCTCTGGTGTTCCTCCAGAACATCGCCGGTTTCATGGTCGGCCGGGACTACGAGGCGGGCGGCATCGCCAAGCACGGGGCCAAGATGGTGACGGCGGTGGCCTGCGCCCGGGTTCCCAAGCTGACCGTGGTGATCGGTGGATCCTACGGCGCCGGAAACTACTCGATGTGCGGCCGCGCCTACTCGCCGCGTTTCCTGTGGATGTGGCCCAACGCCCGTATTTCCGTCATGGGCGGCGAGCAGGCGGCGTCGGTGCTCTCGACGGTGCGTAGCGAGCAACTCGACAGCGCAGGCAACCCGTGGTCGCCGGAGGACGAGGAGGCCTTCAAGGCGCCCATCCGCGAGCAGTACGAGGCGCAGGGCAACCCGTACTACTCGACCGCCCGGCTGTGGGACGACGGAATCATCGACCCAGCAGATACCAGAACTGTTCTCGGACTGGCGCTCTCGGTGTGTGCGAACGCCCCGCTCGAGCCCGTCTCCTACGGCGTTTTCCGGATGTGAGTGGACAATGACTGAAAAGACTCGGATAGACACGGTCCTGGTAGCCAATCGCGGCGAGATCGCGGTCCGCGTGATCCGCACGCTCCGCGCGATGGGCATCCGGTCAGTCGCCGTGTTCAGCGAAGCCGACCGGGACGCCCGGCACGTCCGGGAAGCCGATACCGCGGTCCTGCTGGGGCCCGCAGCGGCCCGGGAAAGCTACCTCGTGATCGAGAAGGTGATCGCAGCGGCGCAAGCCACCGGCGCCCAGGCGATTCACCCCGGATATGGCTTCCTGTCGGAGAATGCGAAGTTCGCCGGGGCCTGCGCCGACGCGGACATCGCCTTCCTCGGACCATCCACCCGGGCGATCGAGGTGATGGGCGACAAGATCACCGCCAAGAACGCGGTGGCGAAGTTCGATGTGCCGGTGGTACCCGGCATCGCCCGCCCCGGTCTGTCCGACGAGGATCTCGTCACTGCTGCCGACGACATCGGGTATCCGGTGCTCGTCAAGCCGTCCGCAGGCGGCGGCGGCAAAGGCATGCGCCTGGTCGAGCACCCCGAGGGTCTCGGCGACGCGCTGCGCAGTGCACGCCGGGAAGCGGCGTCCGCATTCGGCGACGACACCCTGTTTCTGGAGCGGTTCGTCCTGCGGCCCAGGCACATCGAGGTGCAGATCCTGGCGGACGCGCACGGCAACGTGGTTCACCTGGGCGAGCGTGAATGCAGCCTGCAGCGCCGTCACCAGAAGGTGATCGAGGAGGCTCCCTCGCCGCTGCTCGACGAAGCGACGCGCGCACGCATCGGCGAGGCAGCGTGCAACACGGCGCGCAGCGTCGACTACACCGGGGCCGGCACGGTCGAGTTCATCGTGTCCGCAGACGCGCCGGACGAGTTCTTCTTCATGGAGATGAACACCCGGCTCCAGGTGGAACACCCGGTAACCGAACTGGTGACGGGCCTCGACCTCGTCGAGTGGCAGGTGCGGGTCGCGGCCGGCGAACCCCTGGGCTTCACCCAGGACGACATCACCCTCACCGGACACGCCATCGAGGCCCGCGTCTACGCGGAGGATCCCAGCCGCGGCTCCCTGCCCACCGGTGGTCTCGTCGCCGACGTCGTCGAACCCGAAGGCCCCGGCATCCGGGTGGATTCGGGTCTGCAACCGGGCACCGTGGTGGGCAGCGACTACGACCCCATGCTCGCCAAGGTCATCGCCCATTCCGACGACCGGGCAGGCGCACTGCGGAAGCTCGGCCGCGCGCTCGCCGAGACCGGTGTGCTCGGTGTGGTCACCAATATCGAGTTTGCCCGCTTCCTGCTGGCCGATCCGGACGTCGTGGCAGGAAACCTCGACACGGGCCTGCTCGATCGACGTCTGGAAGACTTCGTCGCCGCCGAGGCGTCCGACACCGCGCTGATCGCGGCTGCGGCGTTCCGTTGGCTCCAGCGCTGGCCCGACCGTGCCGTCGCAGACCCCTGGGACGTGCCGAGCGGCTGGCGGGTAGGCACGCCTGCGCCGACGAGTATCCGGTTGGCGTCCCCGACCCGCACCGATCACGTGCGAATCACCGGAAGTCCTTCCGATGCAACTGCGGAGGTCGAGCACGGCGACACCCAGTCGTTGACGGCGGCGCTCGATGGCACGACCCTCTCGGTCGTGATCGACGCCCGCCGGCAGACCTACCGGGTGGCGGAGACGGACGGACACATCTGGCTCTCGGGTTCGGACGGCACCACGATGCTGCGTGAGGTCCGGGAACTGAGTGTCCGCACCGGTGACGTGCATGCCGGCGAGGCAGAGATCACCAGCCCGATGCCGGGATCGGTGATTGCCGTGGGCCCCGAATCGGGCACTCACGTGATTGCCGGTCAGTCCCTCGTGGTCGTCGAGGCCATGAAGATGGAGCATTCGCTCACCGCGCCCGTGGACGGCGTGGTCGAGATCCTCGTGGCGGCCGGGGACCAGGTGCTGGTCGATCAACTGCTTGCACGAGTCATTCCACATACCGACACGAAAGAAGACGCGTCATGACCGAATACTTTGCCACAGGGCAACTTCCGGACGAATACCAGCAGCTGTCCAAGACGGTCGCCGACTTCGCGAAGAATGTCGTGGCGCCGGTCGCGGCCGAGCACGATGCCAACCACACCTTCCCGTACGAGGTCGTGGCCGGGATGGCGGACATGGGTCTGTTCGGACTGCCGTTTCCCGAGGAGTACGGCGGAATGGGCGGCGACTACTTCGCCCTCTGCCTCGCGCTCGAGGAACTCGGAAAGGTGGATCAGAGCGTCGCCATCACCCTGGAGGCCGGGGTGTCTCTGGGGGCGATGCCGATCTACCGCTTCGGCAACGAGGCGCAGAAGCAGGAATGGTTGCCGCAGCTGACCAGCGGCAAGGCTCTGGCCGCGTTCGGTCTCACCGAGCCCGGCGCGGGCAGCGATGCCGGCGGGACCAAGACCACTGCCAAGTTCGACAGCGGCGAATGGATCATCAACGGTAACAAGCAGTTCATCACCAACTCGGGCACCGACATCACGAGGCTCGTGACAGTCACCGCGGTCACCGGTGTGAAGGACGGTGGCAAGAAGGAGATCTCGACAATCCTGGTCCCCACCTCGACTCCCGGTTTCACGGCGGAACCCGCGTACAACAAGGTCGGCTGGAACGCGTCCGATACCCACCCCCTCACGTTCGTGGACGTTCGGGTGCCCGAGGAGAATCTGCTCGGCGAGCGGGGACGCGGGTACGCGAACTTCCTGCGCATCCTCGACGAGGGCCGAATCGCCATCGCTGCCCTCAGCGTCGGCGCCGCGCAGGGTTGCGTCGACGAATCGGTCAAGTACGCCAAGGAGCGGGAGGCGTTCGGCCGCCCGATCGGTCACAACCAGGCCATCGCGTTCAAGATCGCGCGCATGGAGGCACGTGCCCACACGGCCCGCGCCGCCTACTACGACGCCGCTGCACTGATGCTGTCCGGCAAGCCTTTCAAGAAGCAGGCCGCGATCGCCAAGCTCGTGGCGTCCGAGGCTGCGATGGACAACGCCCGCGACGCCACGCAGATCCATGGCGGGTACGGATTCATGAACGAGTACGCGGTGGCCCGGCACTACCGGGACAGCAAGATTCTCGAGATCGGTGAGGGCACCACCGAGGTGCAGTTGATGCTGATCGCGCGGGAGGTCGGACTGTGAGCGCAGCGACGGGGGATGTGAGCGGGGCGAGCGCAGCGACGGGGGATGTGAGCGGGGCGAGCGCAGCGACGGGGGATGTGAGCGGGGCGAGCGCAGCGACGG
>NZ_JBAQEO010000338.1:0-19308 GCF_049286785.1 Rhodococcus sp. (in: high G+C Gram-positive bacteria) | reverse complement strand
GGTCCGACAGTGATCGGCGGGCGAGCAGCCAGTGCCCACGCCCGGGTGCCCAGGCGATCCGGATCGGGATCCGCACCCAGGAGTACTCCCGCGGGCCGTGATCGCCGCCGTCCCGCCGAAGCAGTGGCGCCGGATCTCCGCCGGCGACGGCGCGCACGGCCCGCGTTCTTGCAGGAGGTACGCCGGTATCCACGTCTGGAGGGCGTAGGTGCTGCCCAGTCCGGTGGCCCCGAACAGTGCACCAATGATGGTGCGCCTGCGGAGTTCCGGGCCGAACAGTTCCCGGAAGACCCCCCGCTGCTGTGGTTCTCGTGTGACCTGGGTTCGTGGGACATCACGCAGTTTGCGGCGAATCACCAGGGCCACGATGGCCGGCAGGATGCCGAGCAGGAACATCACCCGCCAGGCCACCTCCGGTGCCCAGATCAGTCCGGTCACCATGTACGCGAGGTTGGCGCCGGCCCAGCCCACCGCCCAGGCGGACTGCACCCAGGCCAGGACGCGGCCGCGGCGTTCGGGTGAGGCGTACTCGGCCATCAGGGCGGCGCCGACCGGCCATTCCGCTCCGAACGCGAACCCTTCGAGGGTGCGCCACAGCAGGAGTTAGCCGAAATCCTGCGAGGTTGCAGTGAGGGCGGTGAACAGCGCGTATGCGCCGATGATGATCACCAGCACCTGGACCCGGCCGAATCGGTCGGCGAGTCGGCCGCCGACCACCCCGCCCACGGCGGAGGCGATCAGGGTGGCGGAGGACACCAGCCCACCCTCGGCCTTGGTCAGTCCCAGCGCGAGCAGGATGCCCGCCAGGGCCAGCGGAAACATCTGATTGGTGAACCCGTCGAGCCCCCAGCCGGACCAGGTGGCCCAGGTGATCCTGCGGGTGAGGGAACGACCGGCCGGGGCGGCCGTCTCATTCGGGGCGTCCTGCATGGTCATAATGTGTCTCCGTGCTCACTCGGCTGTGGGGGTGAAGTGGTAGAGATCGGCGGCGGCCTCCTCGGAGACGCGGCCGTTGCGCAGGTCGTCGGCGATCTGCTCGGCAGGGCGGTCGGTGGGGTCACCGAAACCGCCGCTGCCCGGGCTTTCCACCCTGAGCACGTCGCCGGCGGTCAACCTGACCCCGGAGATCCGACCACCCGAAAGTGTTCGCTCGTCCGGGCGACCGGGATTGACGACGAAACGGCCGCTGCTGCCGTCGTGCCCGCCGGCCAGTCCCCACGGCCTGCTGGCCTGGCGGTCGGCGTGGGCGGAGAACTCGGCCTCCTCGGCGAGTACCCGGACGTCCCGGCGGACGCCGAGACCGCCGCGATGCCGGCCGGCCCCACCGGAATCGGGGATCAGCTCGTAGGTGTCGACGAGTAACGGGTATTCCTGCTCGAGCGCCTCGATGGGCAGGTTCGAGGAGTTGGTGATGTGTACCTGGATGGCGTCCATGCCGTCCTTGCCGGTCCGGGCGCCACCACCGCCGGCGACCACTTCCGGGTAGACGAAGAAGCGGCCGTCGTGCTCGCCGGAGAAGGTCACATAGGTGACCGTGCTGTGGCTGGCCGCCGGAACCCGGTCGGGCAAGACCTTGGCCAACGCACCGAGGACCACGTCGGCGACCCGCTGGCAGGTGTCGGTGCGTGCGGTGACCGGGGCCGGTTCGATCGGGTTCACGATGCTTCCGCGTGGGGCGCTGATCTGCACCGCGTCGTAGAACCCACCGTTGGGCGGGATGCCCGGATCGAGGACCGCCTTGAGGGCGTAGAACACTGTTGCTTCCAATGCGGGCCGTACGACGTTGATGCCGACCGGTGCCTGGGGTCCGGTGCCGGCGAAGTCCAGGGCGACCCGCTCGCCGTCGATGGTGATTGCGACGGTGATCTCGGTCGGTTCTCCGTCGCTGGGGTCCATCACGTCGGTGAAGGTGTAGGTGCCGTCCGGCACCTCGCGCAGGGCCGCGGTGAGCCGTTTGCGTGAGTGCTCGAGCAGGTAGGTGGTGGCTTCGGTGACCGTGCTGGTGCCGAATCGTTCGTGCAGGGCCAGCAGCCGGCGCTCCCCGCTCTCGACCGAGGCGAGTTGGGCGAGCATGTCGCCTCGGCGTTCGCCGGGCAGGCGCGAGTTCAGTTCGATGAACGCCAGCGGTGAGTGTTCGACCCCCGCGGCGGTGGCGAACCGTACCAGGGGAATTCGCAGCCCTTCCTGGAACAGGGATGTGGAGTCGCCGGCGTTGCTGCCGGGCACCCGCCCGCCGATATCGGAGTGGTGGGCGATGTTGGCGCTGTACCCCACCAGCCGGTCTCCGGCGAACACCGGTTTGACCATGGTGATGTCGGGCAGGTGGGTGCCGCCGCCGTGGTAGGGGTCGTTGGTGATGAACACATCGCCCGGGGCGATGGTGAGATCGGTGGCCAGGAGTGAATCGATCAGCCCGGTCATCGATCCCATGTGAATGGGCATGTTCTCGGCCTGGGCGACGAGTCTGCCGTGTTCGTCGAACAGGGCGGTCGAACAGTCCGCCCGTTCCTTGATGTTGGTCGAGTAGCTCGCCCGGCGTAGGGCGGCGCCCATCTCTTCGGCGACGCTGGTCAGTGCCGCACCGATGACCTGCACGGTGATGGGATCGGGGTGATTGCTCATGATTGCTCCAGCTCGATGATCAGGTTGCCGTACGGGTCCACCCGTCCGCAGGCGTCGGGGGTGATGACGGTGGTGGTGTCCATCTGCTCGACGATCGCCGGACCGGTGAGCACGGTGCCGGCATGCAACGCTTCGCGCCGGTAGACGGGGGTGGTCACGGTGCCGGTGGTGTCGAAGTCGACGTCGCGGTACTCGAGCACCGCGTCCTCGCCGGGTTCGGCCGATCCTGCCGGGATGGGCCGGGTCGCGGGCCGGTCGACCAGGGCGGTGGCGGTGGTCTGTAGCTCGATGATCTGCACGGTCGCGCGTTCGTGGGCGAAGCCGTAGCTCTTGGCGTGCGCCTGGTGGAATCCGGTGACCAGGTCGTCGAGGGCGTCCGGTTCGATGCGGGCGGCATCGACGATCCGTTGGGGCAACGGGACGGACAGTTCGAAGTTCTGTCGGGCGTACCGCATTTTCGCGACGCCGGTGATCGTCGTGGCCGAACCCGGCGGCGCCTCCGCGGCGAGCCATTCGGTTGCGGCGGTCCGCAATTGGCCGAGTACCTCGTTGAGCTTGCCGAGATCGTGGGACTTGGCCTCGGCGAGGGCGGCGTGGGTGAAGTCGGTCCGGATGTCGGTGACGAGCAGCCCGAGCGCGCAGAGCGTGCCGGGGTTGGGGGGTATCAGGACGGTGGACATGCCGACCTCACGGGCGACCTCGACCGCGTGCAGGGGTCCGGCGCCGCCGAACGCGACCAGGATGTATCCGCGGGGGTCTTCGCCCGCCTCCACCGATACCCGGCGTACCGCGCCGGCCATGTTGACTGCCGCGATCCGGCCGATCCCCCGTGACACCGTCATCCGATCGGCGCCCATCGGTGTGCAGAGTCCGTCGATGGACCGTTCGGCGGCCGCGTAGTCGACGGCGAGGGCGCCACCGAGAATGTAGCGGGGATTGAGGCGCCCGCGGATGACGTTCGCGTCGGTCACGGTGGGCCGTGTGCCTCCGCGGCCGTAGGCGGCGGGCCCGGGGTACGAGCCGGCGCTGGCCGGACCCACCTCCAGCGCGCCGCCGCTGTCCACGGCGGCCAGGCTGCCACCGCCCGCACCGACGGTGTGGATGTCGAGTGAGTTGGCCCGTACCGGGCGGCCCTCGATCGTGCGTTGCGAGGCGGACAGGGCGACCCCGTCGGAGACCAGGCAGACGTCGGTGCTGGTGCCGCCCATGTCGAAGGTGATGATGTTGGCGTATCCGGCTGCCTGGGCGACGTGGGTGGCGCCGACGACACCTGCGGACGGCCCGGACAGCAGGGTGCTGACCGGATGCCGGCGGACCGCATCGAGGGACATCATGCCGCCGCCGGAGCCGATCACCTTGGGCTCCACCGGGACGCCGATGTCGGCGATCCGCTGCGCCAAGCGGGAGATGTAGCGTTCGATCTTCGGTCCCACGTAGGCGTTGACGACGGTGGTGGAGAAGCGCTCGAATTCCCGGAATACCGGGGCGATCTCGGCCGAGGCGCAGACGTAGGCGTCGGGAAGCAGTTCTCGCAGGCGCTCGGTCACCGCCACCTCGTGCGCGGCGTTGCGGTAGCTGTGCAGGAAGCACACGGCGATCGCTTCCGGTGCGTCCCCGATGATCTGGTGCGCCGTGGTGAGCACGTCGTCGTCGGCCAGCGCCCGAAGGACCTTGCCCTCGGCGTTGATGCGTTCGGCGATGGTGTGCACGAGCGCGCGCGGGACGAGTGCGTCGGGCTTGTCGGCGTCGAAATCGTAGAGGTCGGGGCGTTGCTGTCGGCCGATCTCGAGGATGTCGCGCAGTCCCTCGGTGGTGACGAGCACCGTGCGAGCACCGTTGCCTTCGAGTACCACGTTGGTGGCGACGGTGGTGCCGTGGCCGAGGTAGCCGACCTCGTCCACTCGCCAGCCCGCCTTGGTGACCACCGCGGCCACACCCTCGGCGACCGCGACCGACTGATCGTCGGTCGTCGACGGCAGCTTGTGGATCCAGAAAGTACCGGTTTCGTCGTCCAGGGCGGTCACGTCGGTGAACGTGCCTCCCACGTCAATTCCTATGCGCAGCATGTCAAACTCCTGGACGATCGGCGGTAGCGAACCGGGACAACGAGAGATGGTCGATGGGTAGGTCTGTGGCGCCGGTCAGTAGCAGGTCGACGGCGGAACCGGCGAACACCGGCGCGAGCTTGAAGCCGTGGCCGGAGAACCCGCCCATCGCCAGCACACTCGGCATGTCCGGAATCCTGCCGATGATGCCGTGGTTGTCGGCGGTGTACCCCTCCATGTAGGTGCGCAGGCTGCTCGGGCGCGGACTCAGCCCGGTCGTGCAGCGGCCGACCACGGCGGACACCTCGTCGACGTAGGCCTCGGCGACGACGGAGTCGAGCTGGTCGGGATCGTCGACCACGCTCTTGTCGACGTGGAGGTTGACCTTCACGCCGCCGCCGACATCGGGAAAGAAGGAAAACTTGTTGTTACCCCCGCTGCGCCGGATGCCGACCGGGAACTGTTGTGGTGCCCAGTGCCTCGGTTCCTCGGCCTCGAACCAGCTCAACGCCACCCGGCGGATCTCCACCTCGGACTGCAGGCCCGGCAGATTCTGGGTGATCCACGGTCCGGTGCACACGACGAGTTGATCGAACTTCGTGGTGGTCACCTCGCCGCCGCGGCGGTAGCGAACGGTGACGCCGTGCTCGTCCTCGACGAGTTCCTCGACGACCGCTCCGGTCAGTATCTCGGCCCCGGCGCGTTGCGCCAGCTTCACCGTCTCGCGGATCGCGCGCGTCGGATGCAGCAGCCCCCCGTCGCGGTCCAGCAGCAGGACGTCCTCGTCCAGAAGCCGGTGCTGCGGAAACCGGCGGGCGGCCGCCACGCCGTCGAGCTGCACCAGATCCAGATTCCATTTCTCGCCGACGTCGGTGACGGTGCGCACATCCGGTTCGTCTGCGCTGCCTATGGTCAGCGCGCCGACCGGTTCGAACAGTTCCGTGCCGGCCTGGGCGCCGAGTTCCTGCCACGCCCGCCTCGCTTGGCGGAGCAGCGGAACATACTTTCCGCCTTCCTTATAGGCGACTCGGAAGATGCGTGTCTGCCCGCCAGCGGCGCCGCGGTCATGTCCGATCTCGAATCGCTCGAAGCCGGTGGCGCGGATACCGCGCGCCGCGAGTTGATGCAGAACCTGGCTGCCCATGGTGCCGACGCCGACGACGCCGACCCGGGGCTGCCGTGTTGATGTGATCTCCATAACACGGAGCGTAGCGTTCACGACGTAACAACGGAATAGCGCGACGTAAATACTTCGTTTCATGCTTCGGGAGGGGCGTAGTGAATACTTCATCTGTGTCTTCGGTCTCGCAGTTCCAACCCTCGGCCTCGCTGAGCCATCGCATCGCGAAGGTCGCCGGCCGACTCGCCCCCGGCGAGCGCGCAGTCGCCGACTACCTGCGCGACCACCCCGAGGAGGCGGCCGTCTCGTCCGCGTCCCGGCTCGGCGCGGAAACCAACACGAGCGACGCCACCGTCATCCGCACCGCACGCAAGCTCGGCTTCGACGGCCTCAGCGATCTCAAACGCAGCCTCGTGGACCATGTCGCCCGACGCCGGGATCCGGCCAAAGTGCTCGACGAGCGCGTGCGCCGCCTCCCCGAAGGGGCCGGAACGGTGGTGGGGCCGGTACTCGACGCCGGACGAGCTCTGCTCGGGGAAGCAGACGACCTCGTGGACGGGGTCGAATGGCAGCGGTGCGTGGCGGCACTCACCGCCGCCACGCATGTGTGGACCTACGGCATCGGACCGAGTGCGATGCTCGCCGAGTACTTCGCGCTCGCACTGCGCCGCGCAGGTGCGGTGGCCGACGCATGGACCGCCACCGGGTTCCGGCTCGCCGACGACCTACTGCGCGTCGAGGCCGGGCACGCGGTCGTGGTCATCGCTCCCCTGCGGGTGTTCCGGGAGACCGGGATCGTGCTCGACCGAGCGCATCAGGTCGGCGCAACGAGCATCGTGCTGACCGAGGCCATCGAAGAGGCCGGCGACACCCAGGCCGATCACGTTTTGCACCTGCCCGAGTCGACGGCGAGCGCGGCCAACGAACTCCTCGTACCCCTCACCCTGCTGCACGGGCTCGTCCTCGAACTGGTGGCCAAAGACAGGGGCACCGCGATCCGCAATCACCAGGAGCTCAACGCACTACGCACCGAAATCGCCGGCAACGAACTCGACACCACCAGCCTGCGCGGACCGTATTCCGTGTAGGTTCCGTTCCGCACATATCTGTTCCGGCGATCCGAGTCGGTCGCGCCGCCTGGTGACCTGCGGGTTTCCAGAGGGACCTCGGCACCCACTTCCAACGATCGTGTCCGAATCTTCAACCGCAGAACGGATCCCACGCCCGCCCACCGCTCCTCGACTGACGTCTTCCGTGTCACACACGGTTTGTGGGCACTCGGGATAATTTTTATTTACCGCAGCGTCCCAGGCGAATCCCCAGTCCAGCGTGATTCCGCTCCGGAACAAGCCCGCCGCCGAAGTTGGCGATGGCGGTGAACCAGGGCACCCACGCAATGCGTAGACGTTCGCGATCCGAGACTCGGGGACGAGCTCAAGGCAGAGCACGAAGCCGTCGCAGCCTGTAGTCGCTTCGCCCACGGACTCGACCCGTTCACTTCCTGGCGCACCACTACACCCTGCTATTCTCCGAATTCAATTGGGCGCGCCAGGCAGTATCGGCGATTCCGAGGCCTAGACGGGAGATGATCCCGACGACTGGACGGCCTGTCCCCTGACCCGGTGCGCGGTACCAGCCCGGTGAGTTCCTTCTCCCACACACAAATATTGTCGAATGACACTGCATGCCAACATAATTCAGACCGGCTCGAAGACGGGCAAAACCGGCACCCGCGACGCCCCGCGCGACACCCACACCCCCGGCGCCGGCACCACCCCCAACAGATCGCCGGCACCCTCACCCCACCCCCACATCACACCCACACAACAAAACAGAACACCAGGTCACAGCCACATCACACACATGCTGCCCCCGCCCCAGAAGGTAGGGTGCAGGACGGCGTCAGAGACGCAGGCTCAGCTAGGGAGGACCTTCTCGACGGTGCTCACGACCGAGACGTCGAGCTTGTCGAAGCGGCCCGAGATCGCACCTTCCTGGTCCGGGGCGACAGCTTCGTCTTCGTCTCCGCCGACGACGAGTGGATTCACCCGCCTCGGGCGGAGCGGTGCTGTACTTCCTCCGCATCCGAACCGACCTGCCCCCCGCTCCCCCTCACCGGCGCCGAGAAGGTGCTCGCCGACCCCTGTACACGTCTGCGGACCGCGCTGCGGGGGCTGCGGACCTCTGAACTACTGCGGTCAATACTCCCTTCGGCCAGCAGTAACGACATGTCCCTCACGTGAGCGACTCACCGACATCGCGACGGACCTTAGGGTCTCCGCCGGCACAGCGGTCCACCCTCAACTCACGGGTGCGAGAAGGCCGGGCCAACACCCGTGAGCTTCCCTCCATGCAGCGGGCGAGAAGATCCAGTGGTTCACGTCGTCCTGGCCCGGCCGGGTGCACCGATTCTAACGCACGGCTACACTGTTAGGTAACGAGAGGAGTTGGTGATCATGGCGGCGGACATCGAGACGCGAGACACCGGTGGCGGCACTCAGCCGCTCGAGCAACTACTCAGCGAGAAGTTCGGCATCAAGATGGCCCGACTCGACATCGAACGCGCCCTCGACGCGCTCCCCACCATCCACCAAGCCTCGGTGGCCCTTCCCGCTGCCGAGGCCGCGATGTACGACGCCGCCGACTTCGGCGAAGACCAGGACGCCTACCGGCGAAAGATGCTCGACAACGTCGCCGCCTACACCCGCCTGCTGAGCACCGCGCGCACATCGGCCGAGGTCAGCGCCCTCCTCGAGGTCGATCCGTCGCGGATCCGGCAGCGCGTAGCCGACCGCACGCTATGGGCGCTCAAGGACCAGGGGAAATGGCTCTTCCCGGCACTACAGTTCGAACCCGATGGACCCCGACCTGGCCTGGTACGCGGCCTGGACAAGATCCTGTCCGCCCTGCCCGCCGAGCTGCACCCCCTGGCCGTCGAAGGGCTCCTGACTACTCCGCAAGACCAACTCCGCGACGACGAGGGCAAGCCCGCATCCATACTGCATTGGCTACGTTCGGGCGGCGACATCGCGACCGCCTCTTGCGTCGTGGAGCAGCAGAGATGGGCGAGCGCCTGACGGATGTCCATCCTCCCTCTCCCCCCACCTCCGTCGCCCGATGAACTGCGCGCCATCGGAATCCGACCGAACGAATACCGCCTCATCGATACGACCGAAACCTGGTGGCGGGTGCACCGCACCACCGCCGTGCACACCCTGGCGTGGAACGCGTTCCGCACCTTCGGGCCTGTGCTGAGATTCGATCCCCACCCGCAACCGCGCGGGCATCACCCCGCGCACGGCGTCTGGTACGGCGCAACCAACCCCGGTGCCGCGCTCGGCGAAGCGTTCCAACACGATCGGACCATCGATCGCGCATTCGAGATCCCCTACTTGACCGGCCTGCGTTTCACCCGCACCCTGCACCTCCTCGACGTCTCCACCGACAGCACCGGCCACTGGCCCACCCGCGCCGGCGGAACCTATGCCATCTCCACCGCCGGACACGACCACACCCAGAGGTGGGCCCGCGCCATCGTCGACGCATTCCCTCATCTCGACGGCATCAGCTACAACAGCCGCTTCACCGGGGCCCTCTGCGCAGCCCTGTTCTCCCGAGCGCAGGACGCGATGCCGACCGCTCCCCTCACCTCACGAGCGCTGACCGACCCGGCACTCGCCACCCGACTCGCCGGCGTCGCCGACAAACTCGGATACAAAGTCGTGTGACATTCGTCTGTTCCCGACAGCCCACCACGACCTCCCACCAACGGGGATACTCGCTACCAACTTCGATTCCCGGTGCGGGAATCGCGTTGAGGTCGACGCCCAGCCGGACGCCGCTGGAGAGGGCGTCGAGTGGAAACCGGAGGTGTAGGCGTCGAGCTCGTTTTCGATGATCTGCCCAGGTCCTTCGCCGTCATCTTGCGCTCGGCCATCGGAAGTTGGCTCACGCGCCCACGACCGCCGCCAACTCCGGGGTTTCATTGTCGGAGAGCAGTTCGATCCAGTCGGGTCGCATCTTCGCCCACACGCCAGTCACCCTGCGAAATCGTGGGTCACGTTTCGTCTTCTCCAGCACCTCGTCTCCACGGGGCTTCCCTGATTCCGGCGGAATCTCCGTTCTCATCGGTCGACCGCGTGGTGGTCGCGGTTGTCGCGGTCGGTGGATCCGCACCCCTCGGTTGTCCAGCGCGCGGCCATCTCGGTGACGCCGGTCAGGCCCCCGGTACGCAGGGCGCGGCGCTGCCGGACGGCACCGTTGCCGGCGGCCAGGACCTGCCGCCACCGCCGTACGCGTGTGTTCGTAGTCACCGGATTCCTCCAGACACGGCCGGACGTGGATGAGCAGCTGACCCACGAGTTGGGTGGCCGGAACCAGGCGCCGCGTGCCGGGGTCGAGTCCCGAACCCGCGAGGCCGTCCCGTGCCGCCCGCCAGCACGCCGCCCGCAACTGGTCCCGGTCGATCGGGTCCGCGGGGCGGCCGACGGCCACCGCGCCCAGGGCGGTGGTGACCAGCGCCCGGATCAACGTGGCCAGCAGCACGGTTTCCCCGACCGTGGCGGGCACGTCGCTGATGCGGATCTCGACCGTGGGCAGATGCGCGGACAACCGCACATCCCAGTAGACCATCGCGGTGTCGAGGATGCTGCCGCTCTCGCACAGCATCGCCACCACCTCGTCGTAGTGGTGGGCCGACCGAAAATACGGGGGTGGTCCCGCGCTCGGCCACCGCGCCCACAGCAGGTGCCGCCAGCTGGCGTGCCCGGTGTCGGCGCCGCCGGTGATCGGGGAGTTCGCGGTCAACGCCAACAGGGTCGGCAACCACGGCCGCAGGTGATTACTGACCTGCACCGCGACCTCCCGGTCGGGCACGCAGACATGGACGTGGCACCCACAGATCACCTGCTCGGCCAACACCCCGAACCGCTGCGCCATCCGCTGGTACCGGGGCGTGTCGGTCACCGACCCGGTCGGCGGACACCACAGCGGAACCCCCACGGCCAGCAGCCGGGACCCGGACCGCGCCGCCGCCTCCGCCGCCACGAACCGGGACCTGCCCAGTTCCCGGCGCAACGCCGGCACACCCGCACAGACCGGTGTGCACGTTTCGATCTGACACTTCGACAGCTCCAGTTGCAGATCGATGCCCACGGCCGCGGCGGCCGCCGCCACCGTCGTGCCAGCCAGATCCGGCCGGCCGGTGACCGGATCGACGAGAACGAACTCCTCCTCCACCCCGATCGTGGGCGTGTTCTCAATCCGAGTGTCACACAGTGCATCGAGTGCGTTCTTCGACAGAACGGATGCCATCGTGACCTCCCTACCCCGGCGGCCGGCACCGACCACCCGCCACCGCAAGCCTTCCACGCGCGCACCGAGGAACACCAGGAACAGACAACCGCACGGCAGTCGCTGCGACCTACCGGGTGAAGTCCCTGAATCACACCGTCACAGGCTTTCCGAATACCGCGATCTCAAATTCACGAGCGGACCGCGGCCACCGCAGTCGGAAGCCGCACCGACCGCGGTGCCACACCCCCAACCGATGCCCCTGGTCGGCGATGCCCGACGAGCACGCCCATCGGCGCCGCCACCCAGATTCGCGGCCGAGCCCGCCGGCGCCATCGCGGCAATTCTCCGGAACACGGCGGAGAAGATGACAATCCTCCGGTCCGTATGGATCGTTGTCGCCGGCTCGCGGCCGGGTTTCGCTACCGGCGGCGAGCGGCCTTCGAGTCGACCTGCCGATCGATGTCCGGGTCGTCGACGAAAACGAGGCGGCCGTCGTCGAGGACCACTCCCCACCGGCGCACCGGCGCACGATCGGCGCTAGGTCCGAATAACGACGAAACGCCATGAGCCGGTGCAGCTTCGCGTATCAGCGGACTTCGACCGATTGCCGGTGATGCGGGCGGCCGCGGAGACCAACACCCTCCGCGGCTCCGTATGCCGCCTCGCCCGCGGCTGGCCCCTCCCTCCCGGCCCGCAGCGGGGTCCGACGTCGATATCCGACCGCGGGTGAATCACAGACTCGCGGCGTTGTCCGGTGGTCGGTGCGGGTGTCCGGAACTGCCTGTGGCATCTCACTCAGCGCCCGCCGGTCCCGCGGCGCCGACGCGTGTTTCGGGGACCAGGACAACGGGACGGCGGCCGTGGTGGACCAGGTGCGAGGACACCGACTCCCCCAACGCCCGCTCGAGCACGGACACCAGCCCTCCCCGTGCGCTGCCGATGATGATCATCAGGGCGTCATTCGCGTCGGCGATCGTCGCCAACAGGTGCGCCGGGTTGCCCTCGTGGGAGTAGTAGCTCCAGTTCCCGGGCAGCGCTGCGAGCATGGTGCACGCCTCGGTCCGTTCCCGCTCGACCGTCTCGACGATCCGCCGTTCCCAATCGTCGCGGTCCGGTTCGACCGGAAAATCGTCGAGGTCGACGACGTGGGCGACATGCAGATACGCGTGGAGCGGGACCGCCAGGCCCATGGCGAAGGACAGCGCCTGATGGCTGGCGGGATACCGGTCGAACCCCACCACCAGATGGCACACCGGCTCGGTCGCGCCCGCGGGCCCGTCCACGCGCACCGGTTTCCGCCAGTCCCGCACGCCTTCCCGGTCGGGGGGCTTCTTCTTGATCATCTGCTCCTCCTCACCACCGGCGACCATGGGAAGCCGGCCGCTCCTGTCGCCCACGGTCACCGCCGCCGCGCCCAGCGCGCTCGTCGCAGCGGCGGGGCACCGCCGGTGTTCGATCGGCGCACGGTCTCGACGCCCACGGCGCTGAAGGTGGTGTACCCACAACAGCACCCGACACCCACCATGCCGGATCACCGCAGAACGCCGTGCACAAGCGCCAGCCCGGTTTACGAAAAGCGGTTCGCCGAGCCGGCCACCGCCACCGCCGCTATCCGGACAGCCGAACACGCACCGGACCGGCCGTGGATGCGACCGCATCAGGATCAACCGGCAGCGCGGGCGCCAGGTCGAGTTGCGCGGGAAAGCAGCCGTCAGCCGCGCAACGAGGCGGTGCAGACACCCCAGACAGGTGTCCCGGCGGAAATCCAGTGCCGAACGAGTCACACCGGACACAAAAGCCCCGGCCGGTCCCGGCGGTGCCAGCACATGGGGGTGTGGTCATCGTCCAGTTCGGGAACTGGCTTGCCGAAGTGACCTTGTCCTCTGTTTCAACACCCCGGGGTGAGTTGATTGTTGTAGTGGTCGGGCAGTCGAGCTGAGGAGACCCTCATGGCCACGACAGCCCCGGATTCGGCGCTCCCTGTGGCCGAGTGCATTCGCTTGCTGCGGTCCGTTCCGGTCGGTCGAATGGTCTTCACCGACAACGCGCTGCCGGCGCTGCGTCCGGTGACCTTCGCCGCCATCGGGGGCGACGTCGTCATCCCCACCGACGACGAGACGTTCGAACGCTTCGACGGGGAGTTCCTCGCATTCGAAGCAGGGGACATCGATCTGATCACCCGAACCGGATGGAGCGTGACTGCCATGGGAAAAGCCACATACGTGTCCTTCGCGGAAACCATGGCCAGATTCCACGACCGGAGCGCGGTCCCGTGGTCGACCCATCCCGGGGACTACCACCTCATCCTCGACATGGAATACGTGAGCGGCCGACGCGTCACGCTGATACGCGTTCCGGCGACAACCGATGAAGGTGTGTGACCAGACGCAGGAAACCACCGGATTCGCGTGGCCCGAGCTCGTCGAGACACACGACCCTCCGGATTCCTCATGCCCGACCGGTGCGCGAATATCCGCTGACCGGTCCTCGATCCGTTACACCCTGTTCGTCGGCTCTCCCCCTGACAACAACCGTCGCAAGACAGTCCCGCATACGACAACGCCACGGCATGCACACGCGGAGCTGCACAAGCAGGTCACCGACCCGAACGAGCGCGCCAGAACTCAGCCACGCGGCTGGTCTATCTACGCCCGGTCGTGCGGGCTTGGGTCACCGACCCGGGTAGTTTCGGCGCGTACGCCACCAGCGTTGTCCACATCGTCTGCACCGGTGCGTCGTTCTGATCCCTGATGATCGTCTTCATCACGAGGAAGTCGCTGCCCGCCGCCCGCCGGAACGAGTCCAAGAACACGTCACAGTACAGCCGGTCGCCGACCTCGATGGGCCGGTGAAACTGCACGCGTTGATCGGTATGCAGTAGCTCGCTCGGGTCGTACCCGGTCACGACCTCGTCGAACAAGCATTGCTGGGCGATCATGGCCACGATGGAGCCGAAGGTCAGCGGGGCGATCGCCCCGTCATAGCCCAGGGCTCGGGCGGCGTCGTCGCTCCGATGAGCAGGGTGACGATCCCACAACGACGTGGCGAACTCGCACACCTTGTCCCGGCCGACCTCGTAGAAGTCGGTAACCCGGTGGTGGTGACCGACCAGACTCGCGGTGCGCTCGGCCCTGGTGTCGTCGAGGGGTGTGCCCACAGGCGGAGAACTTACCCCGTCGGGTGTTCCTCCGCTCGCCGTCGGGCGCTGCTCCTGCACGGCTGGCGTGTCGAGACGTGGCGGACGGCAACGGATCCCAGCACTCCGACGGACCGACGGATACGTTCTCGCCCGTGTAGTCGGACGGAGACGAAGGGTACGCGTTCAGTGGCCGCACACCGGGCGGGGGTCATCTCGGGCACACCCCGTCGACCAGGTCGCACGCTTCGCTCTGCCTGCAGTCGACGGACTGGTGCTGCGCTGGGTCGAGCGCGACGACGACGCCACCCTCGCCGCCCTCGACGACCTGATCCAGATCATCGTCACGAAGGCACCCGAGGTTCGCTGACCGCAGCCACGATCTGGGCTACATGTGCCGCCAGGTTGTCGGCTGTGCTCCGGAGAACCAGCGGTTCTCGCACCACGCTTGGTTTTGTCAGCAGCAGCCTGGTGGACGGTCACAGAGGGTGCCCCGCCAGCGAAACGGGGGGTCATCGGAGGCGGGGGGCCGGATGCACCCTGTCTTCGATGGGGGAAACGAAGTGAAGTGCACACTCCCGAGTGGTCCCGGGGAGTGGAGCGGCGACAGACCTCATCCGATGATCAGCCGCGAGCGGCCACAGCACCGGCCAGGGTCTTCCGTCAGCGGGAAACTACTGGGGGAGCTGTTCTCCGGTCACGAGGAAGATCACCCTCCGTCCGACCTCGACTGTGTGGTCGCCGAAGCGTTCGTAGAAGCGGGCGAGCAGGGTCATGTCGACGGCCTCCGGGATGTTGCCCGTCCAGTCCGGGTCTTGGATCAGATCGAGCAGTTGACGGTTGAGGGCATCGAGTTCGTCGTCTCGTCTGGCGAGTTCGGCGGCCTGCTCGGGATCTCGGGTACGGAGGACCCGTTCGGCAACCCCGGCAGACTCGGCCGCGGACAGGCCCATCTGGGCGAGGAGCTGTTCGGCCTCCCCGGAGGCGACGTGCTCGGGGTGGCGGCGGCGCACGCTTTCGGCCACATGTTGCGCCAGCCCACCCATCCGGCTCAGATCCGACACCAGATACACCCCCGTGAGGACCTGGCGTAGGTCCCGCGCGACCGGTGCCTGCAGCGCCAGCAGCGCCATCGCCTGCTCCTCGGCCGGCACGCGCAGTTCCTCGATCTGTTCGTTGAGATCGAATACCCGCTCGGCCAGCGGAAGGTCGGCGCCTACCAGGGCCTCGGTGGCCACCGCGATGGCCTCACCCGCCAGGTGACACATCCTCGCCAACCGGTCGGTCAGCTCGTCGAGCTGCTCGTGAAACTTCATCCGCATACGCATCATCGTCATATATCCCGCCGGTGCCCGCTTCGCGGGCCCGCCATCCGCGGCCGCTCGGCGGAAAGGGTGGTTAGACAGTTGGCGTCACGACCGATAGTCGTACCGCCCAACAGCGGTTGTTCTCATCGCTACCCGCTCAACTGCGAAGTCCGACCAGCAAGTCGTCCCCGCCTGGGCCGATCAGTGTGGCGAGTCGTTCCGCCGGGGTGTGGCGAGCGTCGGGACCAGAGGCGCAGGCATGATGGGGCGCGCAGCGTGAGCCTGAGGAACAGATGGTGGTGGTGTGCGAGGTGTTGATCGGGTGGGCCACTTCCCCGTGTTCCTGATGCATCGTCGTCATCGCCACATCGAGTGCACTCGACAACGCGTCCTGCACCGTGGTCGCAGTTGCCCAGACCCAGACGGCGGCGGGTCTCCTCGCATCCGCCGGCTGGAACAACGTCACCCCCGACCGTGCGGATGTCCACCGAAGTCTTCGTCTGAGCCGGGATCCTCGGGCGAATCCGATTTCGGACCGCGAACTGGTCATCTCGCGGTCCCAAACTCCTGGTCGCTGGGAACCGATCGCCGACCGCCGCCCTCGGGTCCTGCTCTTGGGGCTCGGCATCGCGGCGTCCGGTTCTCGCCGGCAGGCCGAGAACAGGCCGGGCTATCTCTTGGCCGTGCCCGCCACCATGAGGATTCGGTGCGCTTCCTGAGCCGCCCTTGCCGCCCGGCTACCGGCCGGTTCCTCCGTCGGGAGTTCTTCGAGGCCATGGGCCAATGCCGAAACCGCATCGGTCAGCGCCTGCAGCCTGTCCTCGAGGGCGTTCAGCCGGAGATGCTCGGCGGAGGATCGCGGCGCGGCGGCCGGAGTGGGGGTTCCGCTCGCGAGTTCGCCGCGGAGCCCGGTCGGCATCTGCGCGAACACATGGTCGAGTTGCCCGGGCGAGAACAGCGCACCCAGCCCGGCGGAGATTGCACCGGCGGTGGCGGGGACGTCGGCCGGGCTGATGCCGCCTTCGTAGGCGAACAGGGTGGTGAACCCGGTGGTGTCGTAACGGATGGGCACCTTGCTCGGTACCCAGCCCTCGAAATAGATTCCGCGCAGGAACTCGGGCAGCTGGGCGGCCAGATGCACCGCACTGTCCACGGTGAGCCGGTCGCGAACCAGATGCAACCATGCCCGCAGCACCCGGTAGGTGTAGTTGCGATCCTCGGTCCCGAGCCGCTCGGCGACAACCTTCAGCCACTCATGTGCCGTGTGCTGGGCGTGCGCGAGAGGGTCGTTTTGGTGCGTCATGAGGTCCTCCTGCAGAGTCATGCCTGTCTCCATAATGGTCCGCCCCGATGGCCGCCAACAGGGGGCGAATGACCTCCACTGCGGGGCAGTTTCCGGTTCGATCACATCGGGTGCGGTGAGCAGCCGTTGGACTCTCGAACATGCGAGCGGGTCCGCGGGGCCCTCAGGTGGCCGAGGGCCGGCCGAGTACTCGGTCCCCCCAGTCGGTGAGCGGGCTGGGGTCGGGCCAGATGATCGGATCGTCGGGTAGCGACGAGGATTCGCGCGGGTCCTCACCCTCGGAGTGTCGCTCCGGATTGTCGTCGACCAGGGAGCGCCGCACAGCCCCGCACCGGCAGGTCGGTCGGTCGGGTGACCGGTCCGGGCGAGTCGTTCGCCGGGGCGGCGGCGGATCGGCAGGAGGGCACGGAATGCGGACCACGGGACGGACTTCGTCCTCGAGCACGAACGTCTGCTCCTTCGCTGCACCCATCTGCATCGGGATTAACGATCACGGAGCCAGTGGTCGTCATTCGAAGCGACGCTCAACACCTGAATCGACCGGCGGGAACCACCGCACACCCGGAGGGAGAGTGGCCGTTTGGGGCAGCGGGTGGTTGCGGCCGCGGTGGTCGCGTACGTGGGGCCGTGTCCGGAGTGCGGGCGAGCATGGTGGTCCAGGTGGTCTGCATGCCGGTGCCGTGCAGGTCGGCGATGACGTTCTTGATCACGATGACGTCTTGTCCGTGGCTGCGGCGGAACGAATCGACGTAGATGTCGCAGATCAGGCGGTCCCCCACCGTGAGGCGTTTTCACGTTACTCGATAGGTTCAGTGGCACAGCGTGTCCGGATGCGATCTGAGAAGCGTTGTCGCCGGTCCCTATTCAGGCAGCGACGGTGCTCCCGGTGGACTCGTGCCAGACCGCGAAGCGGTCGGCCATCACCTGTCGGGAGTCGCTGGCGGAGAGCCCATGCCGGCGGGGTCGAGGAGATGACGCCGAACGCGGATAGGAACCGCTGTGCGTGCGCTGGTGATGTGAACCGTCGCATCGCCCGCTCCCGCTGTCGGGTCGGCTGATGGGAGTTCTCCGCCCGGTTGTTGAGGTGCCTCGAGCGGCGATTCTCGACCGACGGCATGAGCTCGCGGTGCGCGATCTGGTAGCTGGCCAGCTTGTCGGTGATCAGCACCCGCGGCGCGTACCGCAGCCCCTCGAGCAGCTTCCGGAAGAACCGCGTGGCGGCCTCAGCGTTTCTCCGGGACTGCACCAGCACGTCGAGGACGATGCCGTCCTGGTCGACGGCCCGCCACAGGTACTGCCGACGACCGTTGATCGTCAAGATCACCTCAAGATGCCACTTGTCGCCGGGGCGCGCGCGTCGGCGGCGCAGCCGGTTTGCGTAGGCCTGGCAGCCGAACTTGGCGCACCAGCGCCGAACCGTCTCAATAGGACACGACGACACCGCGTTCGAGCATCAGTTCCTCGATGTCGCGGAGGCTGAGCGTGACCCTGAAGTTCAACCACACACAGTGGTCGATGATTTCGCTCGGATAGCGGGGGCCCTTGCAGGACGGTTCTGTGAAGCTCACGACCGGGATCCTCCCATCCACCCTCAGCAGCTCGTCAACGTGACAATGCCTCCCCGAAAGACATCGTCGACGCCACTCCCCCACCCCACGCCGCACCCGCGCGCATGAACGCCTCGCACGCCACCGCGCCCGAAACCAACAGCCCAACGCCTCAACCCATCCCAGGTCACAGGCGCGGACACAGCTGGTGTACCTCGCCGCCATACGCATCTGCCAGTTCACACACACATCGAGACCCACATGCTCGACGAGATGCTTCCGGGCACAGAACAACCGGCACCTGGTGCTGGCTCGGCACGCCACAATGAGAAACGCCGCAAGAATCAGAGGTAGCGGCCACGTCGGTGGCTGGCTCACCAGATGGCGAGCTGCCCCGAGTCGTGCGGTCGCGGTGTGGTCGGCGCGGTGTCCCTGCGGCCCGCGCTCGCTAGTTCAGGCCCGAGTTCGACCGACTTGATGGCGAAGCCGCGCCGCGCGAGTTCGACGGTGGCCGTGCCCGTGCTCCTCCGATCTCCAGTAACGCCTCACCTGGGCGCAGTCCGGTCGTAAGAACGAGTTCGTCGTAGAGCGCCGACGGAGAGCGAGGCCGAGCGTCGTGGTACCGCTCGGCGGCGTCGAAGATGTTCCGAAGCTTGCGACGATCAGATGATATGTACTCGATCATCACCGCTCCTTTGGCCGATCAATCCAGCACTAGCGTGAGTTTCCTAGGTAGCCGAGTTTTCGTGTCGCGTCGTGCGTGTTGAGCTGGGCAAACGCGACCGGAGAGTGTATTACCTATATATGGCTTCGATCGTGGGGAAACGGCAGGGAGGGAAGACGTACTACTACCTGGTCGAGTCCGCCCGGGTCGAGGGTAAACCGCGCATCGTCTCGCAACAGTACCTGGGCAGCGCGGAGGAGGTGACGGCC
>NZ_JBAQEO010000337.1:0-3545 GCF_049286785.1 Rhodococcus sp. (in: high G+C Gram-positive bacteria) | reverse complement strand
CCTAGGTGACCTCGTCCATTTTGTCGATGAAGGTGCGGGCCGCGGCAATAAGGTCGGGGTCGTCGGTGATGATCACGGCTTCGTCGGCGACGGTGGAGTTGTGCGAGGCGTTCGCGGAACCGATGACGGCCCGCCGGTCGGTGACGAGCACCTTGGCGTGCAGGTTCGGCGAGGATAGGACCCGCACGCCGGCGCCCAGGTAGTGCGCAAGGGCGGCTGGTCCGGATGTGTTCAGCCGGTGTTGACCGCCAGCGCGGCGGCGACCGTGTCGTGGGCGGTGCGCATGGAGTGGGTGAAAGCGTGGCGCTGCCGCCCGCGGTTCATGAAGTTCGGCGGCAGGTTCGCAAGGTCCGCGGTCCTTGGGCAGATCGTGATCACGCGTGTCCCGCGGGCGGTGACGGTGGCGATCTCGGCGGCGAGGATGTCGGTCATCGGCCGGCGCAGGCAGCGGTCTTCGAGGAAGCCGCCGAGGCCGGGGATGCGGGCGCGGTCGGGTGAGGCCATCGGGGCGATGAGGTAGATTTCGTCGATTTCGTCGTCGGCGAGCAGGTCGAGCGAGGCGGTCGAGGCCGAGCCGCCGTCGATGTAGGTGCGGCCGTGAGCGGTGACCGGCGGCATCCAGCCCGGGACCGCCCATGACGCCTGCAACGCGGTCGCCGGTGACACTGCAGGGGCACCGGGCGCGCCGAACGCGACGCGCTCTCCAGAAACGATGTCGAAGGCGACCATCCGGGCAGCGTGGCGGTCGAGCCAGTCAGGGCCCGCGGTGAAACCGTCGGCCAGCCGCGCCAGCCAACTCGGGTCGCCGCGCCCGATCGGCGCGATCCCCGCGAGTGCGGCCAGGCCGCGCTGTGAGCGCAGCAACCTCGGGTTGAGCGGCCGGGGAAACGGCAGCGGCGGCAGACTCGGCGGTGCGTCGGCGTGGTGTGCGCGCAGGCGGTGATCGTGGGCGATGCCCTGCTGCATGCGGACCAGCTCGTTCACCGAAACGCCGCCGGCGAGCAGGGTGACCAGCTCAGCGCCTGCCGAGGTCCCCTGCATCAAGTCGGCGGTCCGCGGGTCCCAGTCCAAGTGTTTCGACAGCGCGTGCAGGGCCGCGACGATCCATGCTCCGCCGATCGTGCCGCCGCAGCCGATGACGAGGGCACGGGTGGTCATCGGGGACCGGCCTTGCGGCTTGGCTTGGAAGCCGGTGCGGCGGTGGTGTGTTCGCGGGCGTGACGTTCGATGCGGTCGAGGTAGGCACGCCGCCCGCCCTGGTCGATCCCGGTCAGGGCGCGGCGATCGTCGACCAATCGGCGCGCGGTGTTCTCGATGAATCGAGGAACCAGTGCCTGTACCGCCGACCAGCCGGGCGCCAGCCAGCCAGGGACCGAGACCGTCTCGGGCCTGCGTCGCACGCTGTCGACCACGGCGTGCGCGACATCCTCGGGGTCGACGGTGGGCATGCCTTTGCCCGGGGTCGCGCCGGAGGACAGTTCGGTGCGTACCGCTGAGGGCAGGACAGCGGTGACGGTGACACCGGTGCCCGCGTATTCGCGGCGTGCAGCCGGCGACAGGCCGAGGGCGGCGAACTTGGAGCCGTTGTAGTGCAGATCGATGCGGGGATTGCCAGACATCGTTGTCCTTCTGTGGGTTTCAGCGGGTGCCGGACTCGGCGAAGGTGTTGCTGGTCGCCGGGGGCGTGCGGGTGATCAGGAAGTCGCGGTCATCGGGTTCGGTGAGCATCGCGGTCATCGTCTTGCGGTCGAAGGGCCACAGGTCGATGGTGTTTTGGTCGGTGAAGTACCAGGAGTTGCAGCCGGTGTTCCAGACCGTCGGTCCCATCGCTTGGGCGACCGCATCGTTGAACCGGGTCGTGGCGGCCTCGGTGACCTCGACGGTGTCGACCTCGCCGGCGCGGAACCGTTCGAGCCAGTGCGTGATGTAGCGCGAGGTGAGTTCCGCGGAGTACTGCAGCGAGATCGAACCGGTCGGCGAGTTCGGGCCGAGCACGGTGAACAGGTTCGGAAAGCCGGGAATCGCCGACATACGGTAGGCGCGCGGCCCCTTCTCCCATGCCTGATCGATAGTGAGTCCGTCGCGGCCGCGAAGGTTCATCGGCCGCATGTAGTTGTGCGGATGGAACCCGGTCGCGAAGACGATCACGTCGATCTCGTGCTCACGCCCGTCGGCTGTGCGGATACCGGCCTGGGTGATCTCGGTGATCTTCTCGGTGATCAGCTCGGCATTGGCTGCCTGAATAGCTTGGTAGTAAGTGCCGGAGATGACCTGTCGTTTGCACAGCGGCTGGTAGTCAGGGGTGAGGGTCTCGCGCAGGTCCTTGTCGCGGACTTGCGCGCGCAGCGACAAGCGCGCCACACGCTGTAGAGTGCGGCGGCGCCAGGTCGGGCGTAGGGCGACGTCGGCGAGAATCCCCGACGCCCACAGCGACACTCCGTAGAGCCGGTCGTGCAGAGTCGGGGACGCCGAAAGCGCCTTGGCCACCAGCGAGGACTGTCGCAGACCCATCGGTGCCCACAGCACCCACTGCGGGGTGCGCGTGAACTGGGTCAGCTTCGCCGCGCCCGGCTGCAATGCCGAAACCACCTGCACACCAGTCGAACCGGAGCCGATCACCGCGACCCGCTTGCCCTTGGTGACGATCGAGTCGTCCCAGCGCGCGGTGTGCACGACCGAGCCGGCGAAACTGTCCAAACCCGGGATCTCGGGGGTGAACGGATGATGCAGCGCTCCGGTCGCGGCGATGACGAAGTCCGCGGTACGCCGGGCGCCGCCGGCTACGGTGACTTCCCAGCGGCTCCCGTCGAATACCGCGTCGGTTACTTCACTGTTCAGGCGCAGGTGCTCGCGCAGACCGAACTTCTCGACCACCTCGGCGTGATAGCGCTGGATTTCGGGGCCGGTGGCCCAGACCCGGCTCCAGTCCGCCTTCGCGGCGAAACCGAATTGGTACAACTGAGAAGGCACATCGCAGGTCAGTCCGGGGTAGCGGTTCCAGTACCACACCCCGCCGACGTCGGATCCCTTCTCCAGGATCACGAAATCGTCGAATCCGGCCTTCTTGAAGGTCACCGCGGCGGCGATTCCGGCGACGCCTGCGCCGATGATGATGATCGAGGGATCGCGAATTGGCTTCGTTGCCATGGGTTTTACCTTTCGGAAAAGCAGAGGTCAGGACGCGGTCGTGGCGTGCAGCTTCGCCCGCAGGACCTTGCCGCTGGCATTGCGCGGGATCTCGTCGAGCACGATGAACCGCTTTGGCACTTTGTAGCGTTCGAGGCCGTCACGCACATGCTGTTTCAGCGCGTCCTCGGTGGGTACCGCGGCCCCGGAGCCCAGCACGATGAACGCGTTGAGGACCTGCCCGAATTCGGCGTCGGGTACACCGATCACGACCGCGTCGGTGATATCGGGGTGCGCGGTGAGGCGGTCTTCGACCTCGCCGGGGAACACATTCTCCCCGCCGGAAACGATCATGTCGTCGGCGCGACCGTCGATGAACATTCGCCGCTGCGCATCGAAATGCCCCATGTCACCAGTAC
>NZ_JBAQEO010000336.1:0-22425 GCF_049286785.1 Rhodococcus sp. (in: high G+C Gram-positive bacteria) | reverse complement strand
TGCGGTTAGCGTGGGGCCCATGCCCTCACATCGTTCGGCACCGCACCGCACGCTGATCCTGATGCGTCACGGAAAATCCGCCTATCCCGAAGGCGTCGCCGACCACGAACGCCCCCTCGCACCGCGGGGTCTACGGCAGGCAGTATCGGCGGGCGAATGGCTACGGTCCACCCAGCCCGCGATCGAGGCCGTGCTGTGTTCCACCGCGGTCCGAACCCGAGAGACTCTGCAGGCCACCGGTGTCGGGGCCCCGGTCCGGTTCGCCGGGGAACTTTACGGCGCGTACCCGCCGGAGATACTGGCGCAGATCGTGCGCGTCGACCCATCTGTGCGCACACTGCTCGTCGTCGGACACGAACCCGGGACGTCATCCGCCGCACTCGACCTGTCGGGTTGGCCCGACACCGCGGACGCCGACCGGATGCGGGAGAAATTCCCCACCTCCGCACTCGCGGTGCTCACCGTGCCCTGCGAGTGGGGCGAACTCACTTCGGGCGGGGCGTCATTGACCACGTTTCATGTGCCACGTTGAGGTGCCACGTTGAGCAAATGCATGAAGGCCCCACCCCCGAAGAGAGTGGGGTGGGGCCTTCATGGCCTACCGACTGGCGGTAGCCCTTACCGGGCGACTAACGGTAATCGTTGCTGAATCCGTAGTCGTCGAGCGGCACGGCGGCACCGGTGCCCTGGCCGAAGCCTTCCGGGCTGTAGTACTGATCGTCGTACGACGGGACGGCGTACGCCGCAGCACGCGCCTCTTCGGTGGGCTGAACCTGGATGTTGCGGTACCGGTTGATACCGGTGCCCGCGGGGATCAGCTTGCCGATGATGACGTTTTCCTTCAGACCGATCAGCTTGTCGCTGCGGCAGTTGATCGCCGCATCGGTCAGCACGCGAGTGGTCTCCTGGAACGACGCCGCGGACAGCCACGAGTCGGTTGCCAGCGATGCCTTCGTGATACCCATCAGCACCGGACGTCCGGCCGCAGGCTCGCCGCCCTCGGCGACGACCCGGCGGTTGGCCGCCTCGAAGTCGGCACGCTCGGTCAGTGAACCGGGCAGGAACTCCGTCGCACCCGAATCGATGATCGTGACGCGACGCAGCATCTGGCGCACGATGACCTCGATGTGCTTGTCGTGAATCGACACACCCTGGCTCCGGTACACCTCCTGGACCTCGTTGACGAGGTGGATCTGCACCTGACGGGGGCCCATGACACGCAGCACCTCGTGCGGATCGGCAGCACCTTCCATGAGCTGCTGACCGACCTCGACATGGTCACCGTCCGCCAGCAGGCGCTCGGTGCCGTCGTCGTGCTTGAAGACACGCAGACGTTGACGCTTCGAGAGCTTGTCGTAGACAACCTCTTCACCACCGTCGTCCGGGACGATGGTGATCTTGTAGAAGCGATCGCCGTCCTCGAGCTGCACACGTCCGGTGACGTCGGCGATCGGGGCCTTCCCCTTGGGGACACGGGCCTCGAACAGCTCCTGCACACGCGGCAGACCGCCGGTGATGTCGGCTGCGCCTGCGGCACCACCCTGGTGGAAGGTACGCATGGTCAGCTGGGTGCCGGGCTCACCGATGGACTGTGCGGCGACGATACCGACGGCCTCACCGATGTCGACCAGCTTGCCGGTGGCCATCGAGCGGCCGTAGCAGGTGGCGCAGACGCCGGTGCCGGTGGTGCAGGTGAGCACCGAACGGACCTTGACCTGCGTGATGCCTGCGTCGAGCAGCGCGTCGATCGCCGGATCGCCGAGATCGTGTCCGCGAGCGACGATGACGTTGCCGTTCTCGTCGACCGCGTCGGCTGCCAGGGTGCGAGCGTACGTGCTGGTCTCCACGTGCGCGTCGCGGATCATCGTGCCGTCGGGCTGCTTCTCCGAGATCGTCGTGACGATGCCACGCTCGGTGCCACAGTCTTCCTCGCGAACGATGACATCCTGGGAGACATCCACCAGACGACGGGTCAGGTAGCCCGAGTCCGCCGTGCGAAGCGCGGTATCGGCCAGACCCTTACGAGCACCGTGCGTGTTGATGAAGTACTCGAGAACGGTCAGGCCTTCCTTGAAGGAAGACTTGATCGGACGCGGGATGAACTCACCCTTCGGGTTCGTCACCAAGCCCTTCATACCGGCGAGCGCGCGAACCTGCGTCATGTTGCCGGCAGCTCCGGACTTCACGATCATCGGAATCGGGTTGTCGTCGGGGAAGTGCGCCTCCATGGCCTTACCGACCTCGTCGGTGCACTCCGACCAGATCTTGACCAATGCACTGTTGCGCTCGACCTTGTTGAGCGCACCACGCTGGTACTTCTTCTCGATCTGATCGGCCTGTGCCTCGAAGTTCTCGAGGATCTGGGGCTTCTCCGGCGGGTTGAGCACATCGGTGATCGAGATCGTGACGCCCGAACGCGTGGCCCAGTGGAAACCGGCGTCCTTGAGCTTGTCGACGGTCTGCGCGACCACGATCATCGGGTACCGCTCGGCGAGATCGTTGATGATCGTCGCCTGACGCTTCTTCGGCATCTGCTCGTTGACGAACGGGTAGTCGGCCGGGAGCAGCTCGTTGAAGAGCACGCGCCCCAGCGTCGTCTCCGCCGTCCAGCCGTCACCGTAGTTCCAGCCTTCGGGGAACAACTGCGTCTCGAGGTCACGCGGCGGACGCTGCGTGGTCAGACGGACCTTGATCAGCGATTGCACCGTGAGAGCGCCACGATCGACAGCCATCTGAGCCTCGGCAGGCGAGGAGTACACGCCCTGCTCCGCCTGATCGTTGCTGGGAGCGACGAGCTCGCCGACTACCCCCTCGTCCAGACGGGTGAGGTGGTACAGACCCGTCACCATGTCCAGACGCGGCATGGCGAGCGGACGACCCGAAGCAGGCGACAGAATGTTGTTCGAGGACAGCATCAGGATGCGGGCCTCGGCCTGCGCCTCCGCGGACAGCGGAAGGTGCACGGCCATCTGGTCACCGTCGAAGTCGGCGTTGAAGGCCTCACACACCAGCGGGTGGAGCTGAATGGCCTTGCCCTCGACCAGCTGCGGTTCGAAGGCCTGGATGCCGAGGCGGTGCAGCGTGGGTGCACGGTTCAGCAGCACGGGATGCTCGGCGATGACCTCTTCGAGGACATCCCACACCTGTGCGCGCTGGCGTTCCACCATGCGCTTGGCGGACTTGATGTTCTGCGCGTGGTTCAGATCGACCAGCCGCTTCATCACGAACGGCTTGAACAGCTCGAGCGCCATCAGCTTGGGCAGACCACACTGATGCAGCTTGAGCTGCGGACCGACAACGATCACGGAACGACCCGAATAATCGACTCGCTTACCGAGCAGGTTCTGACGGAAACGACCCTGCTTGCCCTTGAGCAAATCGCTCAGGGACTTCAGCGGGCGGTTACCCGGACCCGTGACCGGGCGTCCGCGACGGCCGTTGTCGAACAGGGCGTCGACCGACTCCTGCAGCATCCGCTTCTCGTTGTTGACAATGATCTCGGGGGCACCGAGGTCGATCAGTCGCTTGAGGCGGTTGTTGCGGTTGATCACGCGGCGGTACAGGTCGTTCAGGTCGGAGGTGGCAAAGCGGCCACCGTCGAGCTGAACCATCGGCCGCAGCTCCGGCGGGATCACCGGGACGGCGTTGAGGACCATGCCCATGGGCGAGTTCCGGTTGGTCTGGAAGGCTGCGACAACTTTCAGACGCTTCAGCGCACGGAGCTTCTTCTGACCCTTGCCACTGCGGATGGTCTCGCGGAGCGACTCGGCCTCGGCGTCGATGTCGAAGTTCTCCATGAGCTTCTGGATCGACTCGGCGCCCATGGCACCGGTGAAGTACTCGCCGTAGCGGTCGACCAGCTCGCGGTAGAGCAGTTCGTCGACGATGAGCTGCTTGACACTCAGCTTGGTGAAGGTGGTCCAGATCTCGTCGAGACGGTCCAGCTCACGCTGTGCGCGGTCGCGCAGCTGGCGCATCTCGCGCTCGCCGCCGTCCTTGACCTTGCGGCGGACGTCGGACTTGGCGCCCTCCGCCTCGAGCTCCGCGATGTCGGCTTCGAGCTTCTGTGCACGGGCCTCGAGGTCGGCGTCACGCTGGTCGGCGACAGCCTTCTTCTCGACCTGCATCTCGGCTTCGAGAGTGGACAGCTCGTTGTGACGCAGTTCCTCGTCGACACCGACGATCACGTACGCGGCGAAGTAGATGATCTTCTCGAGATCCTTCGGCGCCAGGTCGAGCAGGTAGCCGAGACGGCTGGGCACGCCCTTGAAGTACCAGATGTGGGTGACCGGTGCGGCCAGTTCGATGTGGCCCATACGCTCACGACGAACCTTGGCGCGAGTCACCTCCACGCCGCAACGCTCACAGATGATGCCCTTGAAGCGGACACGCTTGTACTTGCCGCAGTAGCACTCCCAGTCCCGGGTGGGGCCGAAGATCTTCTCGCAGAAGAGGCCGTCCTTCTCGGGCTTGAGCGTGCGGTAGTTGATGGTCTCCGGCTTCTTGACCTCGCCGTAGGACCAATTGCGGATGTCCTCCGCACTGGCCAGACCAATGCGGAGTTCATCGAAGAAGTTGACGTCGAGCACGTAACTTCCTTTCCCCAGAGGGATTGTGGATCAACGGTCACCCGCCGATACCTGACTGCCAATTCAAATGTGAACTACGCCCCCGGGCCCTGATCTCTCAGGAACCCGGGGACCGAAACCTAGTTCGCGAGGTCGTCGACCGTCGCCGCTTCGTTCCGGGACAAGTTGATGCCCAGGTTCGCCGCGGCGCGTTCCAGATCCTCGTCGTCGCCGTCCGCCATCGCGATAGCCGCACCGTCCGAGGACAGCACCTCCACGTTGAGGCAGAGCGACTGGAGCTCCTTGAGGAGCACCTTGAACGACTCCGGAATACCCGGCTCGGGGATGTTCTCGCCCTTGACGATGGCCTCGTACACCTTCACGCGGCCGACAACGTCGTCCGACTTGATGGTGAGCAGTTCCTGGAGCGTGTACGCCGCACCGTAGGCCTGCATCGCCCAGCACTCCATCTCCCCGAAGCGCTGGCCACCGAACTGGGCCTTACCGCCGAGCGGCTGCTGGGTGATCATCGAGTACGGACCCGTCGAACGAGCATGGATCTTGTCGTCGACCAGGTGGTGCAACTTGATGATGTACATGTAGCCGACCGAGACCGGATACGGGAACGGCTCGCCGGAACGGCCGTCGAACAACGTGGCCTTCCCTTCGGGCGAGACCATGACCTCGCCGTCACGGTTCGGCAGCGTCGAACCGAGGAGACCGGTGAGCTCATCTTCCTTGGCACCGTCGAACACCGGGGTGGCGATGTTCGAGTTCGCAGGAGCGGACAGCATCTCCTCCGGCAGGCTCTCGGCCCAGTCCGGACGAGAACCGTCGCCGGCAACCTGAACATTCCAGCCCGTCTTGCCGATCCACCCGAGGTGGGTCTCCAAGATCTGGCCGATGTTCATACGACGCGGAACACCGTGGGTGTTCAGGATGATGTCGACCGGAGTGCCGTCGGGCAGGAACGGCATGTCCTCCTGCGGGAGGATCTTGCCGATGACGCCCTTGTTTCCGTGGCGGCCGGCGAGCTTGTCGCCGTCCTGGATCTTGCGCTTCTGTGCCACGTAGACACGGACCAGCTCGTTGACACCGGGAGGCAGATCGTCGTCGTCCTCACGCGAGAACACGCGGATGCCGATGACCTTGCCGGTCTCACCGTGAGGAACCTTCAGCGACGTATCGCGAACCTCGCGAGCCTTCTCACCGAAGATGGCGCGCAGCAGGCGCTCCTCGGGGGTCAGCTCGGTCTCGCCCTTCGGCGTGACCTTTCCGACCAGCACGTCACCGTCACGAACCTCGGCACCGATACGGATGATGCCGCGCTCGTCGAGATCCGCCAGGACCTCGTCGGAGACGTTCGGGATGTCACGGGTGATCTCCTCGGCACCGAGCTTGGTGTCGCGGGCATCGATCTCGTGCTCCTCGATGTGGATCGAGGTGAGAACGTCCTCTTCCACGAGGCGCTGCGACAGGATGATCGCGTCCTCGTAGTTGTGGCCTTCCCACGGCATGATCGCCACGAGCAGGTTCTTGCCGAGCGCCATCTCACCGTTCTCGGTGCAGGGGCCGTCGGCGAGGACCTGACCGGACTCCACGCGCTGTCCCTCGTCCACGATCGGACGCTGGTTGGCGCAGGTGCCCTGGTTGGAACGCGCGAACTTGCGCATCCGGTACGTCTTACGGGTTCCGTCGTCGGACATGACCGTCACGTAGTCGGCCGAGACCTCCTCCACGACGCCCGACTTCTCGTTGACGATGACGTCACCGGCGTCGACGGCGGCACGCAGTTCCATACCGGTACCGACGAGCGGTGCCTCACTGCGAACCAGCGGGACAGCCTGACGCTGCATGTTCGCACCCATCAGGGCGCGGTTGGCGTCGTCGTGCTCGAGGAACGGAATCATCGCGGTCGCTACGGACACCATCTGGCGGGGCGACACGTCCATGTAGTCGATATCGACGGACGAGACGAACTCGACCTCGCCGCCCTTACGACGGACCAGAATGCGCTCGTCGGTGAAGTGACCGTTGGCGTCGATGGCCGAGTTGGCCTGGGCCACGACGTGGCGGTCCTCTTCATCGGCGGTCAGGTAGTCGACCTGGTCGGTGACCTGGCCGTCGACCACCTTGCGGTACGGCGTCTCGATGAAGCCGAACGGGTTGACCCGCGCGTACACCGAGAGCGAACCGATCAGACCGATGTTCGGACCCTCAGGGGTCTCGATCGGGCACATGCGTCCGTAGTGCGACGGGTGCACGTCGCGGACCTCGAGGCCGGCCCTTTCGCGCGACAGACCACCCGGGCCGAGGGCGGACAGACGACGCTTGTGCGTCAGCCCCGACAGCGGGTTGTTCTGGTCCATGAACTGCGACAACTGGGAGGTTCCGAAGAACTCCTTGATCGCTGCTACGACGGGACGGATGTTGATCAGGGTCTGCGGCGTGATCGCTTCGACATCCTGGGTGGTCATGCGCTCACGAACCACGCGCTCCATGCGGGACAGGCCCACGCGGATCTGGTTCTGGATGAGCTCACCGACCGTGCGGAGACGACGGTTGCCGAAGTGGTCGATGTCGTCGACCTCGACGGGTACCGCGACGCCGCCGGGAGCGGTCATCTCGGTGTCACCGGCATGCAGGCGCACCAGGTACTCGACGGTCGCGACGATGTCTTCCTCGGTGAGGGTGGACGCGATGATCGGCTGACCGGTGTTGAGACCCAGCTTCTTGTTGATCTTGTAGCGGCCGACACGAGCGAGGTCGTAGCGCTTGTCCTTGAAGAACAGGTTCTCCAGAAGCGTCTGAGCGCTTTCCTTGGTGGGCGGCTCGCCCGGACGCAACTTGCGGTAGATGTCGAGGAGCGCCTCGTCGGTACCGGCGGTGTTGTCCTTCTCCAGCGTGGCCATGAGGATCTCGGAGAAGCCGAAGCGCTCCGTGATCTGCTCGGTGGTCCAGCCGAGTGCCTTCAGCAGCACCGTGACGGGCTGACGACGCTTGCGGTCGATACGGACACCCACGGTGTCCCGCTTGTCGACATCGAACTCGAGCCAGGCGCCGCGGCCCGGGATGACCTTCACACTGTGAAGGTCCTTCTCTGTGGCCTTGTCGACGCTGTGGTCGAAGTACACGCCCGGCGAACGCACCAGCTGCGAGACGACGACACGTTCGGTGCCGTTGATGATGAACGTGCCCTTGTCGGTCATCATCGGGAAGTCACCCATGAAGACCGTCTGGCTCTTGATCTCACCGGTGTTGTTGTTGATGAATTCCGCGGTGACGAACAACGGCGCCGCGTAGGTCATATCCTTGTCTTTGCACTCGTCCGTCGAGGCCTTGACCTCGTCGAAACGTGGGTCCGAGAAGGACAGAGACATCGAGCCGGAGAAATCCTCGATCGGCGAAAGCTCCGCGAGAATATCCTCGAGACCTCCGGAGACCGCGCTGTCGCCGTTGGCTGCGGCACGTTCGCGCCAGCTCTGCGCGCCGATCAACCACTCGAACGAGTCGGTTTGTACATCAAGAAGCCCGGGAACTTCGAGGGGTTCGCGAATTTTCGCGAACGAAACCCTCTTCGGGGCTCCGGGGATTCCGGAAACTGCCTTGGTCTGGCTAGAGACTGCCAAGATGCGTCCTTCCAGCACCTCACGCGGGCCGCTCTTGCTCAATGCGACCGCCGCTGTATCTGCTTCGAATTTCGCTGGTTACAACCCGAACGAAACTCGTCACAGTTGCTGAAAAGTGAAGCACTTCGCAGCGGAGCGGACGAGGGGTGGACAGGAGGCAGCCAGCGCAACGTCCAAAAGTACACCCAAACTCAGTCGATGTCGAGTCGGGCACCAGAAGTAGCACCCAGCCGGGCGCTCGGCCATGCGGCAGATGCGCATGTTCACGCATCAGAGTGACGCGTGTTCTTCGCGTCGTCAAGACGTACGGGCCGTGTCGTGGTGATTCACAAGGACCCGCATCGCCCTTTCATCCCGCACTCCGAACCGAACAATGCGCAGACGCGATCGTCGTCGATCCCGGGGAAGTAGGACTGTGACGCGCTGGGGTTCGATCGTGGTTCCCCGGCTGAGCCCGGGCTGTCACATCGACCCCGGCAGCGAGACCTGCGCCAGAGTCGTCCGCCCGGCTCGCCACTCCAGGAGACTCGCCACTCCAGGAGAAGAGTTCCGGAGTGAGCGCTCGGCGACCCCGCTCGCGTGACCGTCGACGACGTGACAGTCGCTCTCCCTCTCGCCGGCAACGGCGCCACCCTCGTCCTGCGCGGCGCCGACGGACAGCCCTCAGCGTCCGAGCCCACCGAGTTCCTCGCGGCGTCCACCGGGGTCGACGGGGTGAACCGGTGATGCCGATGGGAAGCGGTTGGCCGGAACGCTCTGACCGCGGACGGTCCGGCCGTGATGTCCGGTACGGATCGGCACCGCACCCACCGGTCACATAGACTGCGCAGGTTCGTCCGAAGGGGTTCGTCCGAAGGGGTTCGTCCGAAGGGTCAGCCGGCGTTGATTCGCTGCACGCGCAGATCCCGTTTCAGGTGATCGCGCTGCTCGATCACCAGCCGTCGCAGCGCCGCCGGCGCGTCCGCGTTGGCCTCGAGCCATGCGTCGACCGGCTCCGAGGACTCCGAGCCGGGGAACAACCCCACCACGATCCGCTTCGCGATTTCGATACTGCGCTCCGCCCACACTGCACGTATCGCGGCGAAGTACTCACCGTCGTACCGGGCGACGAGATCGCGGCGTCCACCCGCACGGAAGCCGGTGATAGTGGCGCCGAGGTGATCGTTCGACAGCGTCATATCCGTGAAGATCGCCGACCAGGCCTGTGCCTTGACCGCCGCGTCCGGTCTCGCCGCCACGGCCCGCAGATACGCGGTCCGGCCGGAGCCGGTGTCGTCGCTGCGCAGTTCGTCGTCGAGGTCGCCCCGCTCGGCGTGGCCGGTGGCGGCGAGCGCGGTCCACAGCGCCCATCGCACATCGGGGTCGAGTCGCAGTCCCTCCGGGGGCGTCCCGCTGCCGTCCACCATCGCCCGGATATCGTCCGCGCGGGTGGGCTTCACTGTGGCCGCGGCGGCCACCGCACGCACCCAGGCGAGTTGCGCACCGGATCCGGGTTCGGCGCCGAACAGGGCTTCCCAGGTCGAGTCGAGCCACTGACGACGCCACGCGGGTCGATCCGCGTCCGGAAGGTAATGCTCGATCGCGTAGGACGCGTTCGCGGGCACCCCGGTCAACAGGGCCAGGTTCGATTCTGCGGGCGAAAACCGTTGAGCCATAGACAGATACCGCGCCGTGGACAGCTCACCGTCGCGGGTCGCATTCCACAGGGCCGACCAGATCAGGCCCCGGGTCAGCGGGTCGACGACGCTGTCGAGCGAGGCCTCCACGGTGTGGCGAGCGATCTCGGGTCGAGCCGGATCTTCGCGTACGTCAGGTCGGCGTCGTTGAGCAGGATCAGCGGTGCGTCCTGCAGCTCTATCGTGGTCCGCTGCTGCTCGATGTCCACCTCCACCCGCCGGCGGCAGACGAGAGCCCCGCCGTCGTCGAAGTCGTACGAGCCCACCGCAAGCCGGTGCGGGCGTGGGAACGTCTGGACGATGTCGTGCCGGCCCCGCCCGTCGGCCTCGAGCGTCAGCGTCGACACACCGGCCGTCTGCAGCCACGCGTGCGCCCACGCCCTCAGGTCCCGTCCGGAGGTGGCGGACAGGTCGGCCAGCAGGTCGTGGAGAGTGGTGTTGCCGAATGCATGCGCCCGGAAGTACCGCCGCACCCCCTCGAAGAACGCGTCGCGGCCGACGTATGCGACGAGCTGTTTGAGAACACTGGCACCCTTGGCGTACGTGATGCCGTCGAAGTTGAGCTTGGCAGCCTCCAGATCAACGATGTCCGCGACGATCGGGTGGGTGGTGGGCAGCTGATCCTGCAGATACGCCCACGCCTTGCGACGATTGGCGAACGCCACCCACGCGTCGGTCCATTCGGTGGCCTCTGCGCTCACCAGCGACCCCATGTAGTCGGCGAACGATTCCTTGAGCCACAGATCGTCCCACCACACCATCGTCACGAGATCGCCGAACCACATGTGCGCCATCTCGTGCAGGATCGTGTTGGCCCGCGCCTGGTACTGCGCCTCGGTGGCCGCCCCACGGAATACGTAGGCCTCGGTGAAGGTGACGCAGCCCGGGTTCTCCATCGCACCGAGGTTGTACTCCGGGACGAAGACCTGATCGTATTTTCCCCACGGATACGGGTAGCCGAAGTTGTCCGCGAAGAAATCCAGACCCTGTCCGGTGATCTCGAAGACGGTCTCGGCATCCAGGTACTGCGCCAGGGAGGCGCGGCAGTAGACACACAGATCGATGACGAGTTCACCTCGACGCCAAGAGGATTCGATGCGGTGATACGGTCCCGCCACCACAGCGGTGATGTAGGTCGAGAGTGGCAATGTGCGCGCGAATGTGACGCGTTGACCGTTGTCGAGATCTTCCCGGGTGTCGGCGCGCTGATTGGACAGCACCTGCCAGCCCTGCGGCGCGCTCACCAGAAAAGTGAACGGCGCCTTGAGGTCCGGCTGCTCGAAGCACGCAAAGACCCGCCTGGCATCCGCCGGTTCGAACTGCGTGTAGAGGTAGGTCTGCCCGTCGGCGGGATCGACGAATCGGTGCAGGCCCTCCCCCGACCGACTGTATTCGCCGGTCGCCTCGACGATCAGCACATGGGATCCGTGCAGTCCCGTCAACAGAATCCTGGCCCCGTCGAACAACACCGGAAGGGCCGTACCGTCGAGCGTGACCGACTCGACGGCCGGGCCGACGAAATCGATCCACGTCTCCGAGGTCTGCGCGGTGAACTCGATCGTGGTCCTGGTCGCGAACCCGGTGCACCCCGGATCGGGCGCACCCCGGACATCCAACTCCACGCGATAGCCGAGAACGTCGACAACCTTGCCGCGTGCGGAAGTTTCAGCTCTGGTCAGATTCGCGGAGTTCACGACTCGATCTTGCCAGCTGGTGCCGAATGTCAGCCTGTGCTGTCGGAGATATCGGACAGAACCCACTTACCGTCGATCTTCTCCAACGTGACCGACAGTGGTGTGGCGGCGCTACCCTGAGCCACCGCATCGCCCGTCGCACTCACATTCATGTGAGCGAGGAGTTCGGCCCGATCGTCCTCGAGCATCGTCACGCCGATATCGGTTACCGAGGCCTCCGTCGCCGTCCTGGTTTGGATCGCGGCGTCTTTCGTGGTGCCGGCCGTCTGATCGAACTCGGCGCGCTTGGCGTCGTTGAGGAAGCTCCGGGCCTTCTCGAAGTCTTCGTCGATCGTCTCGTAGTCGTAGGTGTACAACGTTTCGATTGCCTCGGTCCCCGCCCTGGTGACCTCGGCTGTGGCCTCCGCGTCCACCCACGCGGTGTTGGTGACGGACGCGCCGGGCTGGAACGCTGCCACGGCCGCGAAAATGCCCAGTCCAACAGCTACCGCACCGACGACACCGACCACCGTCCACGTAATACGGCTGCCGCCACCCGCTTCGGCGGTACCTGTCCGCGGGGACGCCGTCGTTTGGGCGGACTGGGCACTGATGCGCGGCGCAAGGTTGGGAACCTTCTGCTTCGACTTCGGCACGGGCTTCGGATTCGCACCCTTTGCGAGCGACACCGATTCGGTCGAAGCCGTCGGCTCCGACACGGCCGGTTCTGTGCTCACGACCGGCTCCGTCTTCTTCACCGGCTCCGTCTTCTTCACCGGCTCCGTCTTCTTCACCACGGGACCCGCCGCTCCGGGCGTCGCCTGGATGCTTCGGGGCCGTGTTCCCGCTACCCGCGGACGCCTGCCCTTTGCAGCGCTGTCCGGCACGTTGTTACGGCGCTTGGGGGGCATCGTTCACCACTCTCTGATTACGCGTCTCTGATCAGGCCAGGACTACTCGTCGACGACTACCGGCCGCCGTTGTCCGGGACCGGGGCTGGTTCGGCGGGGGGTGCCTGTTCGGCAGGCGCCGGGGCGGCCGCACCGTCCGCGGGAATCGGCCCGTTCTCGAGCGGAATACGTCCACCCACCGGTTCGACCGACGACGCCTTCCAGACACCGTCCACGTCCTGCACGTCCAACCGCATCGTCACCTTCGCCTTCTCGTAACGGTCCGGCCAGGTGGTGGTGACGGCAACGACGACCAGAGACTTGGCCGTCCCGTCATCGGTGTTCAGTTCGGTCAACGTGCCTTGAATCAGCTCGGCCTTGCTGGCCGCACCCGATTGGCGCATCTGATCGGTGAACCCGTCCACCGTCGCCTGGAGATCCTGATTCATCTTGTCGCCCGTGATCGACGACCTCATGTTCTCGAATGAACTCTGGAGATCCGCGGAATCCACCGAGTTGAGGTTGATGGCCGCCTGCTGGGCGCCGTTCAGCGCCGAATCCCGCGCGTCGGCGATCGGCTTCTCGGAGAAGAGGGCATGCCCCCATCGGACGCCGAACCAACCGGCGGCGACCAGCGCGATCACCGCCAGCACGGTCACCACGGCAAACGAGGCCTTCAGAGTTCTGTCGTGCCCCGAAGCCGACTGTTCCGACGACTCCGGGGACGTGGTAGTTCGCGTCACACCAATACCCTACTGATTGTTTACTTCGGCTCACTCCGGTCGGAACCGGAGCTACTTGGGAGTGACCCCGAGCAGCGGAGCGAGCTGCGTTGCGATGGGATTCAGATTGAGCTTGTCGGGATCGACCTTCGGCTTGAAATCCCACGGTTGGATCGTGTCCGGATCGGCGAACACGATGCGGTTTGCACTACGCACACCCGTCACACTCCCCTGCGGCACCTCACAGCTTGCCTCGGTGTTGAGGGGAAAGTCCTGCTGGGTGTCGTCGAAGTTCGGGTCCTGCCGCTTCATCTCCGCCAGAATTTCGTGAGTGCGTTCGTAACCGATCGTGCACGGCGGCGGGTTGTTCGTTTCGAGGACGATGCCCTCGTGCACCGTTTCGTCGTCGGGAGCCACGGTCTTTGCCGTTACTGCGATGGCGGGCAGGAACATCAGGACCGGCCGCAGTGCGACAGCCTGCGGCGCCAGCTTCCGGGCGAGCCCCGACAGGTTGGTCAGGTCGGCTGTCAGTCCCGGTCCGGTCTGGTTCACGAGTTGCCCGAGTTCCTCGCTGGCCGGAATGCCGTTGTCGATCAGGGCGCGCACGTCGGGATCGCTGGTTCTCAGCTGTGCGGCGACCGCGGCGAGGTCGGTACTGAACTGCATGATCGCGGAGGACTGCGCCGACTGCGTATCCAGCACGGTTTCGCTGTCCCGGATCAGGGCCAGCGTCTGCGGCAGTGCCTCGCGACCGTCCAGCGTGAGTGTCGAGAGCGCATCCGCAAGGGTCTGGAGGTCCTCGCCCTTGCCGTTGAACGCGGTACCCAGTTCGGTCACCACGGTATGCAGCGCGTCGACGGGCACCGACGTCACCAAACCGTTGGCCGACATCAGGACCTGCTCCACCGGAACGGGTGTGTCGGTATTCGATTCGTCGATCACGGACCCGTCCACGAGATACGGGCCCTCGTCGCTGTCCGGCTGCAGGTCGACGTACTGCTCGCCGATCGCGGATCGGTTGGCGACCACAGCCTTGGCCGACGCCGGGATCTCGGGACCGCCGTTGGTGAGCTTCAATTCGACGTTGATGCCGTCCGATGTCAGGGACAGGGCGCCGACTCGTCCCACCGGAACACCGCGGTACGTGACCTCGGCGTTGGAGAAGATGCCACCCGAATCCGCGAACCGTGCGTCGACGGTGTACTCACCGAACCCGAGGAGGTTGTCGAGCCGGACGTACTTGGCGCCCACATACGTCAGTCCGAGCACCGCCACGACGACGAATGCCACGAGCTGGATTCTGACCAGTCTCGATCTCACTCTCCACCCCCGATTCCGAACTGCTCGAGCAATCCCCCGAGCGGGTTCTGCGGAGCGGGCGCCTGATTGCCCGGTATGTTCCCGGTCGCGGGTGCGGACCCGGGAAGCCCCGGCAACTGGGTGCGCGTGGGGGCAGGAATGATCGGCGGTATCGGCAGCAACGAAATCGTCGGCCACCCCGGCCGCGGACCATTTCCGTTGTAGTACGGGTTGGACGGATCGACGATCGGCTTGGGTTCGCCGAACTTCGGCGAGAGGTAGACCGGATCAGGCTGCCCCACCCCGAGCGAGTTCAGAGCGTCGCCGATCTGCAGGTCGACGGTCAGGAACAGGTTGACCGAGCCACCCAGCGCGATCTGCTCGACGCCGTCCGGGAACGGAACCGTCGGAATGAACGCGAGCGAATTCGGCAGATCGTCACCCGACTCCGCAAGCGCCTTCAACGTGGGTCGGAGCGCGAGAAGGTCGGCGATCAGATCGTTCTTCGACCTGGTGATGATGTCCGTGCCGACCGCCCCGAGCCGGTCGAGCTGCGCCAGCATCGCCGTGAGCTGCGGCCGCTGCTGGTTCAGCACGTCCGTCGCGATCGGCAGGTCGTCGAGGACCCGCGCGATCTTGTCGTTCTGCTCGTTGACCCGCGTGGTGAGGGCATCGAGGCCGTCCAGTGCGCGGGTGATGTCGTCCCGCTGCTGATTGAGGCCATCGATCAGGGTGTTCGCCTCCTCGAGGAGGCTGCGGACACGATCGGTCCTGCCGTCGAGCGCCGTGGTCAGCTCCTGCACGATCGGCTGAATCTGACCGACACCGCCGCCGTTGAGCAGCAACGACAGTGCGCCGAGCACCTGCTCGATCTCGGTCGCGTGGCGTGTGCGATCCAGACCGATGGTGTCGCCGTTCTCGAGACGTGCGGCGATCTGGTCCTCGGGTGGTTCGGACAGCTGAATGAACTTCTCACCGAGAAGGTTTGTCTGTTCGATCGCGGCGACGGCGTTGGCCGGCAGGTCGACCGACGAGTCGAGAATGATCTCGACGTCCGCCGTCCAGCCGTCCTGGGCGACCTTGATCGACTCGACCCGGCCCACCGGCACGCCGTCGACCTTGACCGACGACTGCGGTACCAGATCCAGAACATCGTCGAACTGAATCGTCAGGTGCATCGGATCGTCTCCGACGTCGGCGCCACCCGGCAGTGGGACCCCGTGAATCCCTTCGGAGGAGCACGAACTCAGTACAACCGCGACGGCACACGCACCGGCGCCGAGTATCATCGGCCGCTTCACTCGCCCTCACCGCCTTCGATGTCGTCGAACCGGGGTGACACCACGCCGGGCACCGTGCCGGGGGTGACCGTCCGCTGAATATTGTCGGCGCTCATGATCCCGAAGGGCAGCACCGGCGACGGGCTCTTCGCCGACTGCGTGATCTGCGACGTGACGTTGGCGCAGTTGTCGATCAACGGCTGCATCTGCCGTCCGAGCTGCTCGAACCGCGGATCGCCGGGAACCAGCTTGCCGAGGTCGATCAACTTGCACAGCGCACCCGCAGGATCCTGCAGATCCGGCAGCGCCAGCCGCGATGCGAGGCTGCCGGACTCCGCGTCGTACGAATTCGCCAGGTTGCTGATGGCCAGCGGGAGCAGCATGAGCGAGTTCGCAATCGATTCGCGGTTGTCGGCAAGAGTCTGCGTCACCGGCACCAGGTCGTTGACGTTGGCGGCGAGCTTGTCCCGGTTCTCGGCCACGAACCTCGAGACGTCGCCGAGGGCGATCGCGAGCTGGTTCAGCGCCGCCCCCAGGCTCTCCCGCTCGCCGGCGAGGAACCCGGACAGATCCGAGAGTTGGCCGTTGAATTCGCGGACCTGCTGATCGTTGGCCGCGAGCGCACCGACGAACACCTGGAGATTCTTCACAGTGTCGAACAGGTCGCCGCGACTCTCGTTGAGAGTGCGCGCCGCATCGGAGAGCTGGTTGATGCTCTGCCCCAGCGCCTCTCCGTTGCCCGACAGGTTTGCCGCACCCGTCTCCACGAAGTCCGACAACGCGCCCTCTTTGTTCGCGCCGTCCGGACCGAGTGCGCTGGAGAGCTTCTCGATGCTCGCGTACAGCTCGTCCACCTCGACGGGGGTTGCCGTGCGATCCCGCGGGATCACCGCACCGCTCTCCATCTTCTCGCCGCCGGTGTACGCGGGGGCGAGTTGGATGTAGCGGTCGGCCACCACCGACGGTGTGACCTGCGCAGCCTTGGCGTCGGCGGGGATGTCGACACCCCGGTCGACACGCATCTCGACCTTCACCTGCTCACCCTGTGGTTCGACGGACTGGACCGTCCCCACTTCCACACCGAGGACACGCACGTCGGAACCCTCGTAGATGCCCACTGACTTGTCGAAGTAGGCGGTGACGGTCGTCGTACCCGCCCGGGTGAACACCCACCACAGCGCACCGGCCACCACGAGGGCCACGATGACGATCCCGGAAATGATCGCGATCTGCGTGCGATTGCTTCCACGTTCGGCTTCGTTCTCTGCGTCGGTCATCAGTTGCCCCCCAACTCACGCACGGGATCACGCGGCCCCGGAATGTCCGGCAGGCCCGGCGGAAGCAGATTGACCACCACCTGGTCGAACCAACGACCGTTGCCGACCACGTTGGTGTAGAGGCGCAGGAACGGCTCGTACAACTTCATCGCCTTGTCGAGATTGTCGTTGTTGGCCTGGAGGGTCTGGACGACTCCGTGGAGTTGTTCCAACGCGGGGCCGATCGCAGCCTCGTTGTCACGGACGAGGCCTGTCAATTGCTGCGACAACCTTTGCGTTCCGGTCAGCAGCTGGGAAATTGCCTGCTGACGATAGTTGAGTTCACCGAGGAGCAGTCCGGCGTCGCTGATCAGCCGGTTGAACTCGGCATTACGATCGGCGAGCACCTTCGAGGTCGTGCTGGTGGCGTCGAACAGCTTCCGCAATTCCTGGTCGCGGCTCGCGATGGTTTCCGACAGCCTGCTGACGCCGTCGAGCGATGCACGGATCTCCGAGGGTGTGCCCTCGAATGCCTGCGACAGTGTGACCATGCTCTGCGCCAGCTGCTGGGAGTCGATCTCTCCCACCGTCTCGGCAGCAGCCGAGAACGCCTCGATGACATCGTACGGCGCCGTGGTCCGCTCGAGCGGAATCGGATCTTCCGGGTCGAGGGTGTCCGATCCCCGTGGATCCAGGGCCAGATACTTCTGCCCCAGAATCGTTTTGATCTGGATGGACGCCGATGTCTCGTTCCCCACCCACGCATCCGACACCTTGAACGCGACGTTCACATGATCGCCGTCGAGTTCTACCGCGGTGACCTTGCCGACCTTCACACCGGCGATACGCACCTCGTTGGCCGGCTTCAAACCGGCAGCTTCCGTGAATTTTGCTTGGTAGGTGGAGCCCGCGCCGAGGATCGGTAGGGAATCGAGGAAGAACGCCGACAGGGTCGCCAACAGCACCACGAGAATTCCGAGGGCGCCGGCCACTGCCGGGTTGCGATGTCTGGTCATCGTGTCTGCAACTCCTGTAGGCCGTCCTGCGTGCACCGCTTCGCCGAATTGGTGTACAGCGGTTGATTGACGGTGGGCAGGCCGGTGGGCAGATTCAGCTGCGGCGAGGTTCCCGGTCCGGCGACGATGTCGACTCCGCAGAGATAGAACTGGAACCACGATCCGTAACTGGCTGCTCTGACGAGCTTTTCGAGCTTGACCGGCAACGTCTGCAGGACGCTGTCGACCGTGTCCGAATTGCGGTTCAACGTGGTCGCCAAGGTGTTCAGGGACGTGATGGACTCCTGGATGGACGGCCTCGTGGGTTCGAGAAGGTCCGCTGTCGCATCGGTGAGTCCCGCAAGAGACGTCACCGCCGATCCCACAGTTCCGCGTTCCTCTGCCAGTCCGGTGACGAGTTGCTGGGTGTTGACGATCAGCGAATCGAGTTGGTCGTCGCGCTGATTCACTGTCGCGAGCACGCCGTTGAGATTGTCGATCACGGCTCCGATCACCCGATCTTTGTCGGCTACCGTGTTCGTGAGACTTGCCGTGCTCCGGACCAACTCGGTGATGGTTCCGGCCTCTCCCTGGAATACCTGGATGATCTGGTAAGACAGCTTGTTCACGTCCTCGGCGCTGAGCGTCTGGAACAGTGGACGGAAGCCGTCGAACAACGTGGTGAGGTTGACCGCGGGCTTCGTGCGCTCGAGCGAGATCGTGTCGCCGCCGGTGATCTTCATCCCCTGCTGCCCCTCCCCCTGCGCGAGCGCAATATAGCGCTGACCCACCAGGTTCCGGAACCTGATGGTGGCCGTGGTACTCGCAGGCAACCAGTCGCGGTCCGACACGCTGAACTCCACCTCGGCCTCGCGGTCGTTCACGATCGAGATCTTCTCGACCTGACCGACCCGGACTCCGGCGACGCGCACTTCGTCGCCTTCGTTGAGCGACGTGACATCCGTGAAGATGGCATTGAACTTGGTGCCCCCGCCCCCACCGAGGTTGGCGATGGTGGCAGCGAGCAGACCGGTGGCCAAAATCGTGACCACGACGAACGCGATCAGCTTGATCAGTGGTGCAGCGAGTCCCCTCACTTGAAGCTCACCTCAGCTCCCCTCATGGTCGGCGCACCGACGAGTGTGGTCCAGCTGGGGACGTCCTCGGGTGCGATGCCGGCGGCTTCGCCATAGACCACATCCAACGTGTCCTGCTCCATCTTCGAACCCGCATAGCTGGCCGGTGAGACCTCTGCACGCCAACCCGGAACCTGATCGGGAACACCTGCCGGCGCCGAGAAGAACTCGACCGTCGACGGGCCCGGGTTGCGGGACGGCACCTGGTAGGCGCCGTCGTTGTACGACGAACCGCCCGGGTACTGCGGGAACTTCCCGCCCGGCTCGGTGACGTTGTCGTAGCAGGCCGGCCCACGGTTGTCGAGAAGACGTGGCTCGTCCTGATTCGGCAGGTACCGGCCCTTGGGATTGACAAACTGCACGCTGGCACGCACACCCGGATACGGATCGTCGAGTGCCAGCAGCTCTCGCGCCACAGGTGCCGACTCAGCGAATCCGTTGAACGTGCAACCGAAGATCGGTGAGTAGCGGCCGAGAATCTGCAGTGCCTCACGCGAATCCGCGGAGATGCTCACGATCGATTCGGCATTGGTCTGCAGAAGATCTGCGGTGCTCGACCCCGTTCCGGTGAGCGACACGAGCAGCGTCGAAAGCTCGTTCTGCTTCTCCACGACGGTGTTCCCTGTGATGCGCAGATTGTCGAGAGCATTCACGAGGTCGGGAGCGGCCTCCGAGTAAGTCTGCGAGAAGTCCGCGAGCCCCCGCAGATCCTCCTGGATGGCGGGCAATTCGGTGTTGAGTCCACCGAAGATCTCCTCGAGACGGTCGAGCGTGAGTCCGAGTTCGCCGCCCCGGCCGCTCAGGCCCTGGGACAGGGCACCAAGCGTGTTCGCCAGATCCTGCGGCGGAATCGCCTGCAGCAGCGGAAGCAACCCATCGAGAACTTCACCGACCTCGATGGCATTGCCGCTCTTGTCCTGCAGCAACGTGTCGCCCGGCTGAATCGGCGGTGCAGCGTCACCCTCGGGAACGATCAACGAAATATAGCGTTCGCCGAACAGGGTCTTGGGCAGCAGGCGCGCGGTCGCGTTCGACGGGATCAACTCAGCCTTGTCCGGCGCGATGGCGAGCGCCAGCCTGACCTCGCCGTCCGTGGTGGACGTCGAGCGCACCTCGCCGACGATCAGACCGCGAACCTTCACGTCCGCGTTGGGCGGCAACGCGTTCCCCGCGGAATCGGTGAGCAGATCGACCTTGACCACCTTGGTGAACGACTTGTTGAACATCCCGATGGTGACGGCCAGGAACAGCGCAAGAACGACGAAGAACACCAGTCCCAGCATGCGCCGGCGCATAACCGATGACGTGTTGCTCATCCGGCCACCCTCACCGTGGTCGTCGTGCCCCAGATGGCGAGGCTGAGGAAGAAGTCGAGTACGGCGATCGTGACGATCGCCGTGCGTACGGCCCGGCCCACGGCCACACCGACGCCCGCCGGCCCACCCGAGGCATGGTATCCGTAGTAACAGTGGATCAGGATCAGGATGAACGCGAATACGAGGACTTTCGCAAACGAATACAGTACGTCCTCCGGTGGGAGGAACAGGTTGAAGTAGTGGTCATACGAACCTGTCGACTGCCCGTTGAAGACGGTGCTGATGATCCGTGAAGCCAGATATGCCGCAAGCAGACCCACGATGTACAAGGGGATCACGGCGACGAAACCGGCGATCATGCGGGTGGTGACGAGGAACGGCACGCTCGGCACGGCCATGACCTCGAGTGCGTCGATCTCCTCCGAGATACGCATCGCCCCGAGTTGCGCGGTGAACCCACAGCCGACGGTGGCCGAGAGGGCCAGCGCCGCAACGATCGGCGCGATCTCACGTGTGTTGACGTACGCGGACAGGAAGCCGGTGAGTACCGAACTGCCCAACTGTTCCAGCGCGGCGAAACCCTGCAGCCCGACGACGACCCCGGTGAAACCGGACATCATCGCGATGACACCGATCGTTCCCCCGATGACGGCGAGTGCGCCGGTACCGAAGGTCACCTCGGCAAGCAGCCGCAGGACTTCCTTGCGATAGTGCACCAGCGTATGCGGAAACCACGCTATCGCCCTGGCGTAGAACGACATCTGCTCGCCGGCTTTGTCGAGCACGTTCAGCGGAGCACGACCGACCCGTCGAGCCGTCATGAGCGTCCGGTCGCCGCGACCCTTTGCGATTGTCATCGGGTCACGACCCCTTCGCCGGAACGACCTGGAGATACACCATGGTCAGAATCAGGTTGGCGAAGAACAGCAGAAGGAAGGTGATGACCACCGACTGGTTCACCGCCTCACCGACACCCTTCGGTCCACCCTTCGGATGAAGTCCCTTGTACGCGCTGATGACACCGGCGATGACGCCGAAGACCGCCGCCTTGAGCTCGCCGACCCAGATGTCGGGCAGCTGCGCGAAAGCGGAGAACGATGCCAGGTACGCACCGGGATTACCTCCTTGCAGAATGACATTGAAGAAGTACCCGCCCGCGATGCCGACCACCGACACCAGACCGTTGAGCAGGACGGCGACGAGAACCATCGCGAGAACGCGGGGCACGACGAGCCGCTGGATCGGATTGATACCGAGAACTTCCATGGCATCGATTTCTTCACGGATTGTGCGTGAGCCGAGGTCGGCCGTCACGGCGGACCCAGCGGCTCCCGCCACCAGGAGTGCTGTCACCAGTGGAGATCCCTGCTGGATGACGGCGAGAACGCTTGCGGCACCGGTGAACGACTCCGCACCGAGCTGCTTGATCAGCGATCCGGTCTGCAGTGACACCACCGCGCCGAACGGGATCGCCACCATCGCTGTCGGCAGGATCGTGACACTGGCGATAAACCAGGCCTGTTCGATGAACTCGCGGAACTGAAATGGTCGTTTGAAGGTATTGCGCGCGACTTCGACGAAGAGTTCGACGATGTTGCCTGCCTGCGTCAGCGCACCGTTGACCGGCCGCAATACCGAGCTGCGGGTAACCCCCATCCGTAATGCCTACCCTTGCCCGTGCGTGGTGTTCTCGTATCCTTCGCCGCGGTATGCGGGGATGACCTGAGTGTCGTCCTGACTGTAGTCATAGTTGTAGTCGTTGCTGCCGTTGCCGTTGCCCGCGGAGGTCTCGTCGAGGCTTTCCTGGATGGCGATCTGTGCGTTCTCGGGCAGGGTGTGCAGGATGTGCCGGACGCGCTCCTGGCGGCGGGCGACGGCCTGGCGGAACGGCATGCCCGGGGTGGCCTTCATCTGCGGGACGATGCCCTCGACGTCGTCGACACCACCGGCGTGGTGACCGGCGTCGACCATCGCCTGCTCGGCGG
>NZ_JBAQEO010000335.1:0-5473 GCF_049286785.1 Rhodococcus sp. (in: high G+C Gram-positive bacteria) | reverse complement strand
ACCTGCGACGCCGGCTGCCCACCCTGAGACCGCCGAGGCGGCCGGGGTGGCAGCAGTGGGTTGGGGACGTCGCCGGTCACCCGCACGACTTTACTGGTCCGGCTCGATCACGGAATCCAGCCGACTTTCCCGCGCAGCGCCGCGTAGCCCACGAATGCCACCGAATCGATTGTCGCGTGTGCGACGACGAGGGGCCACAATCGGCCGGTTTTCTGCCAGTAGCGGCCGAACACGAGCCCCATCACCAGGTTGCCCAGACCGCCGCCGAAGCCCTGGTAGAGGTGGTAGCTGCCGCGCAGCACCGCGGATGCGAGCAGGGACGAGTTCTCAGCCCAGCCCAACTGTCGCAGTCGGGTGACGAGGTAGGCGATGACGAGGATCTCCTCGGCTCCCGAGTTCGCGATCGCCCACAGGATCAGAGCCGGGAGACGCCACCAGTGGTCGTCGATCGTGCTCGGGACGACGGTGAGGTTGGCTCCCATGGCACGAGCCACCAGATAGAAGCCGAGCCCCGGGAGACCGATCAGTGCCGCGAGCCCGACACCGTGCGTCGCGTCGGGGCGCCAGTGGAACCGGCCGAGCCCCACGCTGCGGGGGCCGAGGCCGCTGCGCCACAGGAGATACAGCCCCAGCGCACCCCACGCCAGGAGTCTCGCGACGCCGAGTAGCTGCCGCGCAAGGTCGATGAACTGGTTTTCCGCGCGTGAGACGTTGAGGGCAACCGACTGGTCGGCCAGGTCGCCCGGGGTCAGCAGGGATTCGGACAGCGACAGCAGCCCCGAGAGTCCGCTCGCGCCGAAGGTGACGAGCAGGACGATCGTGATCTCGATCCGGATGGCCCGGCGCTCGCGATCGGTGGGCGAGGGCGTCGACGGTTCAGGGGTGGCCGGCCGCAGCCAGGATTCGAGCGTTGCACGCGAGATCACGCCGAAAACGCTAGTGCGTGCCGTCCCGTCCTGCTGCGAGGCATCGGAATCAGCACCCGCGTGCGCGAAGTCCGTTCACGAAAGGGCATCCCACCAGCAGCCGGATCGCCCGGCTGAGCGCGGTGGCGTCGTCCACCGGTGCGCCGAAGGGCATCCACACGTCACGATCGCCGCCCTCGTCCTCGACGCGGAGCCGCAGACCGTAGCGGTCGAGTCCGAGTGGGCGGACGTGTCCCCGTCGCATGTGCAGCGGCAGCTTGCGGGACAGCAGGTCGAGCAGTTCGCGATGTTCGCTGTCGAGATGCTGCAACCACGCGGTCTCCATTTCCCAGAACGGGTCGGGCCGGGCGGTGAGCAAGTCGTCGAGCTCGACGGGCTCCGCGCCGCGCGCATCCGCGGCCACGGCCGATTCCAGCCGCAGCTGCAGGAGGGTCGCATCGTGCCCGACGTCGAGGAGTCCGGCGTGGGGGTACTCGGCCGCCACCTCGTCGGCCAGTTGACGGGTGTGGTCTTCGCAGAGGGAATGGAGCGTGCCGCGCAACCACACGAGCGAACGCACGGGCTCGCGGAGGGCGAGCGGTGAGTGGTCCGTCACTTCCAATACCGCGGGTAGACCGCCGCCGCCCGCGAGCCAGGAGAGCGTAGCGGCGGCGGATTCGCTGGGCACGGTGATGGCAACGTCGCCGGTGGAGCGCAGGTGGTGCACCACGGTCGGAGTGGGCGTTGTGCCTTCGATGGCGAGGACGGCCCGCTGGGCCCGCGCGCACGAGCTACGTACACGCTCGGCGGTGGACGGTCCGGTAGTCGTGGCGGGCATGGAGTCTCCTTCGGTTCAGCTACTGAGGTAAACCTAACCTAATGTGATGGATGGCGCACGACAAGAGGTTCGTGGAATTCGCGCAAGACCCCGGCGATTACGGTGGAGGGGTGGCAATACCCCTGACGCTCGGTGTCCCCCGCTCGCGCGGACCACGATCGCTCCTCGCCGATCTGCTCTGTGCAACCCAGGAAGTTGCAGCTACTCACATCGTCGCGTCGGCAACCACGGACAGTGCCACGCCAGGGCCGCGAGTGATCTCGGCATCCACGCTGCTCGAGAACCCCGGCACCGACCTGGGGCGGATCATCGTGGCTCTCGACGTCGATCCTGTCGAACTGCGCACCCGTGAGCAGGCGTCGTACGAAGCGGTCCGCTTTCACCTCGACTGCACATCGTCCGACCTGGGCGATGCGCTGGCACTTCGGTTGCCTTCGCCGTTGGCGGTGTTCGTGGCCGGGGACGACGAGAACGTCGTGCTGGCGGAGACCGCGCAGCAGCTCACCGCCGCAGGCCGCATTCCGGGCCTGGACACGGGGTATTCCGTCGGTGAGGTGGCCGACTTCCTGGCCGTGCTCGCGCACGCGGACACCGGATACGTTGCCCGCGCCAGGGACGGCGCGGAGATCCTGGCGCTGCTCGCCGGCACGGTGGCAGCCCTCCGGGGCGACGACGTGCGGGCCGCCATCACGCACCCCGAACCTGCGAAGCTCACGGCTCTGATTCCGGAGGCGGCCGAAGCGATGCGCGAGGTAATTCTCGGCATCGAGATCGCCGACCCCGAGGAGGCCTCACGTGAACTCGCCGCCGCGGGCCTGCGGTAAACATTCACCGATAATGTGCCGGATCGTCAAACGGTGATGCGTAATCTCGTAGGCGTGCCAAAGATCGCGTACTTCGGACCCTCGGGAACCTTCACCGAGATGGCGCTCGACCAGCTCGAGACGTCAGGAATCTTCGACGGCCCCGTGGACAGGGTGGCGGCGACGAGCCCACCCGCCACCCTGCAGATGGTGCGCGACGGCCTCGTCGACGGTGCGGTCGTTCCCATCGAGAGTTCGGTGGAGGGAGCGGTGGTTCCCACCCTCGACTCCCTCGCGCTGGGCGAGCGGTTGCAGATCGTGGCCGAGACGGAATTGGACATCGCCTTCACGATTCTGGGACGGCCGGGAATCGAGCGGCTCGATCAGGTGCGCAGCGTGCGGGCATATCCCGTCGCCGTCGGCCAGGTGCGGGTGTGGCTCGAGGAACACTGCCCCGGTGCCGAAATCCAGACCGCGTCGTCGAACGCGGGGGCGGCCGAAGACGTCGCTGCCGGCATTGCCGACGCCGCGGTATCCACTGCGCTGGCCGGACGACGCCTCGGGCTCCGCACGCTCGCGGACGGGGTCGCGGACGTGTCGGGCGCACGGACCAGATTCGTCCTCGTCACCGCGCCGGTCCCCGTCCCCGCCCGCACCGGCGGCGACCGAAGCTCCGCCGTGCTCCAGCCCCCCAACGTGCCAGGATCCCTCGTGAGTGTTCTCTCCGAATTCGCCACACGCGGGATCGACCTGATCAGGATCGAATCACGACCCGTGCGCACCGATCCCGGGTCCTACCGGTTCTTCGTCGACTGCATCGGGCATATCGACGACCCGCTCGTGGCCGAGGCATTCCGGGCTCTGCACCGCAAGTCGACGGTGCGGTTCCTGGGGTCGTGGCCCGCCGCCAACCCCAGCGGTCCGCCGCCGCCCTCCGACAGCGAGGCGGCGGACTGGATCGAAAGAATCCGTCAGGGAGATCGAGAATCGTGAGTGGCAAGCTGATCCTGGTCCGGCACGGGCAGACCGAGGCCAACGTCGAGCGCAGGCTCGATACCCGACTGCCCGGTGCGCGCCTGACGGCGGAAGGTCTCACGCAGGCAGAGGCACTCGGCACCGAAATCGCGGCGAAAGTGGCGACGGCCGCACTCGTGTCTTCGATGGCGCTTCGCGCCCGGCAGACGGCGCGTTTCGTCGAACTGTCGTCGGGCATCGCCGTCCAGGTGCGGGAAGGGCTGCACGAGGCGCAGGCAGGGGACCTCGAAGACCGCAGCGACGAGGAGTCGCACAAGCTGTTCATGAAGACGTTCCACTTGTGGCACACCGGCGAACTCGGCGCGCGGGTGCCCGGCGGCGAATCCGCCCACGACATTCTGGAACGGTATGTGCCGGTGGTCGATTCGCTCCGCGAGGAGTACCTCGAGGACCCCGACGAGACGGGTGACGTGGTGCTGGTCAGTCACGGTGCCGCCATCCGGCTCGTGGCATCGCAGCTGGCCGAGGTTCCCGGGCTCTTCGCGGCGAACAATCATCTGGCAAACACGCAGTCGGTGGAATTGGCACCCCGTCCGGGCGGGGGCTGGGAGTGTCTCCGGTGGGGAACCGTCACACCCCCGTTCGAGCACCGCGTGATCCCCGGCGCAGACGACCCGATGGGTTGATTCCGCCGCCCGCCGGCGCGACGATGGAGGGAAACCTCCCCGAGGAGTGACGGCGGTGGAATGGTTCGTTGCCGATGACTATTCGCTGGCGCGGCTGCTCGTCAAGGAGGGGCTTGCCGCGATATACCTCGTCGCGTTCGTGGTTGCGGCCAACCAGTTCAGGCCGCTCGTCGGGAGCAAGGGAATGCTTCCGATCCCGGAATTCCTCCGTAGCAGTTCCTTCGCGAGTGCACCGAGCCTCTTTCATTTCCACTACTCGGACAGGTTCTTCGCAGTGGTGGCCTGGACCGGCGCAGCCCTGTCCGGTGCCACCCTCCTGGGGCTGACGGAGGTACTCCCGCTCGCCGCCTGCATGCTCGTGTGGTTCGTACTGTGGGCGCTGTACCTGTCGATCGTCAACGTGTCGGGTCTCTGGTACTCCTTCGGGTGGGAGTCGCTGCTTCTGGAGGCAGGATTTCTCGCCATCTTTCTCGGCAACTCGTCGGTGGGGCCTCCCCTCCTGGTGCTGCTCATGATGCGGTGGCTGTTGTTCCGGATCGAGTTCGGCGCCGGGCTGATCAAGATGCGCGGCGACCGCTGCTGGCGGAACCTGACGTGCCTGTACTACCACCACGAGACCCAGCCGATGCCGGGGCCGTTCAGTTGGTACTTCCATCGGTTGCCCACACCGCTCCACCGCATCGAGGTGCTGGGTAACCACTTCGCGCAGTTGATCGTCCCGTTCGGGCTGTTCGCGCCGCAACCGGTGGCGGCCGTGGCCGCAACGATCATGATCGTCACCCAACTGTGGCTGGTGGCCAGTGGAAACTTCTCGTGGCTGAACTGGACGACGATCGTGCTGGCGCTCGCGGCCATCCCGGACAGCGTGATCAGACGAGTGTTCCGGGTCGACGTCCCCGCTTCGAGTGGCGCGACGCCGCCGGTCTTCGTCGGTGCTGTCATCGCACTTGCGGCCGCCGTGGCGGTGCTGAGTTACTGGCCGATACGCAACCTGATCTCGCACCGGCAACGGATGAACGCGTCGTTCAACAAATGGCACCTGGTGAACAGCTACGGCGCTTTCGGCAGTGTCACCAAGACCCGGTACGAGGTGATCGTGGAGGGCACCGCCGACGAGTATCCCCATGCCGATTCCGAATGGAAGGAGTACGGATTCAAGGGAAAGCCCGGGGACGTCACTCGACGGCCACGACAATTCGCGCCGTATCACCTGCGGCTCGATTGGCTGATGTGGTTCGTGGCGATCTCGCCCGGTTATGCCGTCTC
>NZ_JBAQEO010000334.1:0-7004 GCF_049286785.1 Rhodococcus sp. (in: high G+C Gram-positive bacteria) | reverse complement strand
CTCGGCGAGCACGGTCACGAGAACTCGATGGACGTTCTGGCGACGCTGCGCAGACTGCGAGGACTGGACCAGGCGTTGCTCCACGCCGGGCCGGAGCACGGCTCGTCGGAGTCGAGCCATCGCCTCGGTGAGGCGCTGGCAAGACTCGAAGCTGCGCCGTGCTCGATACCCTCTCTCGTCGAACTCGCTCCGCGCTTGATCTGCGACCTCGGCTTCGATCGGGCGATCATCTCCCACGTCTCCGACGGGTTGTGGACTTCCGAGTCCGTGTTCGTGATGAACGACCCGGACTGGGCGGCGGCCATCAACAGGATCGGACAGGAACAGCCCCAGCCGCTCGTTCCGGGCCTGTTCGAAACCGAGGTCGTCCGGCGGCGGGAGCCGATCGTCGTCACCGACGTCCAGCACGACTCGCGTGTCCACAAGGGGATCGCGGACGCGTCCAGGTCGCGGTCCTACGTGGCGGCCCCGATCGTGTCCAGGGGCCGGGTGGTCGGGCTGCTGCACGCGGACCGCTACGGGCAGGATCGCGACACCGATGCCCGCGACAGTGACCTGCTCCTGTCGTTCTCGCACGGTCTGCGTCTGGCGCTGAGCAGGGCTCAGGTCACCGAACAGCTCGAGGTCGCCGCCAATACCCTCGCGCGGTTGACCGCGTCGCTCGAGGACGCCGCCGCCGGCGTACACGACGTGTCGCTGAACCTGACCGGCGCCCGCGCGAGTGAACCGGTCGCCCAAAATCCGCGGCCCCGCCCTGTGCTTGCGCGCCCCGCGCCGCGCACGTTGCCCGCAGAACTGACCAGCCGGGAGCTGCAAGTCCTCGAACTGATGGCCGAGGGCCGAACCAACGCGGCAATCGCGAAGGAACTGGTGATCAGCGAGGGCACCGCGAAACAACACGTCAAGCACGTCCTGCGGAAACTGCAGGCCGGGAACCGGGCCGAAGCCATCGCTATGTGGTTCCAGGCCGGCCGCCCGTGAGGGAGCGGCCGGCGGTTCAGCAGGCGGGTGCACCGAACTGCACCCCGTCGGACCAGCTTGCACGCTGAGCGATCATGCGCCGGTACTTCATCACCAGATCCGGCCGGCCGATCGTAAGGGTGCCGACCAAACGGTCGGCTTCGCGGTACAGCACCACCGTGCCGCCCTTGTGGTCGGTGCGGTGCTGCACCAGGATCTCGTCGGCCTGCGGGACACCGACAAACTGCAGTCGGGTGTCGTACCAGTCCGACCAGAAGTACGGCACCGTCGAGTAGGGCCTCCATTCCTCGCGTGGGGTCAGTGCGTTTCGCGCTGCGGTGGCCCCTTGCTCGGCCGCGCTGGTCCAGTGTTCGAGCCGCATCGTCCGCTCGAACAGTGAATTGTCCCAGTGGGCTACATCTCCCGCGGCCCAGACGTGTTCGACACGCGACCCGTCCTCCCGCAGGACGCCCATGGTCTCGTCACAGACGATGCCGCCGTCACGCTCGTGCAGCTTGACACCACTGCCTTGGAGCCACGCCGTGGACGGGGCGGCACCGACACCGACCACCACCAGGTCGGCTGTCAGGGACGATCCGTCGGACAACTCGACGGTGCCCACCGGGCGCTTGCCGTCGCTGTCCGGTACCGAACCCACGAGTGGTTTCAGCGTCGCCACACCGACACCCAGACGAAGGTCGGCGCCGTTCTCGAGATGCAGCCGCGAGCACAGGGCCCCGACCTCCACGCCGAGCGAGCGCACCAGCGGGGCGTCGAGGGCTTCGACGATGGTCACCGGCAGGCCGCGTTTGCGGGCTGCCGACGCCACCTCCGACCCGATGAAGCCCGCCCCGACCACGACGATGTTCGCTCGTGCATCGAGACCGCCGCGCACCGCGTGGGCATCGTCGAGGGTGCGCAACGCCAGAACGCCGGTGAGATCCTCTGCTCCCGGGAGTTGCCGTGCGGCCGCCCCCGTCGCGATCACCAACTCGTCGTAGCCGACGTGATCGACCTGGAGCGGATAGCCGGACTCGACTGCCACTGTTTTCTCAATGGTGTCGAGTCCGATCGCCCGGGTTCCGGTTCGCACGTCGATGTCGAGTTCGTCGTAAATCGTCGCGGCGGGCCGCAGGAGCGGATCGCCCACATCGGCTCGCTCGGCCGCCAAAAACTCTTTCGACAGGGGCGGCCGGTCGTACGGCAGGTGCGACTCCTCGCCCAGCAGGACGATCGGCCCTGTGTGACCGGCTCGTCGGGCCGCCTCACAGGCACGCAGGCCTGCCAATCCGGCACCGACGACTACCAGCTTCGCTTGTTCGTTCATTGCTCCGTGTCGACCCTGATCGTGATCGCCTGTGTCGGGCACGCGGCGGCGGCGTCTTCGAGTTCCGCCATCCGCTCGATGTCGTGCACGTCTGCCAGAACGATGAGATCACCGTCGTCACCGATCTCGAACACGTCCGGCGAGACGGCCTCACACAGGCCCAGCCCGGAGCACTTGCCCATGTCGACGACGACACGGCACTTCCCCGTTGTCATGGTCATCACCTCCTCACATTCGTCGTGAAGGGAAGACTCAGGACTCCCCGCATGAAGTTGGTCTTCATCAACGTGGGTTCACCGGCGGCGAAATCCGGCATCTGTTCATGCAATTCGCGGAACAGTGACCGCAGCATCGATTTCGCGAGCTGATTGCCAAGGCAGAAGTGGATACCGCCGCCGCCAAAGGCGATGTGCGGGTTGGGGCTACGCTGCAGGTCGAACTTCTCCGGATCGGTGAACACCTCGGTGTCCCAGTTGCCGGAGCCGTACATCATGACGACCTTGTCGCCGGGCAGGATCGTGTGTCCACCGAGTTCGTACTCCGCGATCGCGGTGCGGCGGAAGTTGAGAACAACCGAGCCGTAGCGGAGGAATTCCTCGATCGCCATGTTGATCCGCCCCTCGAAGTCCTCCCACAGCCAGGCACGCTGTTCCGGGAAGTCCGTCAGGGCCTTGACCGCGAAACTCGAGGTGTGCCGGGTGGTGTCCGTGGCCGCCACGGAGAACAGCGTCATCACCGCACCGATCTCTTCATCTGTGAGGTGCTCACCATCGACTTCTGCGTGAACCAACGCGGTGATCAGGTCGTCAGCCGGATTCTCGCGCCGTTCGGCGATGAGTTGCTCGGCGATCTCGTGGACCACCGCCGTTGCCTCGAGTTGAACCTCAGCAGCATCTCGGCCGGCAAGCAGAGCCGGATCCGCCCACGCCACGATCTCATCAGCGGCATGAGCCGCCCTGTCGCGGAGATCATCCGGAATGCCGAACATGTCACCGAACATTTCGATGGGCAGGTGACGCGCAATGTCGGCGACGAAGTCAATCGTGTTCTTTTCGGCTGCGGCCGAGACAATCCTCTTCGCCCGCATGGCTATATCACCCTCGATACGCCGAATCTGCTTCGGTGTGAACGCAGCGCTGACGAGCTTGCGGATCTTGTCGTGTTGAGGGTTGTCCATGGCGAGGAAGGACATCCCCAGTTCGAGGAACATCGGCGGCAGCAGGTCGAACATCACCCCGTAGCCGGAGACGAAGACATCGTTGTGCTGGCTGACCTCGACGATGTCCTTGTGCTTGACGACCGCCCAGAAGCCGGGATCGTCCGGGTCGGGCACCACAGCCGATTCGATCGGACGCTGCCAACTGATCGGCCGCTTCTCACGAAGTTCACGGAACTGGATCTCCCGTTCCGGTGCATCCTGAGCCCAGAAGGCGTCACTGGAGATATTGATGTCGTCGTATTCGCGAGTCGCCGCGACATCATTGGTGGGGACGATGCTCTGATCGTCGTCATCGAAACTCAGTTCGGTGTCATCGTCGAACGAGGTAGTCATGATTTCTCCATTGTGGGGTGAAAGAGCGCGACGGTTCAGTCGTCGGCGTGGCTGAGCAGAAGATCGTACGGCTTGCGCTCGCGACCACCGGACAAGTCGAGATGCACCACTTTGGTTTCGGTGTACTCGTCCAGCGCGTCGGGGCCGAGTTCGCGGCCGACGCCGCTCTGCTTGTAGCCGCCGAACGGCACCTGACAATTGATCTGATGGGCGTCGTTGATCCACACGCTGCCTGTCTGGATTTTCGTCGAGATATTTAGGGCCCGTTCGTTATCCGAGGTCCACACGCTCGCGGCAAGCCCGTATTCGCTGTCGTTGGCGATGGCGACCGCTTCTTGCTCGTCGCCGTACGGAATCACCACGAGAACCGGTCCGAAGACCTCCTCGCGGGCGATGCGCATGTTGTTGTGCACATCGGTGAGAATGGTCGGCTCCACCCAGTGCCCCTTGTCGAAACCTTCTCCGCTGGGGGTGTTTCCGCCGAGTGCAACGGTCGCGCCCTCCGCGACGGCACCCTCGATGTAGGAGAGGATGCGCGCCTTTTGTTTTCCGTCGATGACGGGTCCGAGATCGGTGTCCCAGTCCCTCGTGGGGCCGATCTGGATGGTCTTGGCCCGTTCGACGAGGCGTTCGACGAACTGATCGTGGATCGATGCCGGGACCAGGGCGCGGGTGCCCGATTCGCAGATTTGACCGGAGTAGACGAAACATCCGTACAGGACCCCGTCGACGGCCATGTCGAGATCGGCGTCGTCGAGAACGATCGAGGGACCCTTGCCGCCGAGTTCGAGGGTGACCTTCTTGACGGTGCCGGACGCCAACCGCATGATCTCGCGGCCGACCTCGGTCGAACCGGTGAAGGCGATCTTGCCGACGCCCGGGTGCGAAGCCAGGCGCGCGCCGGCGTCGCGGCCGTCACCGGGCACGACGTTCAGGACACCCTTGGGGAGGCCGTTCTCCTCGGCGATCCGGGCGAACGCCAGGATCGAGAGCGGTGTGTGCTCATCGGGCTTGACGACGACACTGTTGCCGGCGGCCAACGCCGGGCCCACCTTCCACAGCGTCAGCAGCAGCGGAAAGTTCCACGGTGCGATCGCCCCGACGACACCGATCGGCTCACGGTGCACAGTGCTTTGCGCAAGGGTGGGGAAACTCGACATCGGTGCCGGGCGAGACCATTGGTAGCTCTCGGCGAGGTCGGCGAAATAGTTGAAGTGGGACAATGCATATCCGATGTGGAACCCGGTCGCCTGTCGCACGGTCGCCCCGTTCGAGGACATCTCCAGTTCGACGAGCTCCTCGACGGCGTCATTGGCTGCGTTGGCGATACGCCGCATCACCGCGGCGCGTTCCTGCGGGGTGGCCCGCGACCACGACCCTTCCTCGAACGCCGCCTGTGCGGCCGCGACGGCGGTGTCGATATGCGAGGCATCGCCCTGCGCCACTGTTGCGACGACCGACTCGTCGCTCGGGTCGAGAATATCCATGCGGCGATCGGAATCGACTTCCTTGCCGCCGATACGCATGAGATGGTGCTGCACTTCCAGCGTTGTCATCGTTGTCAGCTCCTGGGATCGAGGATGATCTTCGTGGCCTCGTGGGCCTCGAAGAGCTTGTAGGCTTCGGCAGCGTCGGACAGGCCCATCCGGTGCGAGATCATCGTGCTGGGGTTCAACTTCCCTGCGGCCATCAGTGCGATGACCTCGTCCATGTACTCGGTGATATGCGAGACACCCATCTCGACCTTGACGCCCTTGAGGTACAGCTCGGAGAACGGCAGGGTCAGCGATTCTTCGGTGTACACGCCGGGGATGGAGAGTGTTCCGCCGGCGCGCACAAGCGAGATTGCCGAGACGAGTGCCGATTCGTGTCCTACCGCATCGACGACGACGTCCGCTCCGCGCCAGTCCGTCAGATCGAGTACTGCATCCGACGGATCGCCGTGGCTGGCGTCGACGCCGATGGCGCCGTAGGTTTCCGCTTCCTTCAGCCGTGCGGCCACGCGGTCGATGACGATGACTTGACCGGCACCGAGGGCGACTGCGGCCATGGCCGAGCAGAGCCCCACCGGACCGGCGCCGACGATCGCGACGGTATCGCCAGGTCGCATGGCCCGCGCGACGGCCTCGTAGCCGGTGGTCATGATGTCGCCGGCGAAGAGGATGTCGTCGTCGTTGGCGGTACCGGTGTCGGGGATCTTGCGGGTGGTCAGGTCTGCGGAGGGGACCACTACGTATTCGGCTTGCCCGCCGTCGAGATCACCGAGCGCCAGACCGAGGCCGAAAATCCGGCTTCCTGCACAGTTCCCGGGTTGGTGGCGTCGGCACTGGTAACACGCTCCGCAGCTGACCACGCACGAGGCGACAACGCGGTCGCCTTCGACGATCTGGCCGACGGCACCGCCGACTGCTTCCACCGTGCCCAGGAACTCGTGGCCGAGGATCACATCGGATTCGATTTCGAGCCGGCCTTCGTACGGATGAAGGTCGGTACCGCAGATCGCGGTGCGTTCGACCCGCAGAAGGATGTCGGTGGGTTCGGTGATCGTCGGGACGGGCACGTCCTCGACCTCCACCACGTGCGGCGCCTTGAGGACGGCCGCCTTCATCGTCTTCGCCATCGGATTAGACCTGCACGTCCTTCTTGGCCACCAGTTCCCGGTACATCGGGAACAGTGGCTTGGTGAGCGGCACCAGCTTGAGGATCTTGTTTACCGGCCCCTTGGCCTTGACCTGACCCTTTGCCAGTCCGACCGCCAGGTTGTAGTCACCGCGCCAGAACTGATCGGCGGTGTCTCCGCGCATGAGCAGGGTGATGTCCGGCTTGATGTCGGACGGTCCGGTGACGACCTGGTAGTCGTCACGGAACGCGATCGTCACCTCACACTCGGGGTCGGTGTAGAGCACGCGCATCACGATGTTCGCTGCCCGAAACTTCGGCCCCGACTCGGGGTGTTCGCCTCCGGCACGGAAGACTCCGCCGATGTATTCGTCGAGCTCGTCGGCATCTTTGAAAAATCCCATTTCGATTGCTCCTGCGGTTGTGCGGGTGATGGGTTCAATGGAATCAGCGAACCGGCCACGTGGGCAGATCCAGTTGGAGGACTCTTCGTATCCCCTAAGCCCAATACCGTTCAGTTAGAGGGTTGTGCGGTATCGTGTCGGC
>NZ_JBAQEO010000333.1:0-3387 GCF_049286785.1 Rhodococcus sp. (in: high G+C Gram-positive bacteria) | reverse complement strand
GTGCCGCACCGATGCCCGCCCAACTGCCCGAGGACATCGCCCATGCCGAGTTGTGGCTGCCACCGCCGGTGAAGCCGCCGCAGATTCGTTCACGGGTGGCGGCGTCTCCCGCGGCGAACAGTCCGGGGACGGTGGTGGCGCAGGATTCCGAGACCACCTCGATGCCACCGGTCCCCCGCACGGTGCCCTCGGCGAGCAGGTCCACCTCGAACCGGTCGGTGAAAGGATCGATGCCGCGACGGTCGAACTGGAGGAAGAAGTTGGGCTGGCCGAGACGCATCTGCCGTTGGACTTCGCTGTTCGCCCGATCCAGCTGCGCGAAGACAGGTTCGGTGAGCAGCGTTTTCGCGATCACCGAGCGTCCCTTGGTGGATCCGGCGCCTTCGAGGACCCGGCCGTCGGCGTGGAAGAACGTGGCGTAGCCGTAGTAGGCCGTCTTGGTGATCGTGGAGTTCGCCGGAACGATCGCGTAGGAATTGGAGAACTCCATCCCGGAGAAGACGGCGCCCACTTCGGCGGCCATCAGCGCACCGTCACCCGTGTCGACGTTCGTCCCCAGCGCCCGCGACAGGAATGCGCAGCCACCGCTGGCGATGACGACGGCGCCCGCGGTGACCCGATAGTCATGATGCTTCTGGCGCCTATACCCTGCCGCGCCTCGCACCTGACCGTCCGCATCGACCAGCAGTTCGAGGGCCGGCGAATGATCGAGTATGTGTACACCAGCCCTCTTGATCCAGGTGCGCATGCGACGCATGTACTCGGGACCCTGGAGACCGGTGCGGATCTGCGCACCGGTCTCGGGGTCGACCGGGAACGGGTAGCGCCCCTCCTCGGCGAGAAGGTTCATGTTCGCGTACGTCTGATCGAGGACCCGGTCCATCCAGGCATGGTCTGCGAGGTGACCGCCGAGCGACTCACGGCTGGCTTTGGCCTTCGCTCGCACAGACGGGTCGGGACCGACGTACCAGACACCGGTTCCCGAAGGCGCGGTGGCGCCGCTCGTTCCGCAGTAACCCTTGTCGACGAGGACGACGTCCGCTCCCGACTGCCTGGCGCGTAACGCCGCCCACGTACCGGCCGGACCACCTCCGATGACGAGGACGTCGGTACTGAGGTCGAGAAATTCGGTCATCACGTGTTGTCCCTACCTGGTGCGGAAACCGTCGTTCGACCACGATCGCGGAACCCCGCTCCCGGCACCATCATCAGAATCAGCGTGAACGGAAGCCGCCGGGGTCGAGCAACTGTGCGAGGTGGATGGGCGACCGGGAGGGCTCGAGGTGCCGCACCTGCATGTGGCAGCTGAAGCCGTCGGCCAACACCACCGCACCGGCGGGGGTGTCGCGCAGGGCGGGGCCCAGAGCCTGTTCGGCGACCTGCATGCTGAGCTCGTAGTGGTCGGCCTCGAACCCGAAGTTCCCTGCGACACCGCAACATCCGGTGGCCTCACGCACGCGTGGTACCCCTATCGCCCGCAGGGCTTTGCGTTGGGTGGCGGCGCCGAACACGGCGTACTCGTGGCAATGGGTCTGCACGGTGACGTCGGCGGGGAGGGGGACGCTGGGTCTCCACCCTGCTTCCGTGCGTTCCAGCACTGCCTGCGCGAAGCTTCGCACTCGTGCGGCAACGCGGCCCGCAGCATCGGTGTGAACGAGTTCGGGCAGGTCTTTGTGCAGCGCCGCCGCGCAGCTCGGCTCGAGGACGACGATGGGACGTTCGGTGCCGTCGTCGAGCAGTTCGACAGCCTTGGTGAGAACCTTCTTCGCTCGGCGGAGCTGTCCGGTGGAAATCCAGGTGAGCCCGCAACACGCATCGGCACGGCATTGTGAACTGAGCCCCGACTCCGCCAGCACCCGCATGGCGGCGCCGGCCACCTCCGGCCGGAAGCCGCGGGTGAAGGTATCCGCGAGCAGTACCACGTCGCCGTCGGGTATGCCACCGGCGATTTCTTCGCGGATCCTCCTGCGGGGAGCGAAGTCCGGCATTTCACGATGTGGAGTGAGCCCGCCGGCCCGGGCCGCGAGTTGCGCGAGCCGGCCGGTGGTCAGCCGGTTCACCATCGGGGCGGCCTTTTCGGCCGCACGCAACCAGACCGGCAGCCAGCCGAGGGAGTAGTGCGACAGCGGACGAACACGACCACGGTAATGGTGATTGAGGAACTCGGATTTGTAGGTGGCCATGTCGACACCCACCGGACAGTCGGTGGAGCACGCCTTGCAGGACAGGCACAGGTCGAGTGACTCCTTGACGTCCTCGGAACGCCAGCCCGCGGCAACCGTCGGCGAGCTGCGCACCATTTCCTGCAACGCTCGCGCCCGGCCCCGGGTGGAGTCCTTCTCGTCCCCGGTGGCCCGGAAACTCGGGCACATCACGCCACCCGTGGACGCACGACAGCGTCCGACGCCGATGCAGCCCTGCACGGCATGCACGAACGGCGCCACCGGAACCGGGATGGACGGGGTCAGGTCGAAGGACGTCTGCCATTCGCGCGGGCTGACGCCGTCGAGGGCGAGGCTGCCGAGCAGCGGCTCCGGCTCGACGATGCTGCCCGGGTTCAGCACGCCGGCCGGGTCCCAGAGCTGCTTGAAGGTACCGAAGGCCGCCATCATCGTGGGGGTGTACATGAGCGGCAACAACTCCGAGCGGGCGCGGCCGTCACCATGTTCACCGGACATCGAGCCGCCGTAGCGGACACACAGGTCCGCTGCCCGGTGGATGAACCGGGACATGACGTCGCGTCCCTGCTCGCTGCGCTGGTCGAAGTCGATGCGGATGTGCATGCAGCCGGCACCGAAATGCCCGTACATGACGCCGGTGAGGCCGAATTCGGCGAGCAGCGCCTTGATATCGACGAGATAGTCGGCCAGCTGGTCGGGGGCGACCGCCGAATCCTCCCAGCCGGTCCATGATTCGCCCCCCTCGACGAGCCTGGCAGACAGGCCCGCACCGTCCTCGCGCACCCGCCAGAGCGAGGCCCGCTCGGCCGGGTCGCCCACCACCCGGGCGGCCACCAGTCTTCCTGTGGCGTTCAGCTTCTCGACAAGTTCGGCGCCGCGTAGTTCCACCTCGGCAGGATCCTCGCCGTCGAGATCGACGTAGAGCCAGGCCTGTCCGTCGGGAAGTCCCACGACGGCGTCGTCGCCGCGCAGGTGCCGCATGGTGTCGACGATCGCCGAGTCGATGCCCTCGATGGCAGCGGGCGAGTACTCGAGAATCATCGTGGTGTCGCGGGCGGCGTCCACCAGGTCGTGGTAGCCGAGGCACAGCAGCATCGCAGCCGGCGCCACCGGCACCAGGACGACGGTGGCGGCCACGATTACTGCGCAGGGTCCCTCGCTGCCCACCAACGCCCGAGCCACATCGAAACCGTTCTCGGGCAACAGC
>NZ_JBAQEO010000332.1:0-8694 GCF_049286785.1 Rhodococcus sp. (in: high G+C Gram-positive bacteria) | reverse complement strand
AGCCAGCGCTGCTTCTGCTCGTCGTTGGTGAGCTCGAGCAGATACGGCGCCACGACGTCGTTGTGGAGGGTGAAGCCGATTCCGCTGTAACCACCCCGCGTGTTCTCCTCGGTGATGATCGCGTTGTACCGGAAGTCACGAACTCCGCCACCACCGAATTCCTCCGGCACCGCCGTACCGAGGAAGCCCTGCTTGCCGGCCTCGGCCCAGAGGCTCCGATCGACGATGTTCTGCTCTTCCCACTTCGCGTGGTTCGGTTCTGCGTGCTGGGCGAGAAACTTTCGGTACGACTCCCGGAACAGTTCGTGCTCCGGTTCGAACAGGGTGCGCTCCACGCCGACTCCTCATTTTACGATCAGGGTACGTCTCGCTCGAGGCTAGCGGCATCACCTCACCGTCGTGAATGACCCAGGCGATCGCGATTCGTGACCGAGCCGGTCACGCCCTTACGGTCTCCGGAATCGCGCGAGCGACCGCATGACCGGATAGGCGACGAGAATGCCCACCGAACCCCATGCGATACCGCCCAGTTCCACCGATCCGATGGTGAGCGTCAGGTTGCCGATGCCGGCGACCAGGGTGGCTGCGACCACCGTCAGGTTCAGCGGATCGGTGAAGTCCACCTTCGCCTCCATCCAGATCCTTACGCCGAGAACGCCGATCAACCCGTACAGCACCAGAGTGGCGCCGCCGATGACCCCGTCCGGGACGGTGAACACCAGCGCACCGAACTTCGGTGAGAAGGCGAGAACCACGGCAGTGGCGGCGGCGACCCAGTACGCGGCCGTCGAGTACACCTTCGTCGCGGCCATCACTCCGATGTTCTCCGCGTAGGTGGTGGTTCCGGAACCACCGCCGAATCCGGCGAGAGTTGTTGCCAGTCCGTCGGCAACCAGCGCGTCGCCGGCAACGTCGTCGAGCGAACGCCCGGTCATGGCCGCCACCGCCTTGACGTGACCGACGTTCTCCGCGACCAGCACGATCACGACGGGCAGCGTCAGCAGGATCACCGACCATTCGAACGCCGGGCCACGCATCTGAGGCACACCGAACCACTCGGCATCGCGAAGCGCTGTCACCCGTTCGTCGGCAAGTCCACCCACCAGCGCGGCGAACACCCATCCCAGGACGACGCCCACCAGGATTCCGAGACGGCCGAGCAGCCCGGGGCCGAGAACCGTGACCAGCAGAATCGCGAGGAGGGTGACACCGGCGATCAGCGGCTGCGATTCGAACGAGTCGACGGCCGTCGGTGCGAGGTTGAGGCCGATGAGCGCCACCACCGCACCCGTGACGACGGGCGGCATGACTGCATCGATGACCCGCGACCCGGCGATCTTGACCGCCAGACCCACGGCGAGCAGCAGCACACCGGTGGCCACCACCCCACCCAGCTGAGCGGCGGCACCCGAACTCTGTGATGCCGTCAGCGGTGCGATGAACGCGAAGGACGATCCGAGGTAGCTGGGAATACGTCCACGCGTGATCAGGAGAAACAGTGCGGTTCCGATGCCCGAGAACAGCAAGGTGGTAGTGACCGGGAACCCGGTGATCGTCGGCACCAGCAGGGTGGCGCCGAACATCGCGATGACGTGCTGCATTCCGATCCCGGCCGTGCGCGGCCAGGTCAGGCGCTCGTCGGGGGCCACCACGGCGCCGTCGGCGATCCGCCTGCCGTCACCGTGCACCGTCCAGCCGAACGTTGTGGTGCGGGCGGTGGCGCCGACGTCGTCGGGCGAGTGGGTTTCTCTTCTGCTCACAAGTCGCCAATAGTAGGCACCGAACGCGAGAAATCGCTGTGAAGGTGCGCATCCACATTCGGCCCGAGAGCTACCCGCCCAGGATCCGGGCGGCTGCGGCCCGCGCCTGCGCCGGGTCGGTGGTGGCGAGGACCTCGTCGGCAGCACGACGACACTCGTCCCGGGAGACCGACAGCACCCTCGCCCCGACACCGGAGACCGCGGCGCCGGCGCAGGAGAGCGATGTGACGCCGAGTCCGATCAACACACAGGCGAGCAGCGGATCGGCGGCGGCCTCGCCGCAGACCCCGACAGGTTTGCCCGCCACCATCCCTGCCTGCGCCGTCCGTGCCACGAGCGCGAGAACCGCGGGCTGCCACGGGTCGGTCAGCGCCGCGAGGTCAGAGGACATCCGATCGGCGGCCATCGTGTACTGGGCCAGGTCGTTGGTTCCGACGGACAGGAAGTCGACGTGCTGCAGGAGACGATCGGCCAGTAGCGCCGCGGACGGAACCTCCACCATCACACCAGGCGTCAATCCCCGTGCCCGGACCTCGGCACCGAAGGACCGGGCCTCCGCGGCGGTGGCGATCATCGGGGCCATCACCCACGGCTGGGACCGGGTCCGCTTCGCGGCCGCGGCAATCGCATCCAGTTGGCGGGACAGAATCCCCGGATTCTCTGCGGCGATCCGGATTCCGCGCACACCGAGTGCCGGGTTGGCCTCCGCGGAGTGGTTGGCGAAACGCAGCGGCTTGTCCGATCCGGCATCGAGGGTGCGGATCACCACTTTCCGTCCCTCGAACGCCTCCAGCACCTCCGCGTAGATATCGGCCTGTTCCTCGACCCCCGGTTCGGAATCGCGGTCGAGGAAACACAATTCCGTGCGGAACAGTCCCACGCCTTCGGCCGCCGTCTCCCGGGCCGACCGGGCACCCGTTCCGTCCTGGACATTGGCCAGGACGGACACCGCATGACCGTCGCTCGTGCGGCCGGGTCCTGTCCACGACTCGATTCGCGTGCGCTCGGCCCGACTGCGTTCCACACTCGCGCGGGCCGCATGCGGTTCCGGATTCACCACCAGGTCGCCCGCCGAACCGTCGAACAGCACGGGCGTTCCTGCGGCCACCGTGCCGAGGTTGCGCACCGCTACGACGCACGGTATCCCGAGCTGCCGGGCGATGATCGCGGTGTGGCTGGTGGGTCCCCCGAGCACGGTCGCGAGGGCGATGATCCGCGCCGGATCGAGACCGGCGGTATCGGCAGGAGCAAGGTCGGTGGCACAGAGTATCGAGGGCTCGACCGGTACCGGAATGCCCGGCTCGGGCAGTCCCGCGAGTTCACTCACCACCCGGTCCCGGATATCGCGCAGGTCGGTGACCCGTTCCGCCATCAGCCCACCCATGCGGGTGAAGAGCACGACGAATTGCTCGGTGGCCTCCACCGCCGCTTCGTCTGCGGGTGTCCCGGCCGCGATCAGCTTCTGCGCGGCCCCGAGCCAGCCGCGGTCGGTGGCCATGGCGGCGTTGGCCTGCAGTACTTCCGCGGCGGCACCGGACACTGCAGCCGCACGTTCCCGCAGTCGCTGCGCGACCACGGCGGCGGCGTTGTCGAAGCGGCTTCTCTCCTCGCCTCGAAGCGACTCCTGCACGCGCGGCGCGCCGGTTGCGACTTCGGGCCGTGGAGCCGGCCAGACCACCGGGCCGTAGGCGCCACCCGGCACGACGGGCGTACCTCGCACGATCTCGCGGTCTTCCGTCATCGGGTTCCTCCTGGCCACTTCGTGTTGTGTGTTCAGCCGGTTTACGGGGCGGCTATGTGACGAACATTACTCCCGACTCTTGACATGTCAATACATTCGGGCGTAAAACAACATAAAGCAACATTGCTTGTGATCCGAACCACAGTTCGTGTCAACGGCGAAGCTCACCCAGGAACACGCAGAGAACGGGGCGACGGTGTATCCGGAAGAACGTCAGCAGGCAGTCAGCACGCTGATCTCACAACGCGGCCGCATGTCGGTGGCAGACCTGTCCGAAACCTTCGGCGTCACCACCGAGACCGTGCGCCGCGACCTCGCCCTCCTCGAGCGGCTCGGTCACGTACGCCGCGTTCACGGCGGTGCGGTGCCGGCGGGATCCCTCACCGCCATCGAGCCCGGGATGGCCGAGCGCGATCACATCCGCGCGGAGCAGAAGGACCGCATCGCGAAACGCGCCGCAGAGTACCTCCCCGCGTCCGGCGGCAGTGTTCTCTTCGACGCCGGTACCACCACCGGACGCATGATTCCGGAGCTACCCACCGATCTGGATCTGACCGTGATCACCAACTCCATCCCGATCGCTGCACGTCTCGCGGCCCTCAATTCGGTCACCCTCCACATGCTCGGCGGCCGGGTCCGCGGCGTCACCCAGGCAGCGGTGGGACAGGAAGCGCTGCGCGTTCTCGACGTCCTCCGGGTCGATGTCGCCTTCATCGGCACCAATGCGCTCAGCGTGCGCCACGGCCTCTCCACCCCGGACACCGACGAAGCAGCGGTCAAGCGCGCGATGGTGCGCTGCGCCGATCAGGTCGTCGTGGTGGCCGACTCGTCGAAAGTGGGGTGTGAGCATCTCATGAGCTTCGCACCGATCACGAGCGTCGACGTTCTCGTCACCGACGCCGACCTCGGTACCGCCGACCGCGCCCAGCTGCACGACCAGGGAATCGAGGTGGTGATCGCATGATCGTCACGCTGACCGCCAATCCGAGCCTCGATCGCACCGTCAACCTGGAGGGCCGACTCCAGCGCGGGGGGGTGGCGCGGGCCTCGTCCACCACCACCGATCCCGGCGGCAAGGGCGTGAACGTCGCACGGGCCCTCACCGCGGCCCGGGTCGCCACGGTGGCGGTACTACCGGGCAATGACGGGGATCCCCTGCTCACCGCACTGGCCGAGCACCGCATCGAACACGTGACCGTCGCCTCGCCCGGTTCCGCCCGCACCAACATCACCATCACCGAACCGGACGGAACCACCACCAAGATCAACGAACCCGGCCTCGAGATATCCGCGCGATCGCTCCTCGACCTGCAGCGGGAGATCACCGAACGCGCTGCCCGCGCCGACTGGGTGGTGTTGGCGGGGTCACTCCCGCCGGGTGTTCCCACCGACTGGTACGCCACGCTGGTGGTGGCGCTTCGGTCCTCGTCGTGCAGGATCGCGGTCGACACATCCGACGGGCCACTTCTCGCCCTTGCGGACCGATTCCCCTTCTCCGCACCACATCTCGTCAAGCCGAACAGCGAGGAACTCGCACAGCTGACCGCGACCGACGGACGGTCGCTCGAAGATGCTGCACTGCGCGGTGACCCGACGGCTGCCGCACTCGCGGGCAGACAACTCGTCGACCGCGGAGTCGAGGCGGTTCTCGCCACTCTGGGCGCGGCGGGAGCGGTTCTCGTGACCGAAGCGGGAACCTGGTGGGCCACAACCCCACCCATCATCGCGCGGAGCACCGTCGGGGCAGGAGACTCCTCGCTTGCCGGCTATCTCGTGGCCCACACCTCCGGCGCCGGCCCTGCCGATTGCCTTCGATACGCGGTCGCCTACGGCAGCGCAGCCGCCTCGCTTCCCGGCAGCACCGTGCCCCGGCCCGAACACGTCGACCTGGACGCCGTCACCGTCACCGCTCTCAGTTCCGCAGCCCCCGATCCCGCCTGAACCAGCCCCCGATCCCGCCTGAACCAGAAGGACAAGACATGTCACAACCGATACCCGATCGCGATTCGGGGACGCAGATCATCACCGAAAGCCTGATCTCCCTGGATTCCGACCTCGGCACCACCAAGGAGGATGTGATCGCGGCGCTCGCCACGAGGCTGGCCGGGGCGGGACGCGCCACCGACGCCGACGCGCTTAGCGAGGCCGCCCTGGCCCGTGAATCGAAGTCGGCAACCGGACTTCCCGGCGGTATCGCCATACCCCACTGCCGAGCGGACGCGGTGGTCACGGCATCCCTGGGCTTCGCCCGCCTGGATCCCGAGGTCGACTTCGGTGCCCCTGACGGTCCCGCAGATCTCGTGTTCCTCATCGCCGCGCCCGAGGGCGCAGGCGCCGAGCACATGAAGCTCCTCACGTCCCTTGCACGCGCTCTGGTGCGCCCCGATTTCGTGGTCGCCTTGCGCGAGGCCTCGACTCCGGGTGACATCGTCACCCTCGTGAACGACGTCCTCTCGCCGGCGCCGGCTCCTTCCCCGGTCGCAGCGCCGAGCAAGGTGGAGACACCGAACGTCGCGGTTCCGGAACACGCCGCCGCACCGCAGCCGGAATCGACGGACACACCCCGGCACATCGTGGCCGTCACCGCGTGCCCCACCGGTATCGCCCACACCTACATGGCGGCCGACTCACTTGTTGCTGCCGGGAAACGCGCGGGCGTCACGGTCCATGTGGAAACGCAGGGGTCGAGCGGCAGCACTCCGCTGGCACCTCGGCTGATCGCGACGGCGGACGCGGTCATCTTCGCCACCGACGTGGGAGTCAAGGACAAGGAACGGTTCGCGGGCAAACCGGTGGTCGCCTCCGGTGTGAAACGCGCGATCAACGAACCCGATGCCATGATCACCGAGGCCCTGCGGGCCGGTATGAACCCGAATGCTGCCACCGTGCAGGGTTCCGCCGACACTCCTGCGGACGAACCGGCAGGATCGATCGGCTGGGGCACCCGCCTTCGGCAGGTGCTTCTCACGGGTGTCAGCTACATGATCCCGTTTGTCGCCGCGGGCGGCCTCCTCATCGCACTGGGGTTCCTGCTCGGTGGATACGAGATCTCCGGCCCTGCCGAGGACATCGTCCTGAACAACTCGCTCGGCAACCTCCCCGACGGGGGGCTCATCACCTACCTCGGAGCGGTGCTGTTCCAGCTGGGTTCCCTGGCGTTCAGCTTCCTGGTTCCGGCACTCGCCGGTTACATCGCGTTTGCGATCGCCGACCGCCCCGGTATCGCGCCGGGTTTCACAGCCGGTGCCGTCGCCGTTTTCGTCGGCGCAGGGTTCATCGGTGGCCTCGTCGGCGGTCTGATCGCCGGTGCGGTCGCGTTGTGGATCAGCAGGATCCGGGTGCCGCAGTGGTTGCGCGGATTGATGCCGGTGGTGATCATCCCGCTCTTCGCGACCCTGATCGTCGGCGCCCTGATGTTCCTGGTTCTCGGCCGTCCGCTGGCCGCCGTCACGTCCGGCCTGACGAACTGGCTCAACGGGCTGTCCGGCAGCTCCGTCATCTTCCTCGGGGTCATCCTCGGACTGATGATGTGCTTCGACCTCGGTGGCCCGGTCAACAAGGCTGCCTACGCCTTCGCGGTGGCGGGGCTGAGCGTCGACGATCCTGCCTCGCTGCGCATCATGGCAGCCGTCATGGCAGCGGGCATGGTTCCGCCGCTCGCGATGGCACTCGCCTCGACAGTGCTGCGCCCGAGTCTGTTCAGCGAGGCTGAGCGTGAGAACGGGAAGGCCGCCTGGCTGCTCGGCTCGGCGTTCATCTCCGAGGGTGCCATCCCGTTCGCCGCGGCCGACCCACTGCGGGTCATCCCCTCGATGATGGCCGGCGGCGCCGTCACCGGCGCCCTGGTCATGGCCTTCGATGTCAGCCTCAGCGCACCGCACGGCGGAATCTTCGTGTTCTTCGCCATCGGGAACCTGCTGTGGTTCCTGGCCGCCCTCGTCGCGGGCGTCGTCGTGGCGGCCGTGTGCGTCGTGTCCGCCAAGGAATTCATTCGACCGGGCGCCACCGACGCCGAACTCGACCCCGACACCCTGATCGCCGCAGCGTAGAACACCCACACTCCGGAACATTCACAAGCCGAAACCCCCTACACAAGGAGAAGAATCATGTCCAGCACCACCGTCACCGTCGGCTCGTCCATCGGTCTGCACGCCCGCCCTGCCGCCATCATCGCCGAAGCTGTGACCGAGGCGGGTGTTGCTGTGACCCTGTCCGTCGCGGACGGCGAACCGGTGGACGCCGGTTCTGCGCTGATGATCATGACGCTCGGTGCCGTCAAGGGCACCGATGTCACGATCACCACCGAGGATGCCGCCATCCTCGACACGGTGGCACAACTCGTGGCGGCCGACCTCGACGCCTAGCCCTGGTGCGCCGTCAGCTGGTCAGACCCAGCTGGCGGCCGGCCCAGTCCATTTCCTGTTCGAGGGCGGCTCCCCAGGTGGCGCCCTCGTGTCCGCCCGGGAGCTCGTAGTACCGCACGTCCAGACCGGCTGCGCGCGCAGCAGCGAACATACGCTGCTGCTGTGGGCGGTACTCGTCGTCTTCCGCCCCTGCGACGAACACCCCCGTCAGTCCCGGAAACTGATGCATCTTCAGCACGTCGGCAGGATTGACCGCCTCGAATGCGCCCTCGTCGCCGGCGAACGTGGCCGCCACCGTCGCGGCGTGATCACCCAGCGAAGGCTCGTCCTGACCCAGGAAGTCGAGAAAATTCGGATAGATCTCCGGATAGTTCACCGCGAGTTGAATCGAACAGGTTCCGCCGTAGGAGAATCCGCCGACAGCCCACTGCGCCGGATCTCGCGAGACCTGCAGCGTGTTTTCGATCCACTCCGGCACGTCGTGAGCGAGATAGGTGGCATCGTTCCCCAGCGCCGAATCCTTGCACAACGGATTCGCATCCGCCGAACCCAATGCGTCGACTACCACCACGACGGGAGCAAGTCCGTGGTGCCGTGCCGCGTACTCGTCCACCGTCGAGCCGAGGCGTCCACCGGTGAACCAGTCCTCGGGTCCCCCCGGCTGGCCGGCGATCATCACCATCACCGGAAGCACCGCGCGCGGTGAGGTGAGATACGCCGGCGGGAGGTACAGCACTGCGGGACGCGCGGCGAAGCCCGATCGGACGCCGGGGATTTCCACTTCCGTCACCACCCCCGCCGCAGGGGTGCGCACCGGTCTCTTCCACAC
>NZ_JBAQEO010000331.1:0-5197 GCF_049286785.1 Rhodococcus sp. (in: high G+C Gram-positive bacteria) | reverse complement strand
GTCGTCGACTCGGTGGGGTGGCAAGGTCGGGATCCGCGAGCGCACTATAAGCAATCCCCAACTCTACGTTGGGATTACGCTCGACTTTAGACGAGCGAGCCGCTCCAGCCGAATAACCGTCCTGCGGTAGCCAACCCGCGCGTATCAGAGTTGACCACGGCGTCGAAATCGACACGCTCGCCACCACCCGGATCGACCGGACCCACAGAGGCGGCGCCCACGACGACGGTCCTAGACGCCGCCTCGCCCTGCGCCCTTGACAAGCCGGCGTACATATCAGTGCCCCAGGTGTCACCTCCGGTCGCACTCGGTAGTGGTGTCGGCGGCCATAGCGCCGGCACCACTACCGAATGAACCGGCTCCGGGTTTGGTGCCGCTTCCTTTCTTGAGAGGATGCGCATGTCCAGGCGTTATTCTGCAGAGATGCTGAGCGAGGACGAAAATGCTACCGGATAACCCTCGATGGGTACCCGTCGCCGTTCGCGGCGTGCAAGGCCCTTTGCCCCGAAGCTCGGCATCGGTGTCGAGTCCCTGCGGACGTGGATCCGCCAGGCCCTGATCGACGCCGACAAACCCCTAAGCGGACGACCGTGGAGCAGCAGCGGATGAAGGAACTCGAACCCGAAGTTTCGTTGCCATGAGCATGGGACTACCCGAAGTCGTCACCGAGCATCGACTTCGCTTTCTGACCTGTCAACCGCGAGGCGTCCGGGACGGACGCGTTGCCGGTAGGACGGGCCCTCGATCACGAGGGTGTTCGCCGCGGAGGTGAGCCGGTCGACGGCGGACTGCGGCCAGCAGTGCGTCGGTGGCATCGACAGCCACTCCGACGGTTCACGATCCGCCCACCGCCCACCTGCCACTGAGCTGCGCGTCGGTCATATTCGTGACTTTTGCACCGGCCCAGAAGTTTCCGCGCACATACTGTACTGCGCGTTCGAGGCGGGCTTGTCCTTCGGGGACCGCACCCCCGCCGGTTCCGTCACGAACCCGACGTGCTGGGCGTAGTCCAGCCACCCGCGGAACAGGCGCGGATTGACCGCATCCGCGTCGGTGACGATCGCCTTCATATTGTCCGGGATCAGCACGCGGAACACGCCTCCGAAAACGCCCCAGGCTGCCTCGCAGCCGGCGATGATCGCTGTTAGGGTCTGCGAGAATGAGAGTTAGACGAACATGTGCCGTGAGTAGGCGGCGGTGAAGATCAACGCGTGCACCTTCCGGCGTCGGCCGGTCTCGGGGTGGGTGAGCATCCCCAGGTAGCGAAAGTGGGTCTGGCATTCACTGCCTGGTTCTCCGTCGAGGACCCGCACGGTGGTGTCCTTACGTGCGAAACCGTGTCGCTCGGTGGTGAATCGGTGCAAGGTGCGATATCGGCACCACGCATCCCTGCCGGGCCGGTAGTGTTTCGATTTTGGTGATCGTCAACGGTGGATGATCCTGACCGCCGGCCACCTACCCGCGCATCTGCTCTTCGAATCCGAGCAGTTGGTCCCACGCGGCGCCGTGTCCGTTCGGGCGCGCCGCCGGGCGGACCGCCTCGATCACCGCGCCGATCAGCTCGTCGTCGAGGGCCTCGACGGGGTCGGTGCGCGCCAACCCGGCCGCCTGGCAGCCTCGATATAGCGGCGTACTGTTTTGCGATCACGCCGCAGTGCGCCGCGATCGTGCGCAGCCCCGCCGGCCTGCTGCCGGCCACACCGAGCCAGATACGGAGCACTCTTTGGCTTCGTTCACATTGACCTCCCGAAACGCCATGCCCGTCCGCCTTCGTGTCCGAAAACTTCCGACACGACGATCAAACGAGCCTCGATCGGAGACTCCGGCGCGACGCGCCGGGTGGTCCCATAACTGGCAATCCGAAAGGTCCCATGACCCTGGCAGAAATCAGGTCAGAACGGTCCCATACTCATGGCAGGCGACAGACGCAGCACGAGGCAATCAGAATGAGCTTTGGCCAAGTGGGATGCACTCCCAAACACGGGGTGATCGTATCGCTCGGCATGAAAGTTGCCCTCAGCGATCCGCCCGGTTTTCCAATCGAGGCACGGAAACGTCCCATCACCGCCACCCGTAGCGCGACGCGGTCGCGCTTGGTTGATCTGGACGGTGATGGGACAGCATCAGCTGGTATTTTTCCTAACTGGTAGCTTTCGTCGATTATGTCGATCCGCGGCCAAACAAGGGGAGTCAGATGTCTGTTGAGTATGCGAGCCGCACCCTCGCCCAGCTAGTGGTCGAAGCGGACGACGGTCAGATCCTCCTACCAAACTTTCAGCGTCAATTCGTGTGGAGCGCCGACGCTCATCGCTCCCTTGCCGCTTCGGTGCTAATCAACATCCCATGTGGATCACTCCTGCTCGTGAAAGGGAAGACCGACGACTTCTCCTCACGCCGCGTTGGGTTTAACCACTCGGACACCCCGCCCGATATCCCGCGTACTGTGAGTATCTCCTCGATGGGCAGCAGAGGATCAGTACGATTCGTGCCCTGTTCTCCGACCCCTTCGGACGCAACTGGAAAGAGTCTCACGCTGTCACTTTTCCGCAGTTGCGAGCTCGATGGTGCTTGCGTGTGCGACCTTTGCGGGAGGATGATCCGGACCTCTTCGGCTGGTCAACCCTCGATTTCTGTCCGTGGCCGTGAAAAAGTACCCACTGGTGGCCAGGTCGAGGTCCCCACTGGTGGCCGGATAGAAGTCCCCACCCCGTGTTCGTCGTGTCGATCAGGAACTTTTGGCCCGAGCGGTGACGGTGAAGGTGCCAACCACACACCGCACCACCCGGGGAGTTCCATTGAAGTCTGCGAGGGACCGTATGGACATCATTTCCACCTATCGGGAAGTCGGGTCGTACCGCGGAGCTGCTGAGCTCTGCGGCACCACCCACAAAACCGTCAAACGCACCGTCGAACGATTCGAGGCCGACCAAGCCGGCCAACCACCACCCGCTCGTGTCGAACGCGAGCACAACTACGACTCCGTCACCGACCTGGTCACCGAGCGTGTCGAGAAATCACAGGGCAGGATCTCCGCGAAGCGGATCCTGCCGATCGCCCGCAAAGCCGGCTACCAAGGATCGGACCGCAACTTCCGGCGCCTCGTCGCCGACGCCAAAGCTCAGTGGCGTACCGAGCACCACCGCGGCCGCCGGCCGGCGGTGTGGGCACCGGGCGACTACCTGGTCATCGACTGGGCCACCGTCGGAGACCTGCATCTGTTCTGCGCTGTCATGGCCTACTCGCGGTGGAGGTTCGCCGCGTTCGCGACCGACGAGAAAGCAACCACCACAATGTCTTTGATCGCCAAGGCCCTCGCCGTCATCGGCGGGGTCCCGGCGAAGGTACTCGCCGACCGGATGGCCTGCCTGAAAGGTGGTGTCGTTGCGAATGTGGTGATTCCGACCCCGGACTATGTCCGCTTCGCCGCACACTACGGATTCGCACCCGACTTCTGCCACGCCAACGATCCGCAATCGAAAGGAGTGGTGGAGAATCTCGTCGGCTACGCCCAACGCGATCTCGCGGTGCCGTTGTTGACCGAGGCAGCGGTCGCGGGCATCACTGTTGATGTCCATGCTGCCAACGCCGCCGCGGAAATCTGGTGCGCGGAAGTGAACGCACGGGTCCACTCGGAGACCTGTGCCGTTCCCGACGAAAAACTCGACTCGGAGCGGGAGTTGTTGTCCGCGCTGCCGTCACTGCGGCTCGAGATCGGGCCACCACCGGTGACTCGGAAGGTCGATCGCCTCTCATGCGTGCGATTCGCCTCCGCTCGGTACTCGGTGCCGGTCCGGTTGATCGCCACCGTCGTCACGCTCGTGCACTCCGACGGCCAGCTGGTGATCGTCGATCCGGCCTCGGGTGAAATCGTCGCCGAGCACGATCTCGCTCAACCGGGAACAGCGTCGGTGCTCGATGAACATTACGAAGGTGCCAGGCCTGCACCGAACCGTGGTCCACGTCCGAGAACCACTGTGGAGAAACAGTTCTGCAGCCTCGGGGAGAGTGCAGAGATGTTCCTGGTCGGTGCAGCAGCGATCGGTAACACCCGCCTGCCGTCGGAGTTGGCAGTGTTGTTGGCGCTCGGTGCAGCGCACGGCACCGACGCTTTGGTGGCGGCATTGACTCGTGCGGTCGCGTTCAAGCGGTTCAAAGCAGCCGATGTGCGATCGATCCTCGCCGCCGGAGCAGGCACCCCGCAACCGCGACCAGCGGGGGATGCTCTGATTCTGGATCTGCCGACCGCCCCAACCCGATCACTCGACGCCTATGCCATCCGCCCGCCCGCTGGTGACGAGCAGGTGCCGTCATGACCGACAGCGCCACAAACTCTGTATCGCCTCCGAAGACTGCTGCACCACAGTCGGTTCCCGAATTGGCTGCTGATCTCGACGCCGGATTACGCAGGTTGAAACTGGCCGCGATCCGGCGGACCGCACCCGAAGTACTGCTGACGGCGAAGACGCAGCGGTGGACGCCGGAAGAAGTGCTGCGGACGTTGGTCGAAGCCGAGATCGCAGCCCGGGATGCCTCGAACATCGTGAACCGCCTCAAAGCGGCCGCGTTTCCGGTGACCAAGACGTTGGAGTCCTTCGATGTTCCGGCGTCGTCGATTCAACTGAAGGTCTTCGACTACCTGTCGAGTCTGGAATGGGTTCGTGCGCAATCGAATCTGGCGATCATCGGACCAGCGGGCACCGGGAAGTCGCACACGTTGATCGGGCTCGGAGTCGCAGCCATCCACGCCGGCCACAAGGTCCGCTACTTCACTGCAGCCGACTTGGTAGAAACGCTCTACCGTGGCCTGGCGGATAACACCGTCGGCAAGATCATCGAATCCCTGTTGCGAGTCGACCTCATCATAATTGACGAGATAGGGTTCGCGCCGCTCGACGACACCGGGACCCAGTTGTTGTTTCGGCTCGTCGCCGGCGCCTACGAACGCCGATCGTTGGCGATCGCCTCGCACTGGCCGTTCGAGCAATGGGGCCGATTCCTCCCTGAGCACACCACTGCCGCTTCGATCCTCGACCGGCTGCTGCATCACGCCACCATCGTCGTCACCGACGGCGAGTCCTACCGCATGAAAGACGCACAGCATCGAAAGGACCGCCCCTGAACAACCGGAAATATCCAACACGGGGTGGGTACTTTTACCTGGCCACCAGCGGGGACTTCAACACGGCCATTGACACCT
>NZ_JBAQEO010000330.1:0-4260 GCF_049286785.1 Rhodococcus sp. (in: high G+C Gram-positive bacteria) | reverse complement strand
GTGCTGGTGTTCGCCCAGTTGTTCAACGCCTTCAATGCCCGTTCGGAGACCGGTTCCGCCTTCCGCCGTGTGTTCGCCAATTCCTGGCTGTGGGGTGCTATCGCGCTCTCGGCGCTGCTTCAGGTGGCTGTGGTGCACATGCGATTCCTGGGCGAGCCTTCAGCACCGCGCCCCTCTCACTCGACCAGTGGCTCGTCTGCCTCGCGATGGCCAGTGCGGTGCTGTGGGCCGCTGAGGGACGGAAGCTGGTGCTGCGGTTTGTCGAACGTCGCAGTTCTCAGCGTCCCGAGGGGGAGCCGTAGAGGCCGGGGCCGTCGATCTCGAGTGTCTCCAGGAACGATGTGGAGGCCAGGTACGCGTCTTCGATGAGAGCGTTCGTGTGCTCGAAGTCGAAGGGAGAGACGCGGTGGATCTCCGGTCCCGGCAGGTAGACGACCGGTACCCGGGCGGCGGCGAGCGGCGACTCCAACTCCGACTGGGCTCGCATCATCACCATCGCGGTGAACAGCAGTGCCTCGGCCAGAGTCTCGGGCGGTTCGGGCAGCCGCCCGGGAAAGGTGGCGTCGAGTACGACCAGCGACTGCGCTCCCAACGCGAGGGCCTGGGTGACGGGCACGTTCGCCACCACTCCGCCGTCGTACAGTTGGCGGCCGTCGGCATTCACCGCCGGGAAGATACCGGGAATTGCCGCGCTGGCGAGTAGCGCAAGCGCGAGTGAACCTTCCCGGAGCAGGTAGGGCGTTGCGGTGGCGATGTCCATCGTGACGGCACCGAAGGGCAGGGCGAGGTCTGCGAAGGTCGTGTCGCTCCCCCCGAGGTGCCGGGTGATGACGGCTCGGAGCCCGGTGTTGGGGAAGAGATGCGTTCTTCCCTGCTGCAGCGTGCGCACCTGGGCCAGCGGGCCCCCCGGGAAGATCATTTCGCGGGTGATCTTCGGCCAGAGGTGACTCAACCGGTTGGCTGCACTCTTCGGGTCGAGCGCGATCACCGCGCCGTTGAGCGCACCCACGGAGGTGCCCACCACCAGATCGGGGACGATGTCGTGCTCGGCGAGCGCCTGCAGCATCCCGACCTGGGCGGCGCCGAGACTGCCACCGCCGCCCAGGACGAACCCGACGGGTCGTGGCAGGGATGGCAGGTCCATCGGCGTTCTCCCTCGTTGCGCGACGTGTCGTGGTGATTCTGCCAGGCAGGAGCCGGTCGAACCGTGATCAGGCGGGTGGGCAGGCCGGTGAGGTGAGTTGGGCGATGGACACGATCGAGCAGGCGGTGGTCTTCGACAGCTTCCACGACCCGTCCGGTCCCGGAACGAAGACCGCGGGGAGCCCGCCCTGCTGGACCTGACCGTTGATCGTCAGCTGCAGTTGCGCGCTGGCGGTGCCGTCGCCGTTGTCGATCACCGGGTCGAGTACCTGCACCTGGGCACCCGACTGCTGAGCCGCGGCGGCAACCTGATTGAAGAGTTGAGGGTCCTGGTCGGAGCCTTCGACCATGGCGATCTTCTCCTCGATGGGAGTTGCCGGGTCGAGGCCCTTCACCAGTAGGCCGTTGAGTTCGGCCGCCGTGGGTAGATCGAGCTCCGTAGTCGTTTCTGCGGCCACGGTTGTCGTCGTGGTGGGTGTCGGCGAGTCGGATTCGTCCGAACCGCACGCGGACATCGCGAGGGCTGCGGCGATCGCGACCGCGGCAACCGTGCTTGTGCGAAGTGTCACGTCGGATACCTCTTCGTTCTCGGATGTGGGGAGTCGGGAAGTTCCCTTATCGAGTGTGGAGGTTCGCACCGCGCGGCGCGACCGAAGCCAGAGAGTTCTTAATCTTCGGTGCGGGATCGGGCGACCAACATGCGTTTCAACTCGAGATCGGTAGACTGCCGCGCGGCGTAGGAATTATCGGCCCAAGTTTTCCCTTACGGTGGTCATATGGCTACCGTCTGGACAATTCCGCTTGACATCACTTCTCGCTGGCTCGACTCTGGCGAGGTCCAGACCTTTCTCGTGTCCAACGACCTGGACAATGCAGATCCCGACCCCCGTGTCCGGTTCGCGCAGTTCGTAGACGTCACGAAATCGCTGGAGCGGCACATCGGTCACACCTTCACGTCGGTGCAGGCGGCCGCGACAGCTCTGTTCGACGGAATCGAGCGAGGCGTCCCCGTCGGTTTGAAGTTGGCCGCGCTGCGTTTGATTCTGAAGGAGGTGTATCAAACGCGCCACGCACCCCAGCCGTTCTCGAAGAGAGTGGGCGAGGCACTGGGCACGTACGTCTACGTGCTTCTCGATCCACGGAATCGGTCGATCTTCTATGTCGGCACGGGACGCGGTAACCGGGTGTACGGACACGTGTGGGAGGCGTTGGCGGAGAACGAGCACAGGCAGATGCTCGAGGATCCCGAAACCGACGGTGCAGAGGTGCGGGCCGCGACCATATCGCGCATCCGCGAAATCTACGATTCGGGTCTCGAGGTGGAGCATTACGTGATCGCGCACCGGATCGCCGACACCGACACCGTCGCGGAAGCCCTCGGCAACGGTGTCGTCGGCGCGCTTGGCTTGCTCGACGGAGCCGACCTCACCAACCTCGCCGGTGGGCCGGGCGAACACAGGGCGGTGCTCGTGGATGATCTGGTGTTGCAGTATTCCGCTGAGCCGGTGCCGGGCCTGCCCACCCCTTGCGTGGTGCTGGAGGTTCCGCGTGCCGCCGAGCGCGATACGGCGCCGGAGGAGATCTACGAACTCGCGCGCGGCCCGTGGACGGCCGGCGCGGCGGTGCGCAACACGGCAGACATACCGGTAATCGTGTTCGCGGACAACATTGTTCGAGCAGCTTTCCGTGCGCGGTCGTGGTCGACGGTCGCTCGTCCAGGCGGCGAGGCGCTCTGGCGGTTCACGGGCGACGTGGATCCCGAACTGGAGTCGCAGTTCGTGAACAAGCGGATCACACCCGCCAAGGTCGGCCTGAAGAAATGGCCCGCCCACGGTTGGGTACCCCACCTCACCCAGGCGCGGCCCGGCCGCTGACACCGCGAGGAGTGGGCGACGCACCGTTGCCCACTCCTCGGCTGCCTGCACCGGTTCGCATCGTGACGGCGGCGACAGGCGAACGTCACCTATGGAGCGCCGACCGAGCGAGCGTCGCCGATGCACGGCGTTCTACCAGCAACGGCACGAAATCGCGCACTCGCCCTCCGTCGAAACGGGCGAGTGCGTCCTCCACCGCAGTAGCCACCACAGTTCGCGGGGTGCTGGGATACTTCTCGAGAAGCCTTGCCTTCACCTGCGAAATCTGCCGCTCTTCTTCCTCGGGGGACATATCTGGATCGTGCGCCCCGCCTCGGCCGCAGTCAATCGGTGACAGGCCGCCTCGATGTCCCGTTCCAACAACCATTCTGCGGTTGAAGAGTCGTCAGGACTTCGTCGCGGCCTGTGGGACCGCCCTCGGACCGGTCGCGCGCAGTGGCGTGATGGCGGTTTCAGCTTCCGGGCGAGGAGTGAGCAATCGGACGGCCAGCGCGCCTCCGCCCACGGCGACCAGGACCGGCCAAGCGACCAATCCGGTCAGGCCGAGAGCCGCAATCGTCAGTGCTGCCGCCGGGGTCGAGTCGGTTCCGCTACGTGCACCGGAGCGGACGCCGTCCACGGCGCCTTCGGCGGCCCCGCGCAGACTGCCCACAATTCCTCCCACCAGTGCCCCGCCCACGGCCCCGGTCGCGCTGGTCGCGGTGTAGGCGGTATCGGTGACCAAGCGCGTGGTCTTGTCCAAAATCTGCATGAAGACTCCTTGTTCAGGCGGTCACCGTGCACGCTGCCCAGGCCCGGCTCGGTGGCCATCGGTGCCTACTGTCCGGCGTCGCCACTCCGTGTGCAACGGCGGTGCGATCGCAACGTGTAGTGGTCGAGCTCAGCCCGGGAGACGATTGCGATATGTGGGGTTCGATCCACGTGCGATTCTCGCCGAACCCCCACCGTCGTGCGGGTTCACCCCCGACGGACTCGCGCGCAATGCCCGCGAGCGTGCGAAAGAGGTCGGACGGCGAGGGCGCTGCCGCGGCAACCTCGGTGGGTGCACGCAGCAGCGCCGTCCCCACACCGGCAACCGTCTCCGCACCGATGAGTGTGGTGTTGACGGTGATCGCGGCACCGACGGTCACCGCCCGCGTTCCGGCATGCACGCACCGTGCGGGCAGTGACACGAACCCTGACACGAACCCTGACACGGGCAGCGACGCGATTCCCGATATCAGGTGCCCTGCGATCACGGTCG
>NZ_JBAQEO010000329.1:0-1673 GCF_049286785.1 Rhodococcus sp. (in: high G+C Gram-positive bacteria) | reverse complement strand
CTTCGGATCCCGGCGGCACCCCCCGCCCGACTCCGCGCCGCGCGGGGACGCTCCGCTGGTGCGGGCCACCATGAAGAACCTGGCCTTCATCCCCCGGCGGCTCGAGATCGTCGCGGGAACCACGGTGGCCTGGAAGAACGACGATCCGCTGGACCATACGGTGGTCGCCGAGGACCGGAGCTTCGACTCCGGCCTGATCCGGAGTGGAGACACCTGGCAGCGGACCTTCAGCCGGCCCGGCACCTATGAGATCACCTGCACCCCGCACCCCTTCATGAAGGTCACCGTCGTAGTGAAGCCGGCCCCATGACGCTCCGCCTGATGGGGTTCGCCCTGCTGGCCGGGGGGGCCGCCTGCTTCTCTTCCAGAAGCCCGGTGGATCCCAACGATAACACCGGCGAGTGCCGCTTCTCCTCGACCGGTGTGGTCCCGGGGACCACGGTCATTGCGATCAAGGCCCTGTTGTTCCAGCCGGCCGAAGTCCGGATCCGGACCGGCGGCACGGTGACCTGGGTCAATTGCGAGACCGAAGGCTTCGAGGCCCACACCACCACCGCCGATCAGGGGGAGTGGAGCTCGCCGAACATGATCGCCAGCGATGTGTTCTCCCATACTTTCCCCCAGCCGGGCCGGTTCACCTACCACTGTGCGCCCCATCCCTTCATGACCGGGGCGGTCGTGGTGGAGTGAGCCTGAGCCGCCCGGCAGCCGCAGCCGTCATCGTTGTGCCTGTGGTGATGTGCACGTAACTTGCTTCCTACCGACGCGCACTCTTTCCCACGTAGGCCAGGCCGGGGTGGTGGCTCAGTTTTGCCGCTTACCGCTGTGTCGGGTCGCTGTTACGCCCATTTGGTGAGGATACTTCCGTGCAGCACCGCCTTCGGTTGGTTGCAGTGGGTGCAGCTTTTGTCATCGCCGGCTGTTCGGACAGCACAATTCCCACGGAGGGCACGCCCAGCGCCCCTCTGATGTCGCCGCAGGTCCAGGGCGGCCAGGCCCAGGAGACCTACATCGTCGTGTTCCGGAACGGGGTCGCCGACGTGCCGGGTCTGGCCCGGCAGCTGGCGACGGAAAACGGCGGCGAGCTCGGCTTCACCTACCAGCACGCGATCCGCGGGTTCTCGGCGACCTTGCCCGCTGCGGCCATCGAGACGCTGCGCCGGCATCCGCTGGTGGCAGTCGTCGAGGCCGATCAGGTCTTCACGATCTCGGCGACCCAGAGCCCCGCGACATGGGGCCTTGATCGGATTGACCAGGCCAATCTCCCCCTGAGCGGGAGTTACACCTACAACGCCACCGGGGCCGGGGTCCGGTCCTACATTATCGACACCGGCATCCGGAACGGGCACAACGATTTTGGCGGCCGGGCCTCTTCGGGATTCACGGCCATCAGCGACGGTCGCGGCACCGACGACTGCCACGGGCATGGCACCCACGTCGCAGGCACGGTCGGCGGCGCCACCTGGGGCGTCGCGAAGAGCACCTCGCTGATCGCGGTGCGGGTCCTCAACTGCCAGGGATCGGGCACCACCAGCGGCGTGATCGCCGGGGTGGACTGGGTCACCGCCAACCACGTCAAGCCGGCCGTCGCGAACATGTCGCTCGGCGGTGGCGCGAGCGCGACGCTCGACAACGCCGTCGCCAATTCGATCGCGGCGGGCGTGACCTACGCC
>NZ_JBAQEO010000328.1:0-2099 GCF_049286785.1 Rhodococcus sp. (in: high G+C Gram-positive bacteria) | reverse complement strand
CCCCGGGGCCGGCCCCGACGGTGGGCCGGCCGCGCTTGCGCAGCTTCTCGACCTCGTAACCGGCCTCGGCCTCGTCTGCCCACTCCTGGATCATCTCGTCCGTGACGGGCTGACCGTTGATCGTCTCCTCAGGCATACCCATTAGTGTAATACGAAATTATGCAGGTAGGAGGCGGCGACCTGGCGCCGCTTTCCAGTCGGTATTGCGCCGCTTCTTCCGGGTGGCCCCACAGCAACCCGCGGACCCTTTCCGGCGTATCCGGTGACCCACCCCTATTACCCTACTTTCGGGGCTTTCGCCTTGTTCGCGGGTAGTCGTTTCCAGTCTGGGTGCATCAGAGCGATCCAGCAGACGAGGGCGCGAGCCTCGCCCGGACGACGCGGATCGAAACGGACAGAACGAGAGCTACGAGCGCTGCAGTGAATAGCGCGGCCGCGGTCCAGCTCGACCCTTCGATCAGGTTCAGCCTTTGTGCCCCAGTGCAGTACGTCGTGGAGCCCAGCACCGTCGTATAACACTCGGGTGGCGCCACGGGGCGGTTCGCATCGTGCAGCGTTTGGCCAGTCTTCACTGCTGCCATTACCGCGAGGGCCAAGAACCCGCTCCAGAGCGCGGCCTCGCGGCTTCGAAGCGATGCAAAACCCACTCCCATTCCGAGCCCGATCATCGTCGCTACAGTCACGACCAGTGTTAGCAAAACCATCAGGTGTCACCTCTCGGCACGGAATCGGGGGCAGCAACAGGGGCTGTCACGTCAGCACAGCGGGTTTCCCGCGGCCGGTGCGTTCTGCCGTGCGGCTGTCAGATACTCTTGGGGTGGGCGCTGCGGCTGCACTGGCGCCATCGCGGTCAACGATCTGCCCGCGGGAGACAAACGCCTCCCCGCGGGATTTGAACACGAAGCGTGATAAACGCCAGCATCCAAATAGCGGTCCCGGCGAGTATCAACGTGAGCATGAGGCCGATGTCATACGAGCCGAGATATCCAATCGGGGCAATCGTCATCGCGCGTCCCCGTTCGAGGTGCGGGGACTGCCCGCACCGCCGGCGGCACGGAGCGCGCCGATTGAAACAGGACCCCAACACGACTGAACCGGGGCTGATCCACGCAGCACTGCGGCGAAGAGGCCAGCGCCGAACAGGATCCCGTATCCGGTGGGGCTACCGGGAAGGAAGTCGAGATACCCGAGTTCGATGATCTCCGGTATTGGTCCCACAGCACACAAGACGGTCATTGCCGTCGCTGCGGTCACCCGGAGCAGATTCGATCGGTCGCTGGTGTAGGGCTTCCAGCCGAACTTGCGGATGTAGCTGTACTCCGAGTCAAGTGCGCCGAGAATTGTGGCGACTCCGACGGTGGCGGCAATGAGCGGCCACATGGGGTCGAGCGCCAGGATCAGGCTCTGATTGGCGGTCATTGGGGTTCCTTGCGATAGAGAAGACGGGGGGTGCTCAGTCGTCGTCGGTGTGTTCGGCGAGTAGATCCGGTGGCATGGGCTGGTATGGAAGGGCGGGCCAGCCTGAGAACGATCCGTCCGCCTTCGCATGGGACATGGGGCCGGAATCGCTGTCGAAGATCACCCGCACATGCGGTTCGAGATGGTGGATCCACCAGTTGGACATCGCCGACGCTTTGTCGGAGACCCGGGCTTCTTCCCACGCAAACCAGAGGGATTTGAGTCGGCCGGCGACTTCGGGGTACAGCCACCATCTCGCGTCCCAGGCCAGCCCATTCTCTCCGCCACCGGGACCCATCTTCCGGCGGATGACTTGGGTGAAGAATCCTTCGACCCACGCGATGTAGTTGGGATACATCGGCTCGATTTCTGCGAGCTCGGCAGCCTCTTCGGGCTCACCGTCTTCGTCGTACTCCTCCTCGCCTTCCTCGCTTTCCGCGCCTTCGGAGTCTTCGTCTTCATGAGGGTCGTGGGGTTCGAGACTCGGATCGTCGCCCTCGACGGTGGGGTCGTGTTCGTCGACGGCGTTCGGATCGAAGTCGAACGGGTTCTCGTACCCGGTCTCGTCATTGCTCTGCCAGTCGTCCTCGGTGGCTGCGAGATTGACCATCAGTGCGTCCCTTCTCCGAAGAATTCCGACT
>NZ_JBAQEO010000327.1:0-3025 GCF_049286785.1 Rhodococcus sp. (in: high G+C Gram-positive bacteria) | reverse complement strand
TCGTTCGGCCATGTGGTTGCTCACTTCGACGAGCACCGCGGGTCACTGCAGAAGCGTCTCGGAGAGTTATCCAACGAGCTGCTCCATACCGCGGCCGTCTACGACGAACAGGACCACTTCGCCGCCGCCGCTCTTGATTCGGTACGGCCGTCCAGTATCGATCTCGTCTGACTCGGATTCGCGAGTGCTTGGGGGTGGTCGAGCTGGGAGGTCTCCGCCCGGTGGGAGAAGTGCCTCAACCACCTGTGCCAATCGCCGACCTGTGCCAACCGCCGAGGACGCGATATGCTGGCCGCGCCAGGGACGTGACGGCCGTCACAGTAACTCGAGGGAGAGCCGATGCCCGCAGACCGGCCCAACATCGTCGTCATCTGGGGCGATGACATAGGCATCACAAACCTGAGCTGCTACAGCGACGGGCTCTTGGGCTACCGCACGCCGAACATCGACCGCCGCGGTGCCCGAGCTGCGGGCGTTCGAAGCCCTGGGCGCGGTTATCGCGCTGTTCCTGACCCACCACCGACAATGACCTGCGTGAACACCTAGCCGGAATTTTCACCCGATGGGAGATACGATTGCTGGACGGCTGCAGACGGGCGGCGGTGGATGGGAAACTGCGAGTCGGCGTCGATCCCGAACGGATGGCTCGCGCGGTCCTCGCCCAACTCGAGGGGTTGATCTTGTTGGCGAAGGTGCAGAATCGCGCGGCGGCCGACATCGTCGCAGGTCTCGAGGACATGCTCGCGCTGTACCTCGTCGACGAAGCGCTCGTCTCATGACGACCACCGTCGACTTCCATTTCGACCCGATGTGCCCGTTCGCCTACCAGACCTCCCGCTGGATGCGCGAGGTGCGCGATCAGCTCGGGCTCACCGTGAACTGGCGCTTTTTCAGCCTCGAGGAGATCAACCGAGGCGAAGGCAAAAAACATGCGTGGGAACGTGATTGGTCCTACGGCTGGTCACTGATGCGCATCGGCGCGGCATTGCGCCGCCGGGACATGACCCTGCTCGATGACTGGTACGCGGCGATCGGTGCCGAACTGCACGAGCGGGGCGGGACCCCACATCGACCCGAGACCGCACGCCGGCTCCTCGATAGCCTGGGCGTGGAAGCCACGCTGTTCGACCAGGCGCTGGCGGATCCGACCACACACGACGAGATCCGGGCCGATCACAAGCGGGTCGTGGACGCCGGCGGATTCGGTGTTCCGACATTGTTCTTCCCCGGCGCGCAGTGCCTGTTCGGCCCGGTGCTTGTCGATCCGCCGACCGGAGCGCAGGCATTGAGTTTGTGGCAGGTGGTGACGGGGATGGCCGCGCTGCCCCACGTCTACGAATTGCAGCGCCCCAAAACCAGCGCCGATGCCGCTGCGATCGCTGAATGCCTGCGGCCGTACATACGAGGAAGAGACTGGGTCAGTATCAATCGCGGCCAGGTCATCGAGCTCGACCAACTCGTCGAAGAAGACCGGAAATGAGCGACCGCGACCACATCGTCGAGGGCTCCGATCGGGCGATGGGCCACGATCGAGACACCGGCCGTCCGATTCGACCAGGCCAACGAATGCCCACCGAGTTGGGCGACGACATTCTCGTCGTACCGGCCGTGGGGGCGCGGAGCCGGATCGCCGCATGCACCGACGCCCCCGACAGCGCACTGCCGGACAGCAGCATTCTCCTTGTTAAATCAGGAGCCTCCACCTCGTCGTTAAATCAGGAGCCTCCACCTCGTCCAGGACGGTTCAATAATGACGACCCGGGAGCCGGTGATGCCGTCGTGGAGCATCTTCGTGTGGCGCATCGGGAAACCCCGCGCGCTCGCGATCGCAGCCGGAACCCGGGAACAGGGGTGGGTACGGCCGCTGGTGCGGCGACTTCACGTGGGGGGCGTGCGGTACCAGTTCTGAACATCGAGCGGGGTGGCGGCGGTGGCTCCCACGAGCGGTGCGTCGAATTCTTCGGTGTCGCCGGTGGCGATGACGAAGCGGGCCGGGGCGGCGCCGGTGACGACGAGGGCGTACGTGCCGGCCTGCGCGGGGGCGCTGGTGTCGGTGAGGGTGAGGTACGAGGTTTGGGTGAACGGTTCGAAGAATGGGGTGCGCTCGGTGTTGTCGAGGGCGGTGATCTGCCCGTCGGGGCTGATGATCGACAGGCGGGGCAGGTCCGGTGCGGGTAGTCCGTTCTCGGGGGCGAGGTCGGGGATGAGCAGTTCGGCGTGGAAGGGTTGGCCTGCGCCCAGCTGTATCCGGACGGCGCGGGTCTCGCCCACCGATCCGGTGCGGGTGTAGAACGCGAACGAGGTCGTCCCGGTGGGGGCCAGGGGGCTGGTATCGAGAGCTTGGGCGGTGGCGTCCGGGCCGAGGAGGACCGGGGTGTGCGCCGCAGCGGGCGCGGCAGCACCAACCAGGGCCTGGGTGGCCACCGCGGCGGCGAGAGCCCGCCGCGCCGCGCTGTGGCCGATTCTTCCGAGATGCGCCCGGCTGTGCATGGTCGACTCCTCACCTGCGGGTGCTGGTCCGCTGGACGGGGATCGTCGGCCTGCGGTGGTCATCTCAGTATGCGCCACACACTGACGGGGATGCATCGACGCCCGACCTCGCGACGGGAGCGACCGTGATCTCGGGGGTGTGCACGACGTCACCGACTTTCCTCATGCCGCCAGGGAGATGCGCGAGGTGGCCGACATCGCGCCCGCATCCGCGACACCCCGACCCGGCACACATGGTTCTCGAACGCCGGGGTGGTGCGCAGCAACCGGATTCCCCCCGGGCGACCGGACGTATCGAACGCCGCCACCACCTGAGCCCACCGGAAATACCCGCACGGTGGACAACTCAGACGGTTGGTGGTGAACGGGACCGCCCAGATCACGCCTACCCCTTTCTGGTCGGTCTACGACCACCGCAACCTCAGGTGCAGCCCGTCCAGGCGGTGCACCTCGGTAGCCCAGCCGGTAACGGCCTGCCGGACCGCGATGACGATAGTGACGATGTCGTCGACCAGCAGCGGAGCCCGCGGACCGC
>NZ_JBAQEO010000326.1:0-9991 GCF_049286785.1 Rhodococcus sp. (in: high G+C Gram-positive bacteria) | reverse complement strand
AAGAAGTTGTCGTGCACTCCCACCGCGGGTACACCCAGCAGGTCGCTGAACGCGGTGGCCAGTGCCTCTTCAACGGCGTCAGCCGGTGGCGCCGACTCCCGCCCCGATCCGCCGAACCGCGGAGCGGGCAATGCCCGCCGGTCCAGTTTGCCGTGCACCCCGACCGGAAACCGGTCGAGTACCACCACCCGAGCCGGCACCAGGTGCGCCGGAAGTACTGATCGTGCCGCCTCCACCACCTTCGACGGATCCACCGCCACACCGTTTTCCGGCACCACGTATCCCACCAGCACCGCGCCGAGAGTGGGATCCTCGTACACCTCGGCCAGCGCCTGCGCCACCCCGGACGCGCGCAGCAGGGCCCACTCGACTTCTCCGGGTTCCACTCGGAACCCACGGATTTCGATCTGCCGATCGGCACGGCCCAGGTACTCGAGATTGCCGTCCCACCGCCAGCGCACCACGTCTCCGGTGCGGTACATGCGGGAGCCTTCCGGCCCCTGGGGGTCTGCAACGAAACGCAGCGCGGTGCGTCCGGCACGGTGGTGATAGCCGCGCGCGACCTGGACACCGGCGACGTAGAGTTCGCCGGGCACCCCGATCGGCACCGGCCGCAGCCGGGCATCGAGCACAGCCGTGCGCACGCCCGGTACCGGTCGGCCGATGACGCTCGCCGCGGCAGGTGCGGCCGATGCTCGCGTCAGCGTCAGGTGGGTGACGAGCACGGTGGTCTCGGTGGGACCGTACATGTTGACGAGTTTCGGGGCGGTGTCGTCGTGGCGGGTGTACCAGCGTTCGAGCTGCTTCGGGTCGAGAGCCTCGCCGCCCAGAAGCAGATAACGCAACGGCAGATCGTTCCCCGCCGCATCGATCAGCGACGTGAAGGCGGTGGGTGTCTGGTCGAGTACCGTGACCTGTTCTCGCCACACCAGTTCGAGCAGTCTTTCGGGGGTGCGCGCGGTGTCCTGGTCGACCACGATCAGGGAACCGCCGTGCAGCAGCGCACCCCACACCTCCCACACCGAGAAATCGAAGGCCGGGGAATGCAGCAGGGCCCAGACGTCGGTGTGGTCGAACCCGAACTGCTGCCGGGTGTTGGCGAAGAGTGCGACCACACCACGGTGGGTGACCGCGACTCCCTTCGGCCGCCCGGTGGAGCCGGAGGTGTAGATCACGTAGGCCGGGGAATCCGGATGAATACGACGGCCCCCGCGATCGGCAACGGTCACCGGCAACTGCGAAGTGTCCGCGAGAGCCGCTGCCACACTGGGTGAATCGAGAACCACCACCGGACAGTCGACGGATGGCGGCAACCCGGTTGTCTCGGCGGTACCGACCACGCAGGCGGGCCGGGCATCGCCGAGCACGAATTCGAGGCGTTCGGACGGGTACGACGGGTCGACCGGCAGATACCCGGCGCCGGCCTTGATCACCGCCAACTGCGCCACCACCAGGTCGATCGACCTCGGCAGAGCCAGCGCGACGAGAGACTCGGACCGCACCCCCACCGACAGCAGATGGCGGGCAAGACGGTTCGAACGGGCGTCGAGTACTCGGTAGCTCACCGTCCCGTCCTCGGACGTCACCGCCGTGGCCTCGGATCTCCGTGCCACCTGGCGCATGAAGAGGTCGGCCAGTGTGTCGTCTGCCAGTATGTCGTCGGGCATTGCGTCCTGCCGGACAGACCCCTGCCAATTCCCGAGCAGTCGGCGTTCGTCCGAGCCGAGGATGCCGATGTCTCCCACGACGACCGCGGGATCCCCGGTTGCGGTCCGGAGGATCGTCACGAATCGCTCGGCGAAGGCGGCCACCGTCGCTTCGTCGAATACCTCACCGGCATAGGTGAATGCTGCGACCAGTCCCTGGGCATCTCCGTTGTCGTGGCGGCGCTCCGACAATGTCACCCGCAGGTCGAGGGAGCCGAGCGGTGCGGTGGGCTCACCGAAGCCGAGTTGTACCTGGAACAGGGGCACGCCTCCCGTCGCGGGCGTCGGCGCCACCGTCCGCAGCACCCGCTCGAAGAGCACGTCGGCATGGGCGAATGCCTCGCGGTCCACTTCTCCCACGCGCCCGAGCAGATCTCCGAAGGTTGCTCCGCCGCGGACGGTGGTGCGCAACGCCACCCGGGACCGTCCCGGCACCTGCGTTCCCACCACGATGTCCTCGGCACCGCTCGAACGGGCGAGCGCCGCCGCAATCGCTGTGTGGGCAATTACGAACAAGTCCCCGTGCCGCTCCCGGGCCAGTGCCGACATCGCCTGATGCAGATCCGCGTCGATCAAGGCCTCGATCGTCTGCTCGGCGGTGCTCCGCTGCGCACGTCGGGGCCGGTCGGCGAGTAGCGACGACAACGGCGGTGCGTCGGCCAACGTGCGGCGCCAATACGCGAGTTGCGCCTCGTCCGCCCGCTGCTTCTCCTCGATGCGGGCAGTCTCCGGATGCACCGCGGCGACCGGCACGGCCGGATCGGCGGTGACGAATTCGTCGAGCAATTCCATGAACCGCCTGTGATGGTCGGCCACCTCGTCGCGGCTGTATCTGTGCGGGTTGGCCAGGAAATCGACGCATGGTTGCGCCGCCGGACCGGTGGGATAGACGTTGACCAGCAGATCGTCCACCGGACCGGAGGTGACGATGTGGTAATCACCCTCGACTGCGCCGAGCCGGATCTGCTGCCGGAAGAGCATCACGTTCACCGTCGGCCCCGAAAACCGGTCCACCGCGTCCGCACCTGCGGCTCGGCGAATATCTCCCAGCCCGAGGCGCTGGTGCCGCAGCGCACCCACCAGGTGAAGCTGCACCCGTGCCGCCAGTTCACCCACCGTGTCACCCTGCCGTACCTGTATCGGCAGTGGGACGATGCCTGCCAGCATGCCGCCGGACCTGCGCATGGCCGCGGTGGTGCGCCCGGATACGGGAATCCTCACCAGCACGTCCGTCCGGCCCGTCATCCGGGACAGGTAGCAGGCGTATCCCGCGATGATCAGGGCTGTCGACTTGTGCGCGTGCTCGGTCAGTGCGCGGGTGACACCGCCCGGCACCGCTGCACCGATGTGGATGCTCGCCGCCACCGCGGGGGCGGATACCGCGGCCAGTGTCGAGCCCGTCTCGAACCCTTCGACGCGGCCGGCCCAATAGCGTCGGTCGTCGTCGAATCGGCTCGTGGATCGGTACTGCTGATCGAGGTCGTACAGATACCGCGGGTGCGCCGCCGCGTGGGGTGCCGGACTACGGTTCTCCACTGCGGCGGTGTACAGCTCGGCGATCCGGTTCACCATGGTCATCGCGGCATAGCCGTCCAGGGCGATGTGGTGAATCTTGCTGTACCACAGATACTCCCGTTCCCCTGTTCTGAGGATGGCCGAATCGACCAGCCGGTTGCCGAGGAGTTCGACGGGTCTCACGTAGTCCTGCTGCATCCAGTCGCGGGCTGATGCGGTGGGGTCGTCCTCGCCACGAAAATCGAGCACGGTGATCGACCGGTCCGTCACGGGATCCACACACTGAACGGGCTCGCCGGCCACCACCGCCAGCCGTAGAAGCGGCGAGCCGAACTCTTCGGCCGCGGCCACCGTGGACCTCTGCAGAAGTTCGACGTTCAGGTCGCCGTGCAGCGATATGTACTGGGCGATACACAGCGGCACCTCCGGTGCGAGTTGCTGCGCAAGCCAGGTGTCGTACTGCGCCGACGACAGCGGGAAGGCCGCCGACAGCGGGGGGTGTTCATCCATGTCCACCGTCTCTTCCGGCGCCGGGCAGCAGCGTACGAAGCGCACCCTCGTCCACCTTGCTGCTCGGTGCGAGGGGAAGAGCGCCGAGTGCAACGAACTGTTCCGGCACCGACTGAGCGACCAGTCGCTCGGCGCAGAACGCGAGCAGGTCCCGGGTCGTGGGCAGCACCGTCGTGGCCGCCGCGGGCACCCAGAACGCGGTGAGGACGTTCTCGTCGTACTCGTTGGGTGTCGCGAGGACCACCGCCTGCCGCACCGCCGGATGGCTTTCCAGCACGGCCTCGACGGCGTGCCGCTCCACCCTGGCTCCGCGCACCTTCACCTGTCCGTCGACCCGCCCGCAGAACTCGATGTCGCCGTTCGGATTCACCCGCGCGAGATCTCCGGTGTGGTACATCCGGGCCCCGGCCAGCTCGGTGAACGGGTCGGCCACGAATCGCACTGCGGTGGCTGCCGGTCGATCGGCGTAACCCTCGGAGATCTGCGGGCCGCCCAGGTAAAGGTCGCCGATGGTGCCGGGCGGCGCGGGGGTGAATTTTGCATCGAGGACATGTGCGGAGGTCGATCCCAACGGCCTGCCGATCGGCGCGATCGACTCCGGCACCTCGTCCACCGAGTGCGCCAGGCAACTGACGGTGGTCTCCGTCGGACCGTATTCGTTGCGGAGGGCGATACCCGGCAGGACGGCACGGTGCCGAAGCACCAGGGTCCTCGGAAGGGGCTCACCCGCAAGGGTCACACCTTGCAGATGCATCCGAACCGCCGCGAGATGAGGCAGCAACAACCGGTAGAACGACGGCGTCGCGACCAGATGCGTGGTGTGCCATCTCAGTGCGAGACCGGCAACGGCTTCGGCGTCGCGCAGGCCCCGGTCGTCGGGCAGCACACTCGTCCCGCCGACGCAGAGCGCCCACAGTGTCATCAGCAGAGCGCCGTCCCAGGTGAGTCGAAACGCGGAGAACGTGACGAGCGTCGACTCGTCGAATTCGTAGTCGCGGCCCGCGACCATGCTCACGAGGTTGGCCCGCGTCACGACAACCGCCTTGGGCACACCCGTCGACCCGGACGTGGTGACCACATAGGCGGCCGTGCCGGGAGGGACCTCGTCCGGAAGCGGGACTGCTCCGGTCGGCTCCGGAAGGTGTGCGATATCGAGCGCGACCGGAGGGTCGCCGCGGGACACTCGGGCGAGCGCCTCGACCGTTTCGCTGCTGGTGGCCTGATCATCGGAGGTGTACACGATGGCACCGCAGTCGATGGCACCCAACAATGCGCGCAGTTGCTCGGCGGGATGGCCGGGTTCGATCACGCACCAGGCCGCGCCGGACCTCAGCGCGGCGATCAAGCCCACCACCGTGTCGATGCTCTGCCGCTGATGTATCAGCACCACCTGGCCGGGGCGAACCCCCGCGGCCACCAACTGCCCGGCCAATGCCGCACTGGCGGAATCCAGTTCACGGAACGTCAGCGACCGCGCACCCACCACGACGGCGGTGCGATCCGGAACCCGGTGACATTGTCGGAGGATCTCGGCCCACACACTGCCGATTGCCCGCGTATCCGTCATGGCGTTGCACTCTCGTTCGGCACGTCATCCGAGAGCACCCGCACGTGATCGGTGGCGGGCCCCGACAACCCTCGCGAGTTATTGCAGAGCAATAGTATCCGCTCTCCGGCGGTAGTGCGGGCACTCCGCTCTCCGGCCGCTTCGCGGACGCTCTGCCCTCCGCCGGTTTCGCGGACGCGCCACTCGGTGTCGGGTTCGTCGACCACCTCGAAACCGGCGAAGCGCAGGGTCACCAGCATCACCCGGTTGACGTCCGTCGGCACGAACTCCGCGTACGGGCGCCGCCCCCGGGATCGGGCTCGCTCGACGACGTGCCGGATGAAGGCGGTTCCGACCCCTCGCGACATCACCCGGCACGACATGAGCAGCAGCTGCAGAACAGACTGTTCGCCTCGGATCTCGGATACCGCAAGGCCGATCGTGCCGTAACCGCCGAACCGGTCGCAGAGGGAGGCGACGAGGACCTCATGACGCTCCGAGACGCACAACTGCCGAAGCGCGTCGATGCCGAAAGTGCGTCCGGTGGTATTGAGTTGATGAGACCGTACGGTCAGTTCGTGGGCGCGATCCAGATCGTCCTCGGTGGCGGGACGGACCTTCATGACCAGTCCGAGGGACGTCAGGAACTCGGCGCTCGAACCCTGAAACTCCTGTTCCACCGCTTGCCGGGTCCGTTCGGCGCGGTACAGCGCCCGGCGCTGCCGGGACTCCTCGGTGATCGCCGCCGGCGTCAGCTCCGAAAGGTGGGGCAGGGATCCGGCCGCTTCCACCGGATAGCAGCGCACGTTCGGCAGCGCCGCGGACACCTCGGCTCGCTCGACGGGATCGTTGTCGACGAAGGCGATCGTGTCGAGGCCGATGTTCAAGGTCTCGGCTATTCGCCGGACGGCCCCGGACTTGGGACCCCAGCCGACATCGATGGCGCAGAACATTTCTTCGAGCCCGTGAGACCGTAGATGTGCGACCGCAGGCTCGTACTCGCCGCGGCTCGCGACGGCGTGCAGGATTCCCCGCGCGTCGAGCTCGGTGATGGTGCGGAGAACCTCGGGTTTGGGCACCGGGACGTCCTGTTCGAGGACGACACCGTCCCAGATGGTGTCGTCGAGATCCCAGACCACACACTTCACCGTGGCCGCCATCGCTCACGCCCTCTCCGGGTTCGTGTCCGGTAGCCGGCGCAGCAGCGCGCTGCTCCAGGCCGCGACAGGACTGCTGTTCATGGCCAGGCAGTAGTCGCCGGCGGATTGTGTCGCGGCCGCACGCTCGAGGTTGAGAGCCACGTCGACGGATCCGAGGTGGCCGAACCTCTCGAGGTTGCGGCGGCAGACGGGATCGATCGTCACGTCCAGCGCCTCCTGCCAGAACGCGAAGGCACCGGCCGAGAGATTCTGCATCAGAAACGAGCCGACCTTGTCCTGTCCCACACCGTTTCGTTCGAGGAGTTCCGCGTTGATCTCCGTGAACCGTTTCCGGCTCTCGACCGCGAGCCGGAAGGTGTAGGTCGGTTCGTCCGTACATTCCTCGATCCAGTCGGCCTCGGGGATGTCGCGGTAGTCGATTCTGAACAGGTCGGCATACTTCCCGTTGCTCCGGACGATCTGATCGACCAGTTCGTACCGTCCCGTGCCGGACCCGGTCATGAGCACCGCGGCGGCGCCGTCCCCGAGCACTGTCATCGGCGGGCGATAGCGGGCGCGGGTCGGTGTCTTCGCCGCCGCCACCACCAGCACGTTCCGACATCGGGCGTCGCCTCGAAGCAGCGCCGTCGCGAGCGCGAATGCCGCCGAGATCGACACACATCCCAGATCGCCGACGCCGGTCGTGAACGCCGTGTGTGCGCCGAGCCGGTGCTGCAGACGGGTCGCCTCGGACGCCAGCAGGTACTGCGGAACCCTGCCCTGTACGTAGAGCAGCGCGTCGAGTTCGGTGGCATCCACCTTCGCCTGCCGCAGTGCCTGCGCGGCGGCGGCGTAGGCCATGTCCACCTCGGTGCGACCCTCGCCTGCAGGAACGGTGCCGATCCCGAGGGCGAGTGCGTGCTCACGCTGACCGCCGGGCAGTTCCTCGAGCTCGGGCAGGTGGGTCACCCGCACGTAGTCGTCGGGGAACCACAGCGCGATGGTCTCGAGCGTGACGGTCCGCTCCGCCGTCATGGTGCCCCGCCGGCGAGCACGTAGTCACCGATATGGAGTTCGGCGACCTCCGTCGAACCCTCGATGATCTGCATGACCTTGGCGTCGCGGTAGAACCGGCCCACCCTGCTGTCCGCATCGCATCCGGCTGCCCCCAGTATCTGAACCGACTGCTGGGCAACCGAACCGGCGACGCGGGCCGCGGCGTACTTGGCCACGACCGTCGCGAAGATCGCACTCGGTTCGCGTGCCTGACGTTGCTGGGTGGCGGTCTCACAGAGTGCCCGTGCACCCGCGAGATCCACCCAGCTCCGTCCCAGCAGTGCGCGCACCGATTGATGTTCGGACAGCACCACTTCGCCCTGCACCCGATTCGACGCATGAGCGAGAGCATCGGCGAGACAGGCCCGCGCCATACCGATGCAGCCCCAGGCCACCGTGAACCGGCCGTGATCGAGCGCCGTGCCCACCACGTGCGAGAGACCGAATCCCGGCGGTGCGATGACATTGTCGGCGGGCACGAGTACATCGTCCATCGACACGTGAGCCACCCGGGCTCCGCGCATCCCGAGTTGTCCCTCGACAGGTTCCACGGACACTCCGGACCACCCGGTCTCGATCAGCGCCGTCGTCAAGCCGTCGGGCGACCGGCCGAGGACGAGCAGCACGTCCGCCGCCTGACCGAAGGTCACCCAGAGTTTACGTCCGGACACGCGGTAATCCGACCCGTGAGTGTCGAAGCTGGTGTGCACGGCGGAGAGATCGCTGCCGGCGTCGGCCTCGGTCGCGGCGAAGCCGGCAAGAATTTCACCGGTTGCCAGATACGGCAACCACTGCTCCTTCTGCGCCGTGGTGCCCCACCGATCGACAGCGGCACCGACCATGCTCTGGACGGTGAGGAGCGAACGCAGCGAGGTGCATACCTCGCCGAGTCTCTCTGCGACCGAGCCCAGTTCGGCGGGTCCCGATCCGGATCCCCGGTACGCCTTCGGCCGGTCCAGGCCGAGCACACCGGTCAGGGCGGCGGACGCGATCACCTCGTCCGGCAGACCGGACGCGTCCCAGACACTTGCTTCCTTCGCCGCGGTCGCAACGAGGGTGTCGATCCCGATCACGATGCGACCTCATCGGCACGAGCCTGATCTGCGCGTTTGCGGTGGATGAACTCGGCTACCCGCCTCGCGGTGCGGAAGTTGTCGAGGTCGAGATCTTCGACCTCGACCTCCACACCGTGTTTCCCCTCGATGTAGGTGACGATCTCCAGGGCGCGCAGCGAACTGACCAGACCCAATGTGAAGTAGTCGTCGTCGGGACCGAGTTCGGTCGACGTGAGCGTACTCAAGTACCGCCGTAGTTCCTCGGCGAGGTCGTCGAAGGACTCGGGCACAGGTCCGTCTTCCGTGTCCATGTCCCAGGGATTCCCAGCTGGACCAACGTTCAATCATGCGGTTCTCGGCCGCACGGCGTTCGTCAGGCCGCGAGGAGATGCGGCAGCCCCCACTCCTTCGCGAGCAGTTCATAGGAGCGCAGACGATCGGCGTGCGTATGCGTGACGCTGGTGACCACCAGTTCGTCGGCGCCGGTCAGCTTTTGCAGGCTGTCGAGGCGGTCCGCCACCGTGGAGGGTGACCCCACGAACTGAGTGATCAGCCGATCCTCCACCAACGCGCGTTCCGCCTCGTGCAGCGCAGGTGTGTGCGCCGGGTCCGGGTACGGGATCGCGCCGTGCCCACTCCGGATGCTGTGCGTCCAGTGGGCGAACGTCGAGGCAAGCTCCTGCTCCTCGAACTCCGGCGACTGCGCCCCCGGCTGCTGCAGGGCTGCCAGCGATGCCGTCAGGCGCGGCGACAGCAGGAGCCCGGTCGGATCGAACGGCGCGGGGATGATCACACCGTCGCGGATCTCGGTCTCACGGCGGACCGGTGCAGGCGGTCCCTTTTCCGAGGCCGCCTTCAGAGCCTCCGCCCGGCGTTGACTCGACCGTCCCAGGCCCAGGTCGAGGCGACCCGGATACAGCGCCTCGACGGTACCGAACGACTCGACCACCGCGGCGGCCGTCGTGTAGCCGAGCTGCACCGCCGCCGCTCCCACCCGGAGAGTGCTCGTCGCCGCCGCGAGGATGCCGATCAGCACGGCCGGTGACGAACTGGCGACTCCCACGAAGTGATGCTCGGCCACCCAGTAACGCCGATATCCCCACGACTCGGCGTGCTGAGCGAGGTCGACAGTGTTCCGCAACGCCGTGCGGGCGGTGGCCCCCTCACTGACCGGAGACAGAGCCAGGACGGACAGGGCAACGGTCATGACGCCACCTTCACCCCGGCCGGGACGGCGAACGGCAGCCTGTTCCCCGCCGGTGCCACCGGGCAGGTGGCGTAGTCGGTGAACGCGCACGGCAGGTTTGCCGCCCGGTTGAAATCGAGGACGACCCGGCCCTGTCGGTCCGGTTGGTCCACCGACAACGACCGAGCCGCCGGATACGTGCTGACGCCGCTGGTGGCATCGGTGAACAGCACCTGCAGCCCACCGGCCTTCCCTGCGAACGCGACCAGGTGGTGCAC
>NZ_JBAQEO010000325.1:0-1577 GCF_049286785.1 Rhodococcus sp. (in: high G+C Gram-positive bacteria) | reverse complement strand
CAAGGGATCCGTCGCTGCTGATTCCCGCCCTGTCCAGCATCGGCACAGCGACCCGCCAGGTTTCGACGTACAGCCGCCACAACCGGTCGAGAGCGAAGGAGGCGAGGTGTTCTCGAAACGCACGCTTGTCCGTGACCAGCGTTCCGGTCGGTTCCAACCAGCCGCGGCGCATGATCTCGCCGACCGAGAAGTGCAGCGCCCGGCTCGATGCCGCGTACAGGTAGTCATACAGCTCGCGTTGGCCCACACGGTCTGCGACCCAAACCCCCGTCGGTACGATCCCGCCCGACCACCCGTACTGCTGCTTGAGCACCGTAAGCACAGCTCTGGTCTCCTCGCTCCTGGCAACTGCCCAATCGAGGAAGTGTTTGGGGTACCAGAGCCGAGCCATCTCCTTGTCCCCGATATAGTTTCGTTGCGCAAGCAGTGCCCGTAGGGAGTCGAAGTTGCCCATCGCCACGAACAATTCCTGGGACTCCCCCAGGTCGAGAGAAGCGAAGAACCCGAGATACATCAAGTCCTCGAGGGCCGCGCGCACAAATGCCACGGCCAGATGACCCAAGTCTTGTCGGCTGAGCAGTATGGCGGCTCGAATGCTTTCCTGCTGGCGACGCAGGGAACTGTTGACGGCCAACAGCCGGAAGTCCTTCTCGACGTCGGCCAACTTCAGGTCGCCGACAGTCAGCACATGTTCCGTACAGTCCGCGAAACGTTCCACCGCCGCGATCCTCACGGCGAGGGGCGTCCAGCGATGAATCGGTCCGTCATTCTCTTGCGCATTGTCTTGCGACATCGAGCTCATCAGTCAGACACTCCATTGCATGTTCCATGGACGGTTTGCCGCTCGGGCATCCTCCTACCTCACGCATCGCCAGGGCACCGAGGGCGCATCCCCGCTCGATGAAGCCAGCCCACTGCGCGGTGCAGATCGGCTCAGGACATGGCGCACATTCTGGGCCTGAAGCCCCATCTGCTCCCCGGCCGACGTCGAACTCCACCCTCTGATTCTCCTCGAGCGACTTGTACCCACTGCCCTGGATGTCGGAGAGGTAGACGAACAGGTCCGCGCTGCCGTCGTCGGGGCTGATGAATCCGAAGCCCTTCGCGCCGTTGAACCTCTTCACAGTGCCCTGCGCCATGGTCGTTCACTCCCTGTAGCCGGCGAGCCGGCACCTCCCACCGAGGGCCGCTCTCGACACCCTGATCGTCGCACTCCGCCGGGCGGACAGAGACCGGAACGCAACTGGTCGCGGTGTCTTCGATCCGGACGATGTAACACGCCCCTGGTGACAGCCCACCAACCAGAGAAGGATTGGATATGCCCAGATCGCACCACACGCTCACGAAGGAGAGGAGGTGGTTGGGATGGCTGACGAACATCCCCCGCCGGTGTCGGCAGCGGCGGCCGCTGCGGCCGCGTTGCGTGACGTCGCGGATGCGATCGGAAAGGAGTCGGAGAACGCGACGGCGGTGCTGCCGACCGAGGAGGGCTGGTCGGTGGAAGTGGAGGTGATCGACGATCGACACATCCCCCCGTCAGCGGACATGCTCGCACTTTACGAGGTGGTGCTGGCCCC
>NZ_JBAQEO010000324.1:0-4906 GCF_049286785.1 Rhodococcus sp. (in: high G+C Gram-positive bacteria) | reverse complement strand
CTCCTCGAACCTGGCAGAGCGCCACCGCCGGGTGGCTGGGTGTGTTCGCCGCCGCCGTCGTGATCGGAGGCCCTGTCGGCGGGGCCACGACGGTGGTGCTGACCGCACTCGCCGCCGGACTCGTTCGCCTACGCGGATCCGCCACCACCGCACGTGTTCTCGTCGTGGTCGCCGGAGCATCCACCATGCTCGGCATGGCCGTGCTGTCCACCGGCCCGTGGCGCGCACCCAACGGATACGTGGGCCACTCGTTCCTCGTTCAGTTCCCGATCCTCGTCGCACTGGTGGCGACGGGGCTGGCCGTACTCCCGCTCGGCCGGTCCGCGATGCTGCGTCGCGCCCGCCAACGCTGGACCGCACGCCGCGACGGCTCCTCCACCAACGCGTAACTGGCCGAGGCGACCGCGACACTGATCACCGTCGTCAGCGACAGCACATACAGGAAATGGCCGGTGAAGGGAACGAGCCCGAAGACCGGGAAGATGATCGACAGCACCGCGAGGTGCCAGATGAAGATTCCATAGGACCACCGGCCGATGGCAAGAGCGAAAGGGCCGGCGAGAAACCGGTGCTGACCGGTGTCGTCCAGCGCGAGCGGCGCGATGAGCGCGAAACTCATCACCGCCCCCAGCGCCATCTTGATCGCGTATTGCCACGGCTCCGGACGCACCAGCCCCTCCGGACCCGCAAGCTCCGTTGTGGTCAACGCGAACGCCACCGCCGCGATCACGAACATCCACCCACGGTGCCGCGCCCAGCGCCGCATCCGGCCGGGTGGGGCGACGGACAGCTCGGCCAGCAGCATCCCGGCACCGAACCAGGGAAGGTAGCCGGGCAGCCAGTTGTCGTGGTGGATGTGATCCGGCGTCGGGATCGGCAGGAACGCCCACGTCGCGCTCAACGCGACGACCGCCAGGATCACCGGGATACGCAGTCGGGCCGAGGGCCCCCGCAGTCGGGACAGGGTCCACGCGATCAGTGGAAGAAGTAGATAGAAAGACACCTCCACGGACAGACTCCACATCTGGGTGAGTCCGTCGGTAAGGGTCAGCGGGACGAACACCTGCACCAAGGCGAGATTGGCCCACCACGAGGTGAAGCTGGCATGCGCCGACGGCATGAACGTCAGCACCGCCGCCACCGCCACCCAGTAGGCGGGCAGGATTCGGGTGGCCCGCGAGATCCAGTACCGAACCATGCCCTGCGCGGAACCGCGTCCGCGGGCCGCGCCGGCATGCGCGCGCCACAGCAGGAATCCCGACAGTGCGAAGAACACGGCCACCGCGAGGTCGAATCGGCCCCAGATCCGGCCGAATACCGCGGTGCTCGTGGCCCCCGTCTGGAACGCCACGTGGGTGACCAGCACCCCGAGCGCCGCCAACCCGCGCATTCCCTCGAGAGCCGGAATGAACCCGTGGGCCGAAACCGGCCTCGGGACGCTCGGCGCCGAGGTGCTGACTGAACTGCTCATCACGAACAGTGTGCCTGGTACCCCACCGCGTGGCGAAAATCTGCTGTCGAGTCGTTTTCGGAGATAAAGGCCGGTGGGTTTAGTATCCGGTGGGGCAAATGGGCCCTTCGTGCTGTTAGTGTTTTGCCTCACGTGGTGTCGATGTGGGCTCCATGCGATCCGTGCAGCCAGCTGCCGGTGGGGGAATCTCAATCGACGAATTGGGTTAGGAGAGACAGCATGGCGGAACGCTCAGGGCCGAGCCGGATACTTGCTTACATTCTGGTGGGCCTCGGTGCCTTCCTCTTGGCCGTCGCCATCCTCATTCCGACCTATGGGATGAGCAAGTTGGCAAAAACGCCTTTGGATCTCGAGGCGACCACGATCGCCAAGGCAAACGGCAGTGTGCTCAACTCGCAGGCACTTCTCGCAGGCAAGGCGGAAGTCAACACGAATGTTCCGTTGGTGTCGCAGCGCTTCGTCACGGCCGAGGATCCTGCGAACGCCGACGTGGTCACCATCCAGAATGGTCAGACGCTCCGGCGCACCGACAAGCAGGGCGACACCGGCTTGCTCACCGCGTTCGTGGACCGCGTCACCGTCGACCGCAAGACGGCTATGCCGACGAACGATCCGGTAGGCACCATCCAGACACAGGCGAACCAGCCGGCCGAGGAAGTTCCGCGTGACGGGCTTCAGTACCGGTTCCCGTTCGACTCGGAGAAGAAGAGCTACCCGTTCTTCGACGTGACCGCGCGCACCACCAACGACATCAACTTCGTCGAGGAGACCGAGGTCAACGGCCTGAAGGTCTACCATTACAACCAGACCATCGAACCCGTCGATCTCTCGAAGGTCGTCAACCTCCCCACCAACAAGCTGACTCTTCCCGCCGACACATGGGGTGTTCCCGGCGGCACTCTGCCCATCACCATGACCCGCTGGTACACCAACGTGCGCGACGTGTGGATCGAGCCCCAGACCGGTGTGGCTGTCAAGGGTCAGGAGCAGGTTCACCAGTACTACGCTCGGAACAAGGACAAGCCTGAGATCGATGTGTTGAAGGCGACCCTGCCGTTCAGCGAAGAGACCATCGAGAGCCAGGCCGAACAGGCCCGGGACGGCGTCGACCAGCTCAACCTGCTCGGCCGGACCATTCCGATCGTCGCCGGTATCCTCGGCCTGATCGCCCTGATCGCGGGCATCTTCCTCGGCCTCCGCGGCGGCAAGGGCCCCAACCGGGCCGTCACCCCCAACGGTGGCGTCCCGCCGGCCGACGGTGGACGACGTCACGGCAGCCCGGAGACACAGACCGGACAGCGCGACTGGACCACGGACAAGACCGAGGAAATCCCGGTCACGGATCCGCGGCGGTACGACGAGCGGTAAGAACACCGAACAAAGACGAAGGGGACCTCGGAATCATCCGAGGTCCCCTTCGTCGTCTCTGCGCCCCCGGGTGTCGCGGCGGGCACTGCGGACGGCGAGGATGCTCGCGATCAGGGCCGTACTCGACGCGACGGTGACGGCCACGGTGATGAACTCACCGAGCGTGGATGCGAGGGTCGGCAGCGCGATCATCTCGACCGCGAAGCCGAGCCAGGCGATGAGTGCGAGGTGGGTGCGCTCCCCCGCGATGACGGACAGCAGAGCGCCCTGCAGCACGGCGAGACACGCACCGTGGAGCGCGAAGAGCCACAGTAGCGACTGCACCGGCGCGTACGCGTCGCCGACCACCAGCGGGACGAGGGGGGACGCCACCGCGACACCTGCCACCAGCACCGCCCCGATCCCGACGAGGACGGCGAGAGCGGAACGGATGGCCTGCGCAGAGTGGGCGGGGTTCGCCATCCGCGGGTAGAGCACCACCCCGACTGCCTGCGGTAGCCAGAACGCGGCCTTGGTGGCCACCGCCCCCAGCGCGTAGAGGCCGGCATCGTCGTTGCCGAGCACGATCCGGGCGATGACGAGGTCCATCGACGACAGTGCGATCAGCGCCAACTGCACCTGCGACGCTTTGAGGACGGCACTCACTCCGATCCGGGTGCTGCCCTCGGCCGTCCCGGTGTCCGTGAAGATCCTCGCCGACACCGCGACGACGGCGGTTCCCACCGCACTCGCCGCGAGCGCAAGTCCCGGCCCGCCGCCCAGCGCAAGCATGACGACGGCGGGGACCACTTTCGCGACCCCTGCCCCGGCCAGGACGATGCTGAGCGGGCCGAAGCGACCTCCACCCTGCAGCAGCCCCTGTTCGGTGCCGAGGACCACGAGCACGGGTGCTGTCATCAGTGCCGAGAACGTGGCGAGCGTGCCGGTGTCCAGCGCCCACGACACCGCGGGGGCCAGCAGGAGCGCGGCGACCCCGACGATGACGGCACAGCGGTACCCGAGTCGCCGGACGGCATGCGCGCTCCTGCCGCGAACCACCTCGCGCGCGACGACGGTCTGCAGTGCGAGTGCGGGCACCGCGAGGACGAGTTGGGCGGCCAGCAGACTGGCGAATTCGCCGTACCCGGCCGGTCCGAGCCAGCGGCTGGCCGGGAGATGCAGCAGGTAGGACGCGATATTCGCGATCATCGACCCGATCGTCACCATCGTCACCCCCGCGACCGCCGAGGTGTCAAGGGACTGGCGTGACATGCGCCCATGATGCCCTACGTCCGATGCGGCCCACCTGGATGTACCCCGTAGGGTGACGGGTCATGAACGCCCGGCCCCAAGCAGTGTGTGCCGGCGTCCCGGTGAAGACCGCGCAAGCGCTGATCCCGGGGCTCTACAGCCTCGTTCTCGCGGCGCTGATCCTCGGACCTCTGCTCGGCCCCGGCCACCTGTTGTTGCGTGACGCGGTCAGCACTCCCCGCTCGTATCTCACCGATTCGGCTCTCGGGCTGGGCGACGCCGCCGCACGGGCAGTGCCGCAGGACGCCCTGATCGCCACGCTGAGCGTTGTCGTCGACGGCGGTGTGGTGGTGAAGGCCGTCCTGCTGGGTGCGCTGTGGATGGCCGGCTGGGGCGCCGCACGGATGGTCCGGGTCGTGCTGCCGGCCGCGGGACTCGGTTCTGCGCTCGTGGCGTCGACGGTCATGCTGTGGAATCCGTACGTCGCCGAGCGGCTGCTACAGGGTCATTGGAGCCTGCTGACGGGATACGCGGCACTGCCCTGGACGATATGTGCGGCCGTCGCTCTCCGTCGTGGGCATCGCCGCGGCTGGTTCGCGTTGGCGGCGTGTCTCGCAGCGGCGGGGCTCACCCCGACGGGTGTGCTGCTGGCGGCGGTGACGGCGCTGGCCGTAACGGCTTTTCCCGGCGGACGCACCAGCGTGTGGCAGCGACTGCTCGGCGCACTGGTCCTGTTCGTTCTCGCGAGCGCCCCGTGGCTGGCGGCGACGGCGCTCTCCGGTAGTGGCGCGGACGGCTCCGACCCGGCCGGTGTGGCGGCGTTCGCGGCGCGCGCCG
>NZ_JBAQEO010000323.1:0-2068 GCF_049286785.1 Rhodococcus sp. (in: high G+C Gram-positive bacteria) | reverse complement strand
CGATCACCGTGATCAGGTTTTTCGCGGTGTCGACCGCCCCCTCGATGTCCCTGCCGAGTGGTTTCGTCTCCTGATCCGACTCTGTGTATTCGGCGAGTGCTTCGGCGAGGTTGTCCGCGATCGGAGCCCCCACATGCCCGGATAATCTCGTCCCGGGCCTCATCGCCCACGTCACGCCACGGCGTGGACGGGGACGCATTCACGTTGCGCAGCAGGCATGGTCGGCCGCACCCGACCGGCGCGACCTCATCCATACCTTGCTGCTGCAGAAATCACGTCCAGGTAAGAGTGCCGACCAAGTACTGGCCGCCGTCCTTGGTCCGGACAGTGCGAAACACCCCGAACGCATCGCGTGGCTGCAGCGGCATGAGGACGCACGCGTGCGGAAGTTTGCCGCTGTCAAGTAGTCTCACACCTCTTCGGCGTTGCGCGGTTCCACCATCGGCACGATGAATTGTCGTGCGATTGCCGCCAGCTGATTTTCGTCGTCGAGGTCGACGACGTCGGTGGGGACCATCAGAAATGATGCTGCGATCCGCACCATCATTTCGGCTGTGAGATCGATGTTCAGATCGTCCGGGATGTTGCCCGCCTGCTGCTCGCGGCGGAGTTGCCGCGCGACGAACTGCCGCGCGGTGGCGAGCATTCGGCCGTCGCCGGCGAGGGAACCGGCGAGCAGGCTCGGTTCCGTATCGATGAGGCCGCCGATCAACGGGTTGGTCCGGGTGGCGCGCAACGAGCTCACGAAACCCAGTACGACGCGGTCGGCAACGGTCCGAGCGGATTGGATGTCGACGAGGAATTGATCGAAATATCGTCGAAACTCGCGGAGGAGTACTTGCTCGACCAGTGCATCCTTGGTGTCGAATCTCCGGTACAGCGTGATCCGGGACAGGTTGGCCCGACGGGCGACTTCCTCCATCGAAGAGCGCTGAATACCTGTCCGGCAGAATTGCTCGTAGGCCGCGTCGAGCAGGCGGGTGCGCACCGCGTCGACCTCGTCGGCATGTTCGACGGCGTCGATGAAAGCCCGCTCGAGCAGGGACTCCGGTTTCGAGACCGGTATCCGGACCGCTGGCGAATGTTCCACGATTTCCTCCTGGGGACCGACGCTACACGTCGAACAACGAGCTCCATCTTGCCGAATTGCTTGTGTCGGCCATCACACCGTGCTACTAAATGATACGTAGAAACAGTGATTGTTTCACTGTGTCCCGGGTTCACGGCATCGCACAGGGGGCGACGGTATGGCCGATCTCAGTAGGCGCAACGTTTTGAAGGCCGGTGGGGCGTTGGGTGCGCTCGGCGCATTCGCGGTCGCTGCACCCGCCCACGCACAACCGTGGAGGTGGTCACCGGCCGGCTCGGTGCTGGGCACCGGAAGCGGTGCGGATCCGAGGCAGGTGTGGGACACCGAGGCCGATCCGCTGGTGGCGTCACTCCTCGACCGGGGGGAGGTTCCCAGGGTCAACGAGCTCTTGCGGACCTGGACCAAGAATGGGCAGCCGTTGCCGGCCGGACTTCCGGCCGACCTGAAGGATTTCATGGAGCGCGCCCGCCAGCTGCCGTCGTGGACCGATCGGGGCAAGCTCGACTCCGCAGTGAGCTTCAACGAGAAGCGGGGACTGTATCTGGGAGTGCTGTACGGCTTTGCCAGCGGCATGATGAGCACGGTCATCCCCAAAGAGGCTCGTGCGGTCTATTACTCCAAGGGTGGCGCGAACATGAAACGCCGCATCTCCAAGACGGCCAAGCTGGGGTACGACGTCGGGTCTCGCAATGCCTTTCAGCCAGATGGCGAGATGATCGTGACGAGCGTGAAGACCAGGCTCGTGCATGCCGCGGTGCGTCACCTGCTGCCGCAGTCACCACACTGGGCGCACGCCGCACCCGAGGACATCCCGATCAGCCAGCACGACATGATGGTCACCTGGCACAGTCGGGCCTTACCCCCGGCTTGTGGACACGGGTGGTGGATTACGCGGCGGATGCCAGCGTAGCGGTGTAGAGGGTCTCGTAGGTGTTCGGGGACCGGTGTCCGCACCAGGAGTGCCTCCTTCTGGTGTTG
>NZ_JBAQEO010000322.1:0-8914 GCF_049286785.1 Rhodococcus sp. (in: high G+C Gram-positive bacteria) | reverse complement strand
GCGTTCATCTTCGCAGCGCGGCGCGGTCATCGTCGCAGGAGGTAGGTGTCCATGATCCAGCCTTTGCGTTCGCGCAGTTCGGATCGCACCCGCTGAATGTCACCTTCCACCTCGCGCAAGTTGCCGGAGATCAGTACCTCGTCGGGGGTCCCGAGGTAGGCGCCCCACCAGATCTGGACGTCGTCGCCGGGCACCTGGGTGAAAGTGCAGTGGGCGTCGAGCATCACGACGGCGTTGTCGACACCGTCGGGCAGGCCCTCGGCGAGTTTTCGTCCGGTGGTGATGTGGATGGGTTCACCGATCCGGTTGAGCACCAGCCGATGCTGGGCCGCCAGCGACTGCACGCTGGTGACGCCGGGAATCACGGAGTAGTCGAACGCGACGTTGCCGCGAGCGAGGACTCGTTCGACGATCCGCAGTGTGCTGTCGTAGAGAGACGGATCGCCCCACACGAGGATGGCGCCGACTCCCGGTTCGGCCGCGAACTCCGACTCGAACAACGATGCCCGGCGCTCGTGCCAGTCGTCCACCACACCCTGGTAGTCGGACGGCGTCCGGTCACGCGGCGGATCGACGATGTCGACAACCCGGTACGGGCGTGTGACGTGCTCCTCGAGGATGGCGGTGCGAAGGTCGACGAGATCCTGCTTCTCATCGCCCTTGCCGATGACGAAGAACACGTCGACCTGGTTCATGGCCTTCACGGCCTGCAGCGTCACCTGGTCGGGGTGGCCCGCACCGATGCCGATCACGAAGAGTTTCCGCATCCGGGCAGCCTAGTAAAGTGGTGCGGGTGACTGTGCCGACCCCGTACGAAGACCTGCTCCGACTGGTGATGGAGACCGGCACCGCGAAGGCCGACCGTACCGGGACGGGGACGCGCAGCCTTTTCGGGCACCAGATGCGCTGGAACCTTGCCGATGGCTTTCCACTGGTCACCACCAAGAAGGTGCATCTCAAGTCGATCGTCTACGAGCTGTTGTGGTTCCTGCGCGGCGACTCCAACGTGAAGTGGCTCCGGGACAACGGTGTCACCATCTGGGACGAGTGGGCCGACGCTGACGGTGAGCTCGGACCCGTCTACGGCGTCCAGTGGCGCAGCTGGCCGACGCCGTCGGGTGAGCACATCGACCAGATCAGTCAGACCATCGAGACGCTGAAGACCGACCCGGATTCGCGTCGCATCATCGTTTCGGCCTGGAACGTCGGCGACATCCCGCAGATGGCGCTGGCACCGTGCCATGCGTTCTTCCAGTTCTATGTGGCCGGCGGCAAGCTGTCGTGCCAGCTGTATCAGCGCAGCGCCGACCTGTTCCTGGGCGTTCCGTTCAACATCGCGAGCTACGCGCTGCTCACGCACATGGTCGCGCAGCAGACGGGCCTCGAGGTCGGTGAGTTCATCTGGACCGGCGGCGACTGCCACATCTACGACAACCACGTGGAGCAGGTCACCGAGCAACTGAGCCGCGAACCGTTCCCTTACCCCACGTTGAAGCTGACCAAGCGCGACTCCCTCTTCGACTACACCTTCGATGACGTGGAGATCGTCGGCTATCAGCACCATCCCGCGATCAAGGCGCCGGTGGCGGTCTAGTGGGCCGGCACGTCAGCCTCGTCTGGGCCCAGGCGAACGGCGGTGTCATCGGCCGGGACAACACCATTCCGTGGCACGTGCCCGAGGACATGGCGTACTTCAAGGAGGTCACCATGGGGCATCCGGTGATCATGGGCCGCCGGACATGGGATTCGATTCCGCCGCGATTCCGCCCGTTCTCCGGGCGGCGCAACATCGTGGTCACCCGGCAGTCCGACTGGACCGCGGACGGCGCCGACAGGGTCGGCGGAGTCGAGCAGGCACTCGGGCTCTCCGACGAGGACGTCTGCGTCGTCGGCGGCGCCCAGATCTACTCCGCCGCGATGCCGTTCGCCACCCGGCTGATCGTCACCGAGATCGACCTGGATGTCGACGGCGACACGTGGGCACCGGCGATCGACGACGCGTGGCATGTCGAAGAAACCGGCGACTGGCTCACGTCCGCGAAGAACGGCACCCGGTACCGCTGGATCACGTACACGCGCTGATTTTCTGCTCACCGCTTCGCCCTCGCAGCGTTACCCCATTCGACGGGTGACCGTGCGCCGAGTGCGCCATACTCACCTCATGGACAAGAAGTCTCTGACCGCCCTTGCACGTCAGCAACTGAAATTGGCCGGGGGGACGTCCAGCGGGCGCAGTTCGCAGACCGTCTACGGTGGCCACCAGCGCAGCCTCCGCCAGACCGTCGTCGCCCTCGCCGCGGGACAGAAGATGGCAGAACACGAGAGCCCCGGCGAAGCGACTCTCTTCATCCTGAACGGCAAGCTGAACCTGGTGTGCGGAGACGATTCGTGGAAGGGGTCCACCGGAGACTTCCTGGTGCTTCCCGGGGATCGGCACAGCGTCGAAGCGATCGAGGACGTGGCGTTCCTGCTCACCGTCGCCATGTGACGGTCGCAGGACCGGGGGTACCGTCACTTCGTGCTCAACGGTGTGACCGCTCGACTCCGAGGATCAGTCCGGAGCCTCAATCCCGGCTATTTCGCGATCGTCATGGCGAGCGGCATCATCTCGGTGGGGATGCGGCTGGCCGGGTTCGGGCTGCTGTCGAGCATGCTGCTGGCGGTGTGCGTGACCACCTACGTGGCTCTGGTCGTCCTCACGGTCTGGCGGATCATCGCGTACCGCGGGGCGGTGATCGACGATCTCACCGACGCCGGTCGCGGCTTCGGGTTCTTCACGTTCATCGCGGGCACCGATGTGCTCGGCGTGCGACTCGCGATGGACGGTCATCACGTCGTCACGGCGGTGCTGTTCACGGTCGCTGCGGTCACCTGGCTCGTGCTCGGCTACATCGTGCCGTGGACTGCCGTGCTGGGCACCACCGAACGCCCGGTGGTGGCCCGAGCCAACGGCACCTGGTTCAACTGGGTGGTCGCCAGCCAGTCGGTGGCTGTCGCAGCGGCAACCCTCGAGCCCGTGTACGACAATGCGCGCCCGTTTCTGGCGCTCGTCGCCGTGTTCTCCTGGTCGGTCGGATTGTTCCTGTACTCCGCTGCGGGAATCTTCGTGGCAGCCCGCATGATGCTCTACGCCCTACGCCCGAAGGACCTCACCGCCACCTATTGGGTGGCGATGGGCGCCTGCGCGATCACCGTGCTCGCCGGGGCGCGCATCGTGGAGATGGACGACGCGCCGGTCGGTCGCGCCGCCCGTGGTCTCGTCGCCGGCCTCGCCGTCGTGTTCTGGGCCTTCGCCACCTGGTTGATCCCGCCCCTCATCGCAGCCGGGTGGTGGCGGCACGTCGTCCATCGGGTGCCATTGACCTACGACGCCACGTTGTGGAGCATCGTCTTCCCTCTCGGGATGTACGCGGTGGCGGGCATCTCGCTGGGAAAGGCGGACCAACTTCCGCTGGTCGGTATCGTCGGGAGTGCCGAACTGTTCTGCGCGTTCGCCGTGTGGTGCCTGGCCATCGTCGTCATGGTGGTGCATCTGTGGCGGACCCTGATATTCGAGAGAACGACAACGTGGCAGGCGCGGCAATAGCCGCACCTGCCACCGTCAGCTACTCCAACTGTCAGGCGAGCACGGTACCCAGAGTGGGCCACCAGATGGTGCTCTTGACGACCTTGTCGCCGACCTGATGGTTGAGCGAGCCGTACACGGCTGCCACTACCAGGCCACTGCCCAGTCCGGGGATCGGCGGAGTGGAGATGACGGTCGGAACAGCAATATTGTTCTTGTCGAGCTTCACGATGCCACTGGCTCCGGTGGCGAAGCTGTAGTACACGACATCGAGCTGAGCGCCTGCCTGATCGTTGGCGATGACGCCCGGTCCGCCGAAGAAACCGAAGCGGAACTCGTTGTTCATATTGGTGGCCACACCGGCGCCGTAGAGCTGTCCGAGGACGGGACCGCCCTGGCCGGTGTCGGAGTAGGCCGGAATCTGGAAGATCTGGCCCGGCAGTGCGACGTCGCTGAGCGCGACATCGGTCGGCGACGCAGCGAGACGCTCGATCGCGGCCTCGGCTTCGGCGTTGCCGGCGGCAACCGTGCGCAGCTTGGCGATCGCGCTCGTGGTATCGATCGCGGGGGCACCGATCGTGGGCGCAGAATCGGCAGGCTCCGCCGAAGCTACCCCGGTGAACATCATGGTCGCGGCCGCAGCTGCCGCGAAACCGGCCACGATTCGTTGTCCGAAATGCCGTCGATTCATAAATTAGCCTCCCTGTAGTGATGGTGAATTACTTCGACTGAGTAAACACTCACTCGGCGCAGTTATCGACACCACCGCTCCCGGCGTTACCGCGTGCGGCACCTATGCTGCACACATGGTGGACGGTCCGGACGAGAACGCGGCGAGGATCAGCGAGGTCCGGGAAAAGCTCGCCGATGTGGTGCCCACACGGCAGAGTATGCAACGACTCTTCGAGGCCGTCCTCGTCGTCGGATCGGGGCTCGAACTCGATTCCACTCTGCAGCGCATCGTCGATGCGGCCACGTCACTGCTCGACGCCCGCTACGGCGCCCTCGGTGTGCGCGCACCCGACGGTGGTCTGTCGGAATTCGTCTACGTGGGTATCACCAAGGACGAGCGGGCCCACATGGCTCACCTCCCCGAGGGTCGGGGTCTGCTCGGGTTGTTGATCAACGATCCCCGTCCCGTGCGTCTCGCCGACCTCGCCGAACACCCCGCATCGATCGGCTTCCCGCCCAACCATCCGCCGATGAAGAGCTTCCTCGGCGTCCCCATCATGATGCGGGGCACGGTCTTCGGCAGCATCTACCTCACCGAGAAGGTCGGCGGATCCGAGTTCACCGACGAGGACGAGGTGATCTTGCGGGCTCTCGCCACGTCGGCCGGTGTGGCCATCGACAACGCGCGGCTCTTCGAGGAATCGCGAACCCGGGAACGGTGGCTGTCCGCCCTCGGCACGATCACGTCCCGGCTGCTGGTCGGTGGATCCCTCGACGACACCCTGCACACTCTCGCCGGTCAGGTGCGTGAGCTGTCCGGTGGCGAAGAGGTATTCATCGTGCTCACACGCGGCGACGGCGCCGTGCTCGGCACCGACACCACCGTGCGGGACACCACCGTGCGGCCGCTACCCGACGCTCTCCGCCGCGCCACGCAGGAGGCACCCCTCATCGACGTTCAGCGCACGCGCTCTCCTGCCCTGCTCACCGGACTGGACGGTTTCTCCCCGTTCTCCGCCGAGGCCGGCCGGGCGGCAGTGCTGCCGCTGTCGACGGTGTCGGGAGTGGGCGGTGTCCTCGTGGTCACCGCGCGCGGAAACGCGCCCTGGGATCCGCATGAGGTGGTCCGGCTCGAATCGGTGGCGGACCTCGCCGCGGTGGCCGTGGAGTTCGCAGAACAGCAGGGTAAGCAGCGACTTCTGTCGGTGCTCGCCGATCGGGACAGGATCGCGCGCGACCTGCACGACAACGTCATTCAACGCCTCTTCGCCACGGGAATGAGCCTGCAGAGCACCAACGCGGTCGGGGACGTGCCCGACAACGTGCGGTCCATCATCGACACCGCGGTGGAGCAGCTCGACCGCACGGTGCGTGAGATCCGCACCACGATATTCGATCTCCAAGCCACCGGCGCCGCCTCCGCAAGCAGTCTCCGGCGCCGGCTTCTCGATGTGATCGGCGACCTCACAGCGCAGTCTCCCCTCGTCCCGAACGTCCAGTTCTCCGGCGCCATCGACACACTCGTTCCCGCTCGTGTCCACCAGCACGCCGAGGCGGTTCTCCGCGAGGCGCTGAGCAACGCACTGCGCCATGCGCGCGCGAAAACGATCGACATCTCGGTGATCGCCGGCGACGAATTCACCATCGTCGTCTCGGACGACGGGATCGGCATCGCCGAAGGGCCCCGGGGCAGCGGCCTGAACAATCTGGACCTGCGGGCCGAACACTGCGGTGGCATCTGCGCCATCGACACCACGGACAAGGGAACTGCGGTCACCTGGCGTGTCCCGCTACCTCGCCACTGAACCGGAACGCGTCCGGCCTCAGCGTTGCTTGCGCAGTTCGGTGGCGAGGACGGCAGCCTGGGTGCGGCGCTGCATTCCGAGTTTGGACAGCAACCGGGACACGTAGTTCTTGATCGTCTTCTCCGCCAGGAAGAGCCGTTCGGCGATCTCGCGGTTGGTGAGCCCTTCACCGATCAAATCGAATACGGCGCGTTCCTGCTCGGACAGTTCTGCCAGTGGGTCCTCGCGTCGTTCGGACCGGAGGCGGTTCATCAGCGCGGACGTCGTCCGGCTGTCCAGCAGCGAACCGCCCTCCCCCACGGTGCGGACTGCCGCGACGAGGTCGGTGCCGAGGATCTGCTTGAGAACGAAGCCGGATGCGCCGGCCATGATGGCGTCGAACAACGCTTCGTCGTCGGAGTACGAGGTCAGCATCAGGCAGCGCAGCCCGGGTACGGCGGACCGGAGGTCCCGGCACAGTTCCACACCGTTGCCGTCGGGCAACCGCACGTCCAGGACGGCGACGTCGGCGCCGCTGCCCGGAACCCGGGCCATGGCCTCCCCCACCGATGCGGCCTCCCCGACCACCTCGAGGTCCGGGACGCTACCGAGTAGATCGACCAGGCCGCGTCGCACGATCTCATGGTCGTCGACAAGGAACACCCGCGTGGTCATGCGCTTACCTCCAGCATCATCTACTCGAACCGTACCGTCCTCACATGCGTACCCGGGAGAGCGGGACCTATCCCGGCACATTCGGGACCTTCGACTCAAGCGGCGACGTCGCCGCCGACGGAATGCTCGAGTCACGGGTGGACACCCGCATCAGACAGGGAGGTCGCGATGGACAGCTGGTCGCTCGGCGACATCGAGGTGGTCTCCCGCGCCATCGTCTCGGCACCGTCGGTCCACGACACGCAACCGTGGGATCTGCGGCTCGGGGCCAATCAGGTGGAGATCCACGAGCGTACGGGGTTCACCGACAGCGCCCGCGCCGATCGCGTGATCTCCTGCGGAACCTGCGTCGCGAACGTGGAACTTGCGCTCCGCGCCCTCGGCCGGCGGATCGAGACGGATCTCCTGCCCGATCCCCGCCGTCCCGAACTGGTTGCGACCATCCGGGCGGTCGGAATGGCTCCGGCGTCGAGCACCGAGCTGGAGCTCTTCTCCGCCATGGCCCGGCGGCGCAGCCATCGTGAGGCGTTCGCCGACATTCCGATCCCGGCGGCCACGATCGCCGACATCGTCTCGGCTGCCCGGTTCGAGGGCGTCCACATCCGGCTGCTCGCGTCCGACGAGGCGCCCGCCCTCTCGGACATCCTCCTGTATTCGGCGGATCTGGTTCGTCACGATCCGCGCCACCAGCGCGAGCTCTTCCCGTGGACGTCCCACTGGCTGCCCGACGGCGGCCACGAGGCGGTCGACACCACGCACAGCCTGGTGACGCGCGGGGTGCCCGACGCGGCGCGCCTGACGGGAGCCATCGAGCGCGAAACCGTTCTCGTGTTCACCTCGGACACACAGGAGTCCATCGATCTCCTGCGCACGGGAATCGCCGTGGAGCGGGCGTGGCTGACCGCGGTCGACGCAAGGCTGAGTGCCTCGATCCTCTCCTACCCGCTGCGTGTCGACGATTCGGCACAGCAACTGGCCCAGCGACTGAACTTGCCGGGACATCCACAATTAATCCTTCGAATCGGCCACTGACACAACAGAAACGGAGCACCATTGTGACCCGCGTACTCACCGACCGCGAACTACTGCACGAACTCGAGGAAGTTGCCGAGGAAAACGTCAACCGACACCTGTCGATGGCCAAGGACTGGCATCCCCACGACTATGTGCCGTGGGACGACGGGCGTAACTTCGCGGCTCTCGGCGGTGAGGACTGGGATCCCGAGCAGTCACAGCTCAGCGAGACCGCCAAAGCTGCGATGATCACCAATCTGTTGACGGAGGACAATCTGCCGTCCTACCACCGCGAGATCGCCCAGCACTTCTCACTCGACGGCGCCTGGGGCACCTGGGTGGGACGCTGGACGGCAGAGGAGAACAAGCACTCGGTCGTGATGCGCGACTATCTCGTCGTGACCCGTGGAGTCGACCCGGTGGCCCTCGAGAACGCGCGAATGGACCACATGACGCGAGGTTTCAATCCCGGCGGCGGAAGCATGCTGGATTCGGTGTCGTACGTGTCCTTCCAGGAATTGGCAACCCGGGTCTCGCACCGAAACACCGGGAAGGCGTGCGGAGATCCGGTGGCGGACAAGATGCTTGCCCGGGTCGCGGCCGACGAGAACCTGCACATGATGTTCTATCGCAATATCGTCGGGGCTGCCCTCGATGTGGCGCCGGACCAGGCGATCGCCGCGATTCACAAGGTGGTGACCAACTTCCAGATGCCCGGAGCCGGCATGCACAACTTCCGGCGCAACGCCGTCCTGATCGCGAAGGGTGGCATCTACGATCTGCGGCAGCACCTCGACGATGTCGTCATGCCCGTGGTCCGCAAGTGGGAGTTGTTCACCCGTAACGATTTCGGGCCCGCCGGTGAACGGTACCTGGACGACCTGGCCAAGTTCCTGGAGGACCTGCAAGTCAAGGCAGCGCGTTTCGAGGAATCACGCGACCGCGCTCTCGCCCGCGATGCCCGCCGGGCCGAACAACTGGCCACGCGATGAGCGAGGACCAGCTGTTCAAGTCCGTTCTCGACATGGCCGAAGCGGCCAAGCGCCGAGACAGCTCACATTGGATGCAACTCCGATGCGGAACGCGTCGCGCCGACGACTCCGCCTATCTGACATCGATGCTCCTCGGCCTGCTCATCGAGAACGACGCCATCAGGCGCGGCATCCACCCCACCGATGCGTGGCGTCAGCTGCAGCAGCAGGGG
>NZ_JBAQEO010000321.1:0-4139 GCF_049286785.1 Rhodococcus sp. (in: high G+C Gram-positive bacteria) | reverse complement strand
CCGTGTCGTCCGAACAGGTCATCACCGGGTCCGACTGGGAAACGTTGTCGCACCGAGGGCAGGAGCATGCGGTCGACAAGTGTGTGGTGTTCGCCCGGATGTCTCCGGAGCACAAGGTGCAGATCGTGCAGACGCTCGAACGGGTGGGGCACGTGTGCGCCATGGTGGGGGACGGGGCCAACGACGCGGCGGCGATACGCGCATCGAGCGTGGGTATCGGCGTCAGCTCGCGGGGGAGTGACCCGGCGCGTAGCGCCGCGGACGTCGTATTGCTCGACGGACGCGTCGATGCTCTGCTCGATGCGCTCGACGAGGGACGTCAACTGTGGCGACGGGTGCAGGCCGGTGTGGCGGTCCTGCTCGGTGGCAACGCCGGGGAGGTGGCGTTCGCCCTCATCGGAACCGCTGTTGCCGGGCGGTCACCGCTCACGGCGCGTCAACTTCTGCTGGTGAATCTGCTGACCGACGCACTGCCTGCAGCAGCGCTCGCGGTCAGTCCGCCCAACGGGCAGGCTCGCGGCGAGGGACGTGGCCCCGACAGCGCCGCCCTGTGGAGAGATGTCGCGATCCGGGGTGGGGCCACCGCTGCGGGCGCCACGACGGCGTGGGCAATCGCCCGGGTCACCGGTCGGGCTCGCCGCGCTTCGACGGTGGCTCTGGTCGCCCTGGTCGGCACTCAGCTGGGCCAGACGCTGATCGACTCACGAAGTCCGCTCGTCGTGGTCACAGCGGGAGGATCGCTCGCCGTGCTGGGTGCATTGATCAGCACACCCGGCGTGAGCCACCTACTGGGCTGCACACCTTTGGGGCCGGTGGGCTGGACCCAGGCGCTGGGCGCGGCCGGAGCCTGGACAGCGGTAGCCGCTCTGGCGCCGCGAGTGCTCGAGAAACTCGCGGGCGATCAGTCGACGATTTCGATCACTCCCACGCGCACCAGCACCGCGTACACCTCTCGCAATGGCGGGGTGAGCACGCCGGCAACGAAACCGGCCAATGGATCAGAGCTGGTACCGAGAGCGGCAACGATTGAGTTCCTCACGCCCTTCACAGTCCGCGTCGGAGGTTGCCAACAGGTGAACGACACACAGGATCGAGGAGAATGATGACCCAACTCACACCGGAGAAGGAATCTCTCGAGACGGATTCGCATCGTGCCGCGGTCGCCCGCGTGCGCTCGGCCCGCGGATTCGTGGTGCAACTGCCACTGCTCGGCCGGGTGCCCCTCCCTCCCCCCGAGCAGCTGGCCTTCTTCGCGGCGATCGGCCTGCTCGCGGCTGTCGAGATGATCGAGTGGCCGGTGGCTCTGACCATCGCAGCCGGGCATATCCTGGTCGCCGACGCCCACAACCGTGCGCTCCAGGAAATCGGTGAGGCACTGGAGGAGGCCTGAATCTTGCCGGCCGCGCGAGTGACCACCTCGACCCCGACGTCCCGCCGAGCGCGTGATAATCGAATGACGGTGGCCGAAGGCTGTCGCCCCGAGGGAGGAACGATGACGAGCGCCCTGATCGACGTCGACCCTTCTCTCATGGATGCGAGCATCGTCGCCGAGGAACTGGGGACCGATCCAGAAAAGGGCTTGACGGCGGCGGACGCAGCGCAGCGACTGGCCACTGCCGGTCCGAACGAACTCGACAGCGTCCGGCCGGTGCCTACCTGGCGCAAGTTTCTCGAACAATTCCGGGACCCGTTGATTTACCTGCTGTTCGCTGCAATCGTCATCTCGCTGGTGGCATGGGTGGTGGAGGGTGCGCGGGGATGGCCGTTCGACGCCGTCGTCATCGCAGTCATCGTTGTTCTCAATGCCGTCCTCGGATACGTGCAGCAGGCAAAAGCCGAACACGCGGTCGAGGCGTTGCAGCGGATGAGTGCGGCCACCGCGACCGTGGTCCGGGACGGCGTGCAGCAGCGGGTGTCCACCCGCGAACTGGTGCCCGGCGACATTCTGGTGCTGGCCGAGGGCGACACCGTTGCCGCGGACGCGAGACTGCTGTCGGCCGCCACTCTGATGGTGTCCGAGGCCTCGCTCACCGGGGAAAGCGAACCGGAACTCAAGGATGCCCGCACTCTGGCGGAGCCCGCATCGCTCGGTGATCGCCTCGACATGGTGTTCAACGGGACGGCGGTGACCCAGGGTGTGGGGCGGGCGGTGGTGACCGCCACCGGGATGGCGACCGAGATGGGTCGGATCGCCGGACTTCTGCACACCACCCGCGAGGATCCCACCCCGCTACAACTCGAGATCGCCCGTGTCGGAAGGATGCTCGGCATCGCGGTGATCGCGATTGCAGTGGTGGTCATCGCCACCATTCTTGTGTTCTTCGGCGTCGAGAGCGTCGACGACGTTGTCACCGCCCTTTTGCTCGGCGTCTCGCTGGCCGTGGCCGCCGTACCGGAAGGACTGCCCACGATTCTGTCGGTGGTGCTCGCGTTGGGCGTGCAGCGGATGGCCGGTCACAATGCGATCGTCAAGAAGCTGTCGTCGGTCGAGACTCTCGGCTCGGCGTCGGTGATCTGCTCGGACAAGACCGGCACTCTCACCAGGGGTGAGATGACCATCGGGCGGGTGGTCACCCCGGTGGGAGAGGTGGTCGTCACGGGAGCCGGATACCGGCCGGAGGGGCGGATACTGAGCGACGGCGTCCCGATCGCGGAGGGCAGCAATCTCTGGAGCCAAACGGCTTTCGTGCTGGTGGGGGGCAGTCTCGCCAACAACGCCACCCTGCAGGAGCAGGACGACGGTGAGTGGGCCGTCCAGGGTGATCCGACAGAGGCGGCTTTCCTGGTCGCCGAGGTCAAACTCGGCATCGGGGACCCCCGGACCGGACGCTTCCAGCGGGTGGCCCAGATCCCGTTCACCTCCGAACGCAAGATGATGAGCAGTCTCGAGGCGGATACCCAGCGAGCAGGCAAGATCGCCGTTGTCGCCAAGGGTGCGCCGGACGTGTTGTTGCGGCGCTGCTCCCATGTACAGGTCGGTGATGCCGTGGAGACGCTGGACGATTCGTGGCGAACACGCATTCTCGAGGACGTCGAGCGTCTCGCGGGCGAGGCGTTCCGCACCCTGGCGGTGGCGTATCGGCCGCTCGAGGTCACCATACCGCCGGAGATCGACGAATCCCTGGAACAGAATCTGGTCTACGTCGGCATGGTCGGCATCATCGACCCGCCCCGCCCGGAGGCGGCGGTCGCAATTGCCGAGGCCCACCGCGCGGGGGTGCGGGTCATGATGATCACCGGTGACCACCCCCGCACGGCAGCGCGGATCGCCAAGGACCTCGGCATCGCCGCGGAGGCTGTCGCGGTGGCAGGAGTCGAACTCGAACAGCTCGACGAGGAGCAGTTCCGCGAGACCGTGCGCCGCCGATCGGTCTACGCGCGGGTGTCCCCGGCCGACAAGCTGCGCATCGTCGACGCTCTTCAGGCCGACCGTCAGGTGGTGGCCATGACCGGCGACGGTGTGAACGACGCACCGGCACTGAAATCGGCTGACATCGGGATTGCCATGGGCCGCACCGGTACCGAAGTCACCAAGGAGGCGGCGAAGATGATCCTCGCCGACGACAACTTCGCCACCATCGTGCGGGCGATCCGCGAGGGCCGCGGGATCTTCTCGAATATCAGGAAGTTCTTGCGGTACCTGCTCTCGTCCAACATGGGTGAAGTGCTGACCGTGTTCCTCGGAGTGGTGCTGGCCGGGGTGATCGGCTTGTCCCACGGGGACGGCGCTATCGTGCTTCCGCTACTTGCCACGCAGATTCTGTGGATCAACCTGCTTACCGACAGCGCTCCAGCGTTGGCGATGGGCATGGACCCGGAGACCGAGGACGTGATGAGCCAGCCGCCTCGGTCACTGGACGATCGCGTGATCGACAACCGGATGTGGGCCGGTGTCATCCTGGTGGGTGCGGTGATGGCGGTCGCGACGCTGCTCACGATCGACCTGTATCTGCCCGGTGGTCTGATCGAGGGCTCGGAGTCGCTGGACAACGCCCGCACGGCCGGGTTCACGGTGCTGGTGTTCGCCCAGTTGTTCAACGCCTTCAATGCCCGTTCGGAGACCGGTTCCGCCTTCCGCCGTGTGTTCGCCAATTCCTGGCTGTGGGGTGCTATCGCGCTCTCGGCGCTGCTTCAGGTGG
>NZ_JBAQEO010000320.1:0-7160 GCF_049286785.1 Rhodococcus sp. (in: high G+C Gram-positive bacteria) | reverse complement strand
GTCCCGAGGACATGTCGAAGATGGAGGTGGGATCGAAGGATCCGAAGGTCCCGGAACCGAATGCCCGGGCAAGGTCGGTGAGTGGCTTGAACAAGGCGTCGACTCCGGGAAGCGCAGGGAGTGCCTGGCCCTGCAATAACGCGTCGACGGGATTTTCCGGCAGGGGTGGAAGATGTGGCAGGGGTGGAAGATGTGGCAGCGGAGGAAGTTGTGGCAGCGGAGGAAGTTGTGGCAGCGGCGGAAGTTGTGGCAGCGCAGGGAGTTCCGGGAGGCCGGGGGCTCCGGGGTTGCCGATCGGCGTGTCGAGAAGTGGGGCGAGCGCGGAGTCCCGCAGCCCCTCGAGGGGCGTGCTCGGCAGCGGCGTGTTCAGTGCGCCGCCGAGCGGTGATCCCTGGAGAAGATCGAGGATCGATTCGGAACCCGGAGGAGCCGGGATTTCTGGAGAACTCATGCGAGGCCTCCGAGCTGTCCGCTCGTCCACGCGACCGCGGAGGCGCTCGCGTGGTCCGTCGAGTCGTAGGAGTCTGCGGTGGCGTGGGCGGCGGCCGAAGTCTCCGCATAGTGCACCGCGAGCTCGGCGACGGACCGCGCGTGGGTGAGTTGCGCGGCGGCGAAGGAGGCGAGAAAATCGGCCCCGATGGGGCCCAGAACGGGTGCCAGTGCCGCGATGTTGGCGGCGAGATCGATTGCGGCCGCGCTGGTGATCTGTTCGGCCGCCTGTGCCGCGGTGGCGCCGTAACTTCGAATGCCGTCCGTGACGACGAAAACATCGCTCAAGATAACCCCCCCAAGGTGATAAGCGTTCGTGAGACTTTAACTCACGGCTGCGGGGTGCGCGAGCACAGGCGGGGACAGGCGACGATCCGATTCAGTTCGTGATCCGCGCGCCGTAACGGTGTCTCCTGTCTCGGCGGATGCGGAGACAGGAGACAGCGAGATCTCAGTCCGTCACCACCGCGTCGGCCTCGATCTCGATCAACAGTTCGGGCGCGATCAGGGCGCTGACCTCGAGAATCGTGGTGGCCGGACGAATTTCGCCGAACATCTCGCCGTGTGCAGTGCCCGCCTCCTCCCAGCGGCTGATGTCCGTCAGGTACATCCGGGTGCGGACGACGTCCGCAGTGCTCGCTCCGGCTTCGGTCAGGGCAGCTTCGATGCGACGGAGCGCTTCCCGCGTCTGTTCCCCGAGATCGTCGCCCCCGACGGGGCCGTCGGGGCCCGAGGCGGTGGTACCCGATACCGACACCAGCTGCCCGATGCGCACGGCACGCGAGTAGCCGATCTTGCCCTCCCACTCGGAACCGGACGAGACGTTGTTTCTGTTCGACATGTGCGTCATTGTGTCAACCGCCCCGGTCGGTGCGACCGGTGAGGGTCGTGGTGAAGGTCGGCCGCGGTCTTGACAGGTGTTAGAACACATGTTCGCATATAGGCATGAGGTGGGATGGGCAAGCGCTCGATGCCGACGACGGCGCGTTGCCGGGGCTGGAACGATCCGAGCTCGTGCGCAGTGTGCACACCCCAGAGTTCGACGGCATCACCTTTCACGAGGTGCTCTGCAAGAGTGCGCTGAACAGGATGCCCGAGGAGTCGCAACTACCCTTCCGGTTCACCGTCAATGCTTTTCGCGGGTGCTCGCATGCGTGTCGCTGCTGCTTCGCCAGGCCCACTCACGAATATCTCGACTTCGACGCGGGCCAGGATTTCGACAAGCAGATCGTGGTCAAGACCAATGTTGTGGCAGTGCTGCGCAAGGAACTGGGGCGAAAGTCGTGGAAGCGTGAGCATGTGGCCCTCGGAACCAACACCGATCCCTACCAGCGGGCAGAAGGCCGGTACCGGCTCATGCCGGGCATCATCCGGGCACTCGCCGAATCCGGGACGCCGTTCTCGATCCTGACCAAGGGCACGTTGCTGCGCCGGGATCTTCCGCTCTTGACGCTCGCGGCGCAGCAGGTGCCGGTGAGCATCGGCGTATCGCTGGCGATTCACGATGTCGAACTGCAGAAGTCCCTCGAGCCGGGCACGCCCAGTCCCATGGCGCGTCTCGACCTGATTCGAGCCGTCACCGACGCGGGACTTCCATGCAATGTGATGGTGGCTCCGGTGATTCCCTTCCTGACGGATTCGGTGCGCCATCTCGACGGACTCCTCGAATCCATCGCCGAAGCGGGTGCTTGCGGCGTCACGGCATTCCCCATGCATCTGCGTGGCAGCACCAAGGGGTGGTTCATGAACTGGCTGGCAACAGCGCATCCGGCGCTGATCCGCCAGTACCGGCAACTGTACGGGCGTGGACCGTATGTCACGTCCGAGTACACGGCGTGGCTGCGCAAGCGCGTGGACCCGCTAGTCGAGCGGTATGGGCTGGGCGCGGGTGCCCAACACCGTGACGAGGGTAAGGCAGATGACGAGGGTAAGGCAGATGACGAGGGTAAGGCAGATAAGGAAGGAGCCGGCGGCAACGACGAACGCGAGCTCGTCGGAGCCGCGCCCACGGGACCGGCGCTCACCCTCTTCTGACGTGCCCCGGACTCGTTCACTGAGCGCTCACACGTGCGGCGTGCCGTGTGTTCGTGCAGTTCACGTGCTGTTATGCCGGGTGGCTAGCCTTGTGCCACGAGGAACCGGGGAGTGACTATGGAATTCAGACATCTCGTCTCATTCATCACTATCGCCGAGGAACTGCATTTCGGAAGGGCTGCCAGCCGCCTGCATCTCGCGCAACCGTCCGTGAGCGCGCAGTTGCAGAAGCTCGAGAAGTCACTCGGGGTTCAGCTGGTCTCGAGGAATTCGCATGAGGTGAGATTGACCTCGGCGGGCAAGGAGTTCGAGGCCCAGGCGCGCCTGATCGTTCTGCAGATGGAGAAGGCCTCTCGCATCGCGAAGGCGACGGCGGACGGCCGCGCCGGATCACTGAACATCGGATACAACCTTCCGGCCAGCCGTCACGTCCTGCCGTCGGCGCTGGCCAGGATGAGTGCTGTACATCCGGATGTCGTGATCTCGTTGTGGGAGAAACGAACCGGACCTCAACTCGCCGACCTCGCCGACGGCGCGCTGGATGTGGCATTGGTGTACGGGCACCCCCGTACGGCAGAGTTCCGGTATCGGCTCGTCCTGCGGAACATTCCTCTGGTCGCCGTCGTCGGGAAGGGTCACAGCTGGGCGGGAAGAGCAGGAGTGCCGTTCGCCGAGTTGGCGAATCAGCGATGTGTGATGTTCTCGCGAGAGCAATGTCCCGCGATGTACGACTCCATCTTCACGGCGGCGTCGGACAGCAGGATTGCACTCGATGTTGCCCAGACGGCTGATGATCCGGGGGCGACTGCGCACATGGTGTCCGTCAGGCCGATGGTCGGCTTCGCGTCTCTACCACGAGCGACCTCGGCCGGTTTGGGCGTGATGGGTGCCAACTCGATGGCGGTGGAGCTTTTCGATCCGGTTCCGACCATCGATTTGTACGCGGTGTGGCGAAGCATCGAGGTGAATCCCGCGGTCTATTCCTTCCTCGACTGTGTCGAGCACCAGGACGATGTACATCGTAATGAGGGAACACTGGCCGCAATTCGACCATTGCGATAGGAATTTTCGCTCGGCTGTTCGTCTTATAGCCGTTGCCGCCTGTCAATCGACGAGTCGCGGAGATCGCGAACCACGTCATGTGCGCCGCGGGCCTCACCCGAGTGGCGCAGCTGAGGACGTCGGTCGTCCGGCTGCCGTCGCGGGCCGGCCACTCTGTTCCCGCACCGAGGAAAGACCGGTGACGCGCCGGCGGGCGCGGGGGAGGCGGGCGCCCTGCTTGGCGTTGTCGGCCGGTGCAGCGTCGACTGCCTTCGGGATTCTGTGCGGCCAGGTCGGCAACCCCTACCCGGCGCGGTCGACGCTGCCGGTTCCACCGGGCGCCACTGCGTCGTGGGGCTGGGACGTGCTGATTCCTGGGCCGGCGCGACGCGCACGGGTGGCTCGGTGTCCCTACGACACGCCCAACTTAAAAGCAGTCTGGACTGTTTGTTGGTTTCGGGTTAAGCTTCGTGCTGTGATCCGAGACACTGGGACCGAGGCCCCACGCACCCAGGTGCAGCGCACCGCCGCGACGCGCGCCAAGCTGCTCGACGCCGCGGTCGATTCCCTCGTCGAACTCGGTTATTCCGGCACGAGCACGCAGGGCATCGCAAAGCGGGCCGGCGTCTCGCGTGGTGCGCAGTTGCATCACTTTCCGACGAAGGAATCGCTCGTCGTCGCCGCAGTCGCGCACCTGGTGGACAAGCGACTCGACGAGATTCTCCGCGCCCGGCCCGACCCCGAGTTCGGTATCGACGCGCTCCTCGACGCGTTCACCGGTCCACTCTTCGACGCGGCGCTGGAGTTGTGGGTGGCTGCCCGTACCGATCCTGCGTTGCACGAGGCGATGATCCCCCTCGAACGGAAGGTGTCCGACGCGCTCCGCGTGGGGTGCCTCGAAATCATGGGTGAACGCGTCGGTCTCGACGCCATCGATCTCAGTATCGAATTGGCCCGCGGCTTCGCCGTCTCGGCACTTATGCGGACCCCGCAAACCCATCATGAGTTCCGGGAGCGACTGCTTCCGGTCTGGAAGGCATTGGTGATGAAGTGAGCCTCGACATCCTCCCGCAGCACGTGCAGACTCTCGTCGTCGGCGCCGGTTTCGGTGGCATCGGCATGGCGGCGACGCTCCTGCGTGAAGACCCGCACGCCGACGTGCTCGTGATCGAACGCGGCGACGACGTCGGCGGCACCTGGCGGGTCAACATGTATCCGGGCAGTGCGTGCGACGTCCCCAGTGCCCTGTATTCGTTCTCCTTTGCGCCCGAACCGAGTTGGTCCAAGGCACACGGGACGGGGGAGGAGATCTACGCCTACCTGCGCCGTGTCGCGCGGCAGGAGGGTGTGACGGACCGGACGGTGTTCGGCTGCGAACTCCGTGATGCGCAGTGGGACGACGAACAGGCCCGCTGGCTGGTGTCGACGTCGCGAGGTGAGCTGACCGCCGATGTCCTGGTCTCTGCCACCGGTGCCCTGTCTACGCCGTCCTACCCGGACGTGCCCGGCCTCGACACCTTCCGGGGCGCCAAGTTCCACTCGGCGGAGTGGGACCACGATTACGACCTGACGGGCAGGAGGGTGGCGGTGATCGGCACCGGCGCCTCGGCCATCCAATTCGTACCCGCCATCGTCGATCAGGTCGACCATCTCACGCTGTTCCAGCGCACCGCGTCGTGGGTCATGCCCAAGCACGATCACACCATCGCGGCTCCGGTGCGCGAGCTGTACAGGCGGTTTCCGGCGGCACAGAAACTCGTCCGGGGCGCCGTCTACGGGCAGAAAGAGTTGTACGTCATCGGAATGACGAAGCCCTTCGCGCGCAAGTGGCTCGTCCCGCTGTTCGAGCGGCGAGCGCTGTCGATCCTGCGCAAGCAGGTGCCCGATCCGGAACTGCGGCAGAAGCTGACTCCCCGGTTCACGATCATGTGCAAACGGATCCTGCTGTCCAACGACTGGCTGCCGACGATGACTCGTCCCGACGTCACGGTGGTGGCGTCTGGGCTCGCCGCGGTCACCGAGACAGGAGTCGTCGACGACACCGGATCCGAGCGTCCGGTCGACGCGATCATCTTCGGCACCGGCTTCACGCCCACGGAACCGCCTGTTGCGCACCATATCCGGGGTGTGAAAGGTGAGACGCTGGCCGAGCACTGGGGCGGCAGCCCGTCCGCGCATCTCGGGATATCGGTGCACGGCTTTCCGAATCTCTTCCTGATGTACGGGCCGAACACCAACCTCGGTCACAGTTCGATCGTCTACATGCTCGAATCCCAGGCCACCTACATCGCGGATGCTCTGCGCACCATGCGCAACCAGCATCTGTCGGCCGTCGAGGTGACCGCCGCGTCGGTCGAACGGTACACGGCTGAGCTCGACCCCGAACTGGCTGGTACGGTGTGGAATTCGGGTGGCTGTCACAGCTGGTACATCGACGAGAAGGGCCGCAACTCTGTGATGTGGCCGACGTTCACCTGGAAGTTCCGGGAGCGCACCAGGCACTTCGATGTGGAGAACTACACCACCCGGCCGGCTACCGAGAGGATCGATGCCTGAGCCGTCCGACCGGCACAGGCGCACCCTCCTCGTCCTCCAACCCTGCCGATTCTCGGCAGGGTAGGAGTCGACGGTTGCAGGGATAATTCCGTGAGGTCACCGGCGAGTGAGTGCGTGGAGTGGATGCGTGGGGTGGGGACTATTTGAGGCCGGATCGAACGAAGGCATTGACGATGTGCCGCTGCAACACGATGTAGAGGACGAAGACGGGCAAGCACGCGAGCCCAGCGACGGCCATCATCGGGCCCCAGTCGTCGCCCTCGGTTCCCATGAAGCTGCGCAGACCGAGCTGGAGTACGGAATTGCTCCGTTGCAGCACCACTGCGGGCCAGAAGTACTCGTTCCATGAATTGATGAACAGCAGGATCGACAGTGCGGCGAGAGCAGGCCGCTGGTTCGGCACCACCACGGTCCACAGGATCGACCAGGAGGAGCGCCCGTCCAGCTTCGCCGCCGCTACCAGATCTTTCGGAAAGCTCGCCATGTGCTGGCGAAGCATGAGAACCCCGAGTGCCGAGCACAGCGTCGGCACGATCACTCCGGCGAGGTTGTTGATCAATCCCAGCTGGTACAGCAGCACGTAATTCGGAAGCATCGTCACCTGGAACGGCACCAGCCACGTTCCGACGAATGCCAGATAGAGCAGTCCCCGAAATCTGAAGGTGTACATGGCGAACGCGTAGGACGCCAGCAGTGCCACCAGGAGCTGACCGATGGCGGACACCAGCGCGACCCCGAACGTATTGGCAAGCAACCGGAAGACATCGACCTTCTCGGCCGCATCCACATAGTTGTCGATCGACAACGGCCACGGTACGGGGGTGAGGGAGAGTACGTCGCCCGGCTGCCGCAGGGACGTTGCGAACAACCAGTAGATCGGGAAGGCGCAGACTGCCGCGATCGCGGCGAGTACGAGATGACCACGGAGTCGCCGCCCTCGCGATTCGAGCGTGCGATCGATCACCGGTTCGGGCGCAACCTCCACCGTCGGCGCGCTAGTCGTCATGGAACGAGATCCTCTCCGAGATCCACACCAGAAC
>NZ_JBAQEO010000319.1:0-1737 GCF_049286785.1 Rhodococcus sp. (in: high G+C Gram-positive bacteria) | reverse complement strand
GTATGAGGCCGGTCGAGATCATCGCCGCGGCCAGGAAGATCAAGGCGGAGGTGAAGCCCATTGTGCTCAGGAGAGCGGCGAGGATGAAGGTGCTCGCGAAGGTCATCATGCGGGCGATGCCGTTTGCTGTCCCCGCGCCGAGAGCACGCAGGTGGGTCGGGAAGATCTCCGGCATATATGTGTAGAAGCAGGCCGACCCGGCATACATGAGGAAGGTGATCACCAGTCCCGATGCCAGGACGATCGCGGGTGTGTCGCTGATTCCGAACAGGAGCATGAAGATGCCGATGACGACGAAGAGGAAGAATATCGCCGTCTTACGTTCGAACTTGTCGATGAACAACATCGCGGCGAGCGCGCCGGGGACGGCCGCCAACGACAGGATGGAGGTGTAGGCGAGGCTTTCCGGGCCGGTAAGTCCGTTCTCGGTCAGCAATGTCGGTAACCACGCGGTGAATCCGTAGTAGCCGACGAGTGCAAGGCCATAGCCGATCCCCAGAACTGCGGTGCGTCGCAGGTACCCCAGACGGAGCAGGTCCGATGCCTGTGCCGCTGGTACCGACTGATCGGCATCGACGGGATCGGGCAACGGTGCCGAGGTCTTGGTGATGGCCTCCTCTTCGAGGAGTCGAACCGCAATATCGGCCTCTTCGTGGTGTCCGTGCGAGTCCAGCCACCGTGGTGATTCCGGAAGCCACCGCCAGACGAAGATGACGAGCACGGCGCCTGAGGACCCTACGACGTAGACCCAACGCCAGTTGGAGGCGCCGAGCGGGATGATCCACCGAGAGAACCAGGCAAGCGCAGGAACGCCGAGCAGACTGGCAGCCAGCACGATTGCCTGGACCCTGCCGCGGTAGTTCTGCGGAAATGCCTCTGCCACATAGGTCAAGAGCACGACGACGAGCGCCTGGAGGCCGGCGCCGGTCAGAAATCGGTAGATGGAAAGGTCCACAATGCCGATGGAAATGGCGGTCAGTAGACTGCACAGGCTGTAGAAGAGGGTTGCGCCGATGCACACCCGTTTCCTGCCGAAACGGTCAGCGAGTCTTCCCCCGATGATCGAGCCGAAGAACATTCCGATGAACGCGGCCGATGTAGCCACGCCGATCTGACCTATGGACAGGCCCCACTGTTCGCGGATGGCCGGGGCCGTGTAGGCCAACGCGCTGAGGTCTGCCATGTCGAACATCAGCAGGCCGGTGAGCAAGATCATCCAGATGTAGTGGGTGCGGGTGAGGGTGGATAGTCGATTCAGTCGTCCGCTGATCTTCCACGGATCGAGCGTACTGTCGGTGAGACTGGACATGAGTTCCTTATCTGTCCTGGTGGTGGGGGATCCGTGCGGGCACCCGATTCCCAGAGGGGCGTGCGCGGAGAGCAACGCACGTTAGCGTGCTCGATCTCGATGCGACGTTGAATCCGAAATCAGTGCCGGTCGGGTCAGGGTGAATCCGCCGTCGAGCGGAATATGCTGTCCCGTGACGTAACTCGATGCGTCCGGCCACAAGTAGTGGACGGTGCCGATCACATCGGACACTCCGTTGGCCGTTCGACCGCGAGGCGCGCGGTGAGCCACTCCGGGGATTTCATCGGAATCACCCATGGCGGCCGTCATTTCCGTAGGAAGAAGCCGGGCGCGGGAGCGTTGACTCGGATGCTACACCGGCCTACTGGACCGTGAGTTCACCCGCCGGGCCTAGGAATTGCCGTGATGGCTCTCGCCGGCTCGACGTG
>NZ_JBAQEO010000318.1:0-2616 GCF_049286785.1 Rhodococcus sp. (in: high G+C Gram-positive bacteria) | reverse complement strand
TGCCTACCACCTCCTCTCTCTGTAGTTGTTGGTGGAAACCGGTCACACAAGAAGCCGACACCAGCGAAATGGCGTCGGCTAGAGGTGTATCCTGGTATATCCTATCAGATCGCTTGACCTGGGCTTTTGTTCACCCCGATGTACCAACACCTGCCGACGGAGACCGTGCCGCTCCGGTCCGTCTCCAGGTTGCCCACCTAGCCCGGCGCGTCTCGACGGGTCAGTCCTCCTTGAAGAACGTCTCCGCGTCCCGGCGAATCTGCGCCAGCCGCTTCGAGACGGCGCTGTGGTTGGCGTACCCCAGCATCTCGGCGATCTCGGTCTTGCTGGTCACGCCGCTGTTGAGGAGCACCACGATCTGCCTGTTACGGGCATCGAGCAGCGCGAGGAAGTCGTTGGTGACGACGTTGCCCACGATCTCGCTCTCCGGTCCTTGGATCGGGATGGTGTCGGTCAACTCGACGAACGCCACCTTGATCTTTCGCCGTTTGCCGTGCAGCTTTCGTTCGAAGTCTTCTCTCGCGTACGACCAGTGGCTGGAAAAGTCGTCCTCGATCCGGTGAGAGCGGACAGCGTCGAGGATGCCGCGTAGCTGACCGATTCGGTCCGCGGCCTCCACCGTCTCGACCAGGGCTTCACGGGCGTCGTCCTCGCCGAACCAGACGGGCCCGCCCTTCCTGGGGTTGCCGGCCACAGCCGCCTCGAGCACGCTGCCATCCTCGAGAGTGACCGGCCCGGCGGTCTTGCCCTTGTCGACCTCAGGGAAGTCACGCAACCGGTCCTGGATGGTTGCCGTGACGGCCGGCACCCAGAAGTCGAGATTGTGGGTCAGCATCCGTATCGGGTCGTCGGCCGAGAACGCCTTCATCTTTGACCCCGACTCCAGATGTGGCCACACCGTCCACGCCCACGCCCGGGTGAGCCGGGCAGCGAAGTCGGCTGGCAGGAAGTCATCGACACCCGCATTGTCAGCCATGAACGGCCACTGTCCGCGACGTAGCGTCGGCAATCCGAATATGTCCAGGACGCGCTTCGGCAGCAGGTGCAGCAGCGGCGCGTACTCAAAGTATCGCGACCGTGTGCGGGGCACGAACGTGACGTTGACGTCCCCGAGCTCCGCGACCTTAGCCAACTGGTCCGGAAGATCGTCCACGTCGAAGAACCGGCGCCGGAACTGGGCCGACTCCCACAGCATGTTCCACTGCCCGACCGCTCCAGCCAGCTCCAGATCCGGAGTGTGGGGCATCGAGAGCGCCACGTACTCCGGCGATGCCGGCTCCAGGGGGCGAACCACACCACCGAACATCAACCCCGCCGAAAGGTTGTACAGGCTTGGGAACTCGTCCGGGGTCGCCTTGGCCTCTGGGAGGAACACATTGTCGCGGCGCCACTCCAACATCTCAGCCGCAGTGGGCTCGCGTTCCTCGTCGCTCATCGGGTGCCTCGTCATCTGTGCCACTGCTCGGTCCGTCTGCTCGTTGATCATCGTCATATTTACTTCACGACAGTCGTCCCCGATTCCGTTCCGAGAGCTCCGTCACATAGTTCTTCCGATCCGGCTGCTGCACGGGAGGTTCGAGTTCGAGTCCTATGGGGCTTCGGGAAGGTTTACCTGGTCAGGAGTCTTGTCGTTGCCTGTGTATTCGCGGTACTGAATGTCGCCGACAAGGACGGGTTCGACCCAGTGTGCGATGCGGCGATCGGCTTCGGCGCCGGATCTGTGAGCGGGCTCGTGGACCGTTCGAGCTCCGAGAGTTGGTCTCGGAGCTGACCCCGCGCAGCGGAGGTGAAGCCGGTGCCGGCGTTCCCGATGTACTTGAGGGCGCCGGTGTCGTCGTAGGCGGCGAGGATGAGCGAGCCGACAGCATTGTGGTGCATGCCGGTGCCGGGTGCTGGTAAGGCGAGATATCGGAACCTGACGAATAGGTAGGCCGTTCGCCGCCGCTCCGCACGGTCCACGCCTCCCCGCCCCACGTGTTCCCCCACCCCTGTCGGACACATTCCCTACGTTGATCAGCTTTGTGCCCCAGGGAACGTTCACGGCGAGGAAGCCGACCGCGACGGATTCGCTGAGCCAGCCGCTCTGCTGACCTCGTGGCACGCGGGAGTGTCGTGATGCGCAATGATGCTCTTGTGACGCACCGACTGCTGCAGACGGTGCGCCGCCTGTTCGGACGGCGCGCACGGGCTCGCGCTGGGCGTCCAATATTCATCGTCGAGTGAGCCTCGTAAGGAGCCTTGTGAGCACCCTCGGTAGCTTCATCTGGTCGATCGCCGACCAACTTCGGGGTCCCTACCGCCCCAACCAGTACGGCAACGTGATCCTCCCGCTCACGATCCTGCGCCGCCTCGACTGCATCATCGAGCCCGACCGGGAGACGGTGCGCGCGCTGGCGGCGAAGTACGACAACCCCAACCGGCTCAAGATCGAGGTCAAGAAGGCCACCGGGCGGCCGTTCTATAACACCTCGAACTACTCCTTCGCCAACCTCCTCAAAGACGCCGACGGGTTGGCGGACAACCTGGCCGACTACATCGACCGGTTCTCGCCCGATGTCGACGTGTTCGAGTACTTCGACTTCAAGAAGGAGATCCTCGCTCTGGAGAAGGCGGAGT
>NZ_JBAQEO010000317.1:0-9812 GCF_049286785.1 Rhodococcus sp. (in: high G+C Gram-positive bacteria) | reverse complement strand
CATCCGGGTTCCCGCCGCGCCGGCGTTCGGGTGAAGTGCTGCTAGTGGTCCTGCGCGAGGAGGTAGTCCTCCAGCAGCGCCCGCGTGTCCGGTACGAATTGCCAGTCGGGGTCACGCAGGTGCAGGGCCAATTCGTGCGGGGTCCACCACCAGCCCGCGGCGATCTCGCTCGTCTGGTGCACGATCGGACCGTCGTAACGGGTTTCGTAGGCGTGCAGGTGACAACGGACCGGGCGGCCCTGCCAGATCCCGTCCCACGAGATCCGGGCGAGCGGTGTCAGTTCGACGCCGACGACGCCCAGTTCCTCCTGCAGTTCGCGAAGGGCCGCGTCATGGGCGGTTTCGCCCGGGGCGACCACCCCGCCCGCCAGGCAGTCGTGCTGACCGGCGAACACCGCCTTGTCGTCCGATCTCCGGTGCACGTACACCCGCCGGCCGTCGCCCGACCGCACGAGAACACCGGCGCTCGCGTGCCAGAGGCCCTCGGCGTACACGCGGGAACGCTCCGCCGAACCCACCTGCCGGCCCGCGCTGTCGAACACCGCCACCCTCTCGTCCGCCGGATGTTCGGCCGACTCGGTGGCGCGGGGGGTGTTCGAAGCAGACTCCATGGCTGTCGATCCTGCCAGCTCGACACCATGCGCAGTGCGGGAGAGGCGCAGTATCGTCGACGTAGGGACGTCCAGCCGCGCCCGGAGGGATGAAAGTTCATGACGATGCCGCGCGCGCTCGCCCGGTTCAATCGGGTCGTGACCAACCGGGCTGCCCGTCCTGTCGCGGCAGTGCTGCCCGGGTTCGCGGTGGTGGAGCATCGGGGCCGGAAGTCCGGCGCCCTTTACCGGACACCGGTGAACGCGTTCGTCGTCGACGGGCGTTACCGGTTCCCTCTCACGTACGGAGCGAGCAGCGACTGGGTGCGCAACGTGGTGGCGGCAGGGGGGTGCACCATCGTGAGCCGGCGGCGCGCCGTCGCCCTGACCGATCCGAAGATCGTCACCGACGTATCCCACGACTGGGCACCCGCGGGGGTGCGGACGGTGCTCGGCCTCATCGACGCCGACCAGTACCTGGAATGCGCGCCGGTCGCGTCGCAGGACTGTTCCGACGGCCCGGCGTCGTGATCGCATAGGCTCGGCACCATGCAGCGGATCATCGGTGTCGAAGTCGAGTACGGAATCTCCTCACCCGGCGAGCCTTCGGCGAACCCGATCTTGACCTCGACCCAGGCCGTCCTGGCTTACGCCGCCGCGGCCGGAGTGCCCCGTGCCAAACGCACCCGCTGGGATTACGAGGTGGAATCGCCCCTGCGGGACGCCCGCGGATTCGACCTCGGCCGGCTCAGTGGCCCGGCGCCGGTCATCGATGCCGACGAGGTCGGGGCCGCCAACATGATCCTCACCAACGGCGCCCGGCTTTATGTCGATCATGCGCATCCCGAGTACTCGGCGCCCGAAGTCACCGACCCCCTCGACGCTGTCATCTGGGACAAGGCGGGGGAGCGGGTGATGGAGGCGGCCGCTCGGCATGCCTCCAGCGTCCCGGGGGCGCCCCGGTTGCAGCTCTACAAGAACAACGTCGACGGCAAGGGTGCCTCGTACGGCACCCACGAGAACTACCTCATGTCGCGGGCCACTCCGTTCTCCGCGGTGATCAACGGGCTGACCCCGTTTTTCGCCTCCCGCCAGGTGATCTGCGGCTCCGGGCGGGTGGGTATCGGCCAGTCCGGCGACGAGGCCGGGTTCCAGCTGTCCCAGAGGGCCGACTACATCGAGGTGGAAGTCGGACTGGAGACCACTCTCAAGCGCGGCATCATCAACACCCGCGACGAGCCCCACGCGGACGCCGACAAATACCGGCGACTGCACGTCATCATCGGCGACGCGAACCTCGCCGAGATGTCGACCTACCTCAAGGTCGGTACCACTGCGCTGGTCCTCGATCTGATCGAGGCGGGAGTCGACCTCACCGACCTCCAACTGGCCCGTCCCGTGACGGCTGTCCACCACATCAGCCACGATCCGACGTTGCGCGCCACGGTGGCGTTGGCCGACGGGCGCGAGTTGACCGGGCTGGCGCTGCAGCGGATCTACTTGGACCGGGTAGCGAAGTTCACCTCGGCGGAGGGCAACGACGATCCGCGGGTGGCCGATCTTCTGGAGAAGTGGGCCATGGTGCTCGATCTCCTCGAGCGGGACCCGATGGAGTGCGCGAACATCTTGGACTGGCCGACGAAGCTGCGGATGCTCGAGGGGATGCGTAGCCGGGAAGGCCTGGGATGGGCCGCGCCCAAGCTGCACCTCGTCGATCTGCAGTATTCGGATGTGCGACTCGACAAGGGTTTGTACAACCTTCTGGTGGCGCGGGGGTCGATGCAGCGACTCGTCACGGAACAGCAGGTTCTCGATGCGGTCGGCAACCCGCCGACCGACACGCGGGCCTACTTCCGGGGTGAGTGCCTGCGGAAGTTCGGTGCCGACATCGCGGCCGCGAGCTGGGATTCCGTGATTTTCGATCTCGGCGGGGAGTCCCTGGTTCGTATTCCCACGCTCGAGCCGTTGCGGGGCAGTAAAGCCCACGTCGGTGCGCTTCTCGAGTCGGTGGAGAGCGCCAAGGAACTCGTCGAGGAGCTCACGAACTGACCCGGCGATCCCGCTCACACGCATCCGGTCCGGAAGTCACCGCCGCGTCGGCACACACGTGGGCGTGTCGCTCGGTAGGGTGAAGGTCCGAGCGGATGATTCAGTCAGACTGCTTGGCAGAACAGGACGCTCGGAAGAAGAGCTCCCTTCACACAAGGAGGTCGGCGGCGATGGCGCAAGAGCAGACCAAACGAACTGGTGGCGGCGACGAGGACGACACCCCCGGCGGGGACGGCGGTGCGGGTCAGGAACGTCGCGAGAAGCTGGCCGAGGACACCGACGACCTTCTGGACGAGATCGACGACGTTCTCGAGGAGAACGCCGAGGACTTCGTGCGGGCCTATGTCCAGAAGGGCGGCCAGTGACGGCCGATCGACCGGCACTGCGGATGCACGACGGTGACACGAGGCTCAGTTTCGGTTCGAACCTGTCCTCGTTCACCGAGTATCTGCGTGGTCATGCACCAGAATTGCTGCCGGAAAATCGAATCGGCCTTCGCTCCCACACGACACGGGGTGGTGACGGTATGGAGACCGGTGATTTCGCACCGCACGGCACAACGATCGTGGCGCTCACCTACAAGGGCGGCGTGCTGATCGCCGGTGACCGGCGTGCGACGCAGGGCAATCTGATCGCCAGCCGGGATGTGGAAAAGGTCTACATCACCGACGAATATTCGGCGGCCGGGATTGCCGGCACAGCCGGGATCGCGATCGAGTTGGTGCGGTTGTTCGCCGTCGAACTCGAGCATTACGAGAAGATCGAGGGTGTTCAGCTCACCTTCGACGGCAAGGCCAATCGCCTGGCGTCGATGGTGCGTGGCAATCTCGGTGCCGCGATGCAGGGCCTTGCGGTGGTGCCGTTGCTCGTCGGCTACGACCTCGACGCCGACGACGAGGCCCGGGCGGGCCGCATCGTGTCGTACGACGTCGTGGGTGGGCGCTACGAGGAACGCGCCGGATACCATGCGGTCGGTTCGGGATCGTTGTTCGCGAAATCCTCTCTCAAGAAGCTCTACACACCCGAAAGCGACGAGGAAACAGCGCTTCGGGCGGCCATCGAGTCGCTGTACGACGCTGCGGACGACGACTCGGCCACAGGCGGCCCGGATGTCACCCGGGGCATCTACCCGACTGCCGTCACCATCACCGGTGCCGGCGCCGTGCACGTGCCGCTGGAAACGACGACCGATCTGGCTCGGCGCATAGTTGCCGACCGTACCGAGGGAGGGGGGTCGACGCGATGACCATGCCGTACTACGCCTCAGCCGAGCAGATCATGCGGGATCGCTCGGAACTGGCGCGCAAGGGTATCGCGCGGGGACGCAGCGTGGTCGTGCTCACGTTCCGGGATGGTGTCCTGTTCGTGGCGGAAAATCCTTCGACGGCGCTGCACAAGGTCAGCGAACTGTACGACCGTCTCGGCTTCGCGGCCGTGGGGAAATACAACGAATTCGAGAACCTGCGCCGTGCCGGTATCGTGCACGCCGATATGCGCGGCTACTCGTATGATCGTCGCGATGTCACGGGCAGGTCGCTGGCCAATGCCTACGCACAGACCCTCGGCACGATCTTCACCGAACAGCCCAAGCCGTACGAGGTGGAAATCTGTGTCGCGGAGGTCGGGCCGGTCGGCAGTACCAGGCCACCTCAGCTCTATCGCATCACCTATGACGGTTCCATCGTCGACGAACAGGCCTTCGTCGTGATGGGCGGCACCACCGAACCCATCGCCACCGCGATGCGCGAGTCGTATCGTCCTGGCCTCGAACTCGGGGAAGCCGTCTCCGTGGCCGTCAACGCCCTGAGCCACGCCGGCGCGGGCGACGGGGAGCGTCGCACGGTCGACCGGGCCGCCCTCGAGGTTGCGGTCCTCGATCAGTCGCGACCGCGTCGAGCCTTCCGCCGTATCTCTGGTGCCGACCTGGAACGGCTGCTTCCGGAGGCTCCTGCCGCGGAGTTGCCGTCGACGTCGGTCCCGGAGTCGGAGTCGACCGGCACACCGGAGGCGGGTGCGGGTCCCGACCCGGAATCTCAGGGCTGATCCTCGCCGGGCCGGGGTCGATAGACGGTGATCGACTCGGGCACGCTGCGGAATTCGAATGTGCGGGCGTCGGCTACCACCTCACCGTCGGTGGCGAGGGCAACCGGTGGTCCGTCCACTTGGACGGTGAGCCGGCTCGCGCGCGAATGCACGTAGACGGGTGTGTTGCCCAGCGTTCCCGTGGCCGCTGCGAACAGCAGGCGGAGACGGGACGCACGTCGATCGGCCCGAACGTATCGGACGTCGAGTAGCCCTCCGCTGATTTCCGGACGGGACATCGGGATCTGATCGGACGGCGAGTAGCGTCCGTTGCCGACGAACAACATCCACACGAGCGCCGGCCGGCCGTCGACGGAGACGGCGAGAGGACTGGCCGCCAACAGAATTCTGATCATCGCGGCACACGCGGCCGGCCACTTTCCGTAGCGGGGTTGCCACTTCTCGCGTAAGCGCACGGCGTCGGGATAGCCGCCGAGGCTCGCGGTGTTGAGGAACGGGGCCGGCTCCGCGACATCGGTGACGGCGACGGCATGATCGACCAGGTGTGCATGGCCGGACTCGACGGCCTCTGCAGTGTCGGCGAGGTCCGCGACACCGACGTCCTGAGCGAAATGGTTCAGGGTCCCCCCGGGAAAGACGGCCAGCGGAAGCGAGAGGCGTGCTGCCGCCGCGGCCACGGCGACCACGGTTCCGTCCCCACCGCACACCCCCAGTGCGCGTGGTCGCGTCTCGTCGACCCAGGCGTCGATCTGGCGCGCGAAGTCCCCGTCGGCATCGAGGGTGCGCAGCCGTGCCTCGGGGAGGGCCGCGACGATCTCTTCGCTCGGATCCGTGCCCGCCGGCCCCGACTGCGGATTGACCAGCACGAGCAGTCCTTTCCCACCGGGCAGGGCGGGGGCGTCGGCGGGGGATCCCAGAGCTGCGGGCTCCTCGGAGCGCAGGGCCCACCAGCGGCGGGTGCCGAGGGCCACGGCACCGCCGAACGCGGCTCCGGCGAGGACGTCACTCGGCCAGTGGACGCCGTTGTGGACGCGGGAGTACGCCACCGCCGCAGCCAACGGTGCGACCGCGGCGCCCGCCGCGGGTGATTCCAGGGCCACACCGGTCGTGAATGCCGCCGCCGACGCCGCGTGTCCGGAGGGAAAGGACGAGGAACCCGGCATCCGGACCCCGCGCAGTACGTTCACCCACTGCCGTGGCGGCGGGCGTCGACGGGGAAAGAGCGGTTTGAGGACACCGTTGGCCAGGCCGCTCGCGACCAACAGGGACAGCAGGCCCCGCACGGCGCCGCGTCGCGCGGGGCCGCCGACCGCGGCGAGCCCCGCAGCCGTGAGCCACCACAGGAAGCCGTGGTCGGCGATCCGGCTGAGGAACCGCATCACCCGGTCGGCCTCGGACGGGCGGAGATTCGCACTCTTGTCGAGCACGATCACGTCGGCACGGTGGATTCTGCGTAACGGAGGGGTCACGACCTCAGCCTAAGGTCGCCGCACTCGATGTGGTTTATCGCTCTGCCCGGGAACAACCGTTGTACTGTCGAAGTGTGCAGCGACGAATCATGGGAATCGAGACAGAGTTCGGTGTGACCTGCACCTTCCATGGTCACAGACGACTGAGTCCTGACGAGGTTGCGCGCTACCTGTTCCGGCGTGTGGTGTCGTGGGGCCGTAGCTCCAACGTGTTCCTCCGGAACGGTGCCCGCCTGTATCTCGACGTCGGTTCCCATCCCGAATATGCGACCGCAGAGTGTGACAACCTCATCCAGTTGGTCAACCACGACAGGGCCGGCGAGCGAGTGCTCGAGGAGTTGCTCATCGACGCGGAGCAGCGGCTTGCCGAAGAGGGGATCGGCGGCGACATCTACCTGTTCAAGAACAACACCGACTCGGCCGGCAACTCGTACGGATGTCACGAGAACTTCCTGGTCGCGCGGGCCGGCGAGTTCTCCCGCATTTCGGATGTGCTGCTCCCGTTCCTGGTGACGCGGCAGCTGATCTGCGGTGCCGGGAAGGTACTGCAGACACCGAAGGCGGCCACGTTCTGTCTTTCACAGCGCGCCGAGCACATCTGGGAAGGTGTCTCGTCGGCCACTACCCGCTCGCGGCCGATCATCAACACCCGCGACGAACCGCACGCCGATGCGGAGAAGTATCGACGTCTGCACGTGATCGTCGGCGATTCCAACATGTCCGAGTCGACGACGATGCTGAAGGTCGGTACCGCGTCGCTCGTTCTCGAAATGATCGAGGCGGGGGTGTCGTTCCGTGATTTCGCGCTCGACAATCCCATCCGTGCCATCCGGGAGGTCAGCCACGACGTCACGGGCCGCCGGTCGGTGCGGTTGGCCGGTGGCCGGCAGGCGAGTGCTCTCGACATTCAACGCGAGTATTACTCCCGGGCCGTGGAGCACCTGCAGAATCGCGATCCGGATCCGCAGGTCACGCAGGTGGTCGACCTGTGGGGACGAATGCTCGATGCCGTGGAGTCGCAGGATTTCGCGAAGGTCGACACCGAGATCGACTGGGTGATCAAGCGCAAGTTGTTCCAGCGTTATCAGGATCGGCACGGTTTCGAGCTGGCGGATCCGAAGATCGCGCAGCTCGATCTCGCCTACCACGACATCAAACGCGGTCGTGGTGTTTTCGATCTGCTCCAACGCAAGGGGCTGGTCAAGAGGATCACGGAGGACGAGACGATCGACGCCGCGGTGGACACTCCTCCGCAGACCACGCGCGCGAGGCTGCGCGGAGAGTTCATCGCCGCCGCGCAGGAGGCGGGTCGCGACTTCACCGTCGACTGGGTGCACCTCAAGCTCAACGATCAGGCCCAGCGGACGGTGCTGTGCAAGGATCCGTTCCGATCGGTCGACGAGCGGGTGGAGCGCCTGATTGCCTCGATGTAGCGGCGGTCTCCCCGCCGGGTGGATGTCTCTCACCCACTAGGCTTCCGGACGTGGCGACATCCAAGATCGAGCGCTTGATGAACCTGGTGATCTGTTTGCTGTCCACCAGGCAGTTCCTCACCGCAGAGAAGATCCGCGAGAGCGTCGCCGGGTACGCAGATTCGGCCAGTGACGAGGCGTTCAGTCGCATGTTCGAGCGGGACAAGAACGAGCTCCGCGATCTGGGTGTGCCACTCGAGACGGGGCAGGCGTCGCGTTTCTCGACGGTCGAGGGCTACCGCATCAACCGGGACGCGTACGAGCTTCCTGATATCGACCTCACTCGGGAGGAGTCCGCTGCCGTGGCCGTGGCCGTGCAGTTGTGGGCGTCGCCCGAATTCACGTCGGCAGCGCAGGGGGCGTTGCTGAAGTTGCGTGCAGCCGGTGTGCAGGTGGACGCCGATTCGTCGGCCACGCCGATCACAGCCGTTCCCGCTCGCACACGCGGGTCGGAACCGGCGCTCGGGAAGCTGCTGGCCGCGATCGACGCGCGGCGCGCCGTGCACTTCCCACACCGCGGCGCTCTCAACGAGCCCTTCACGCAACGTACCGTCGAGCCGTGGGGTGTCGTCACCGCCCACGGACGGTGGTATCTGGTGGGTCACGATATGGATCGGGACGCCGTTCGGACGTTCCGGCTCTCTCGGATCGGCGACGAGGTAACGCCGTTCGGACCCGGCGGTGTGGTAGACAAACCGTCCGATATCGCCCTCCGCGAGATCGTCGATCGGGCCACCGGGTCGGGTGAGGTGACGGGGACGGCCACGGTATGGGTGGCCGAGGGACGGGCTCAGGAGTTGCGGCGGCTGGGCACGAGGACAGGGGAGCGGATGGCAAACTCGCGCCCGGGTAGCGTCCTCGAGATCCCGGTCCGTTCCCGGGAGTGGCTCGCCCGGCTGGTGGCGGGCCACGGTGCGGACGCGCTGGTTCTCGATCCGCCGGAGCTTCGCGACGATGTGCTGGCGAAGTTGCGGGACGCGGCCGGCGAGGGGATGGCGTCATGAGCGGCCGACTGTCGTCGCGGCTGTCGCGGCTGCTCAATCTGGTGCCGTACTTCATCGCGAATCCGGGGATCAGCGCCGCCGAGGCGGCAGCCGAACTGGGTGTGACCACCGCCCAGTTGATGTCTGATCTCAATCAGCTGTGGGTGTGCGGACTGCCCGGGTACGGTCCCGGTGATCTCATCGACCTGTCGTTCTCCGAGGAAAGCATCGAGGTGACGTTCTCTGCGGGCATCGATCGCCCACTCCGGTTGACGTCCACGGAAGCGACGACGCTGCTGATCGCGCTGCGTTCACTGGTGGAGATGCCGGGCATGGTCGACCCCTCTGCGGCGCACAGTGCGATAGCAAAGATCGAGGAAGCTGCGGGAACTGCTGCCGCTGCCGGCGCCGGCGCGGCGGCGGACGCGGAAGCGGTGTCGAGCAGGGTCGGGGAAGTGGCCGAAGACCCGATCGCAGCCACCGTCCGATCGGCACTGCACCGTCGTCATGCACTGCACATGACCTATTACTCGGCCTCCCGCGACCGGGTCAGCGAACGTACCGTCGACCCGGTACGGATCGTCCTGGTCGACAATCACAGTTACCTGCAGGCCTGGTGCCGTCAGGCCGAGGGTGTTCGGTTGTTCCGGTTCGACCGGATCGATGCCGCGACCGAACTCGACGAGCCGTCCACGCCGCCGGCGCAGGCACTCGAGGAAGACTCGAATCTCGAGTTGTTCAGCGGTGACGACTCCCTGCCGCGGGCGCGGTTACACATCGCACCGGAATGCGTGTGGGTGCTGGACCAGTACCCGATGGAGGTCTGCAGCGTAGACGTGGACGGTTCGGTGGAGGCCGGCATGCGGTTCGCGACCCTCGGATGGATGGCGCGCATGGTGCTCGGTTTCGGCGGCGGCATCACCGTTCTGGAACCGCCCGAATTGCAGACCGAAGTGCGGCGCCGGGCGGTCGAGGCGTTGGCGGCGTACGGCGGTGTCGACGCGTGAGGACGAGTGTTCACCGGTGTCGTTGTCAAGCGGCACACAGTGAACCCGGAGTTGAACAGCAGCCCAACGCCCCTTTCGACCCCGCTGTCGTGGGGTATGTCCGGTAGCATCGGGGTCACCTGATCTTTTGGAGGTTTCATCATGGGAGCCGTTAGTCCCTGGCACTGGGCCATCGTCGCGTTGGTCGTCGTTATTCTGT
>NZ_JBAQEO010000316.1:0-17944 GCF_049286785.1 Rhodococcus sp. (in: high G+C Gram-positive bacteria) | reverse complement strand
GGAGCCCAGATCAGCAGGGTCATGTTGGGGAAGAACTCCCAGGAGTCCTGGCCCCAGACGTCGAACTTGCCGGGGTTGACGCCTGGCGGAAGCTGGTCGAGGCCCTCGATGTCGGGGCGATCCCACGGGCCGAACAATCCTGAGCGCAGGACGCGTTCGATGGGTTTGACCATTTTGAGGTCTTTCGGCGGTGCCATGCCGCCCCAGGAGGAGATCATCGAGTGGGGGCTCTCGATGTCGTAGTGCAGGGCTTCGTAGCCGTAGCCGGCGAGTTTCTCTGCTTCTTCCTTGGTGGCCTGCTTCATGTGCAGGATCGGTGCGTGGTAGAACTCGGCGAAGGCGTCGATGAACAGCTTCCAGTTGCTGCCGATTTCGGATTTGTAGCTGTACACCTCGGTCATCTCGGCGAAGGGGTAGCCTTCGATGCCCTTGGCGAGGGGGCCGAGGTAGTCATCGAGGGGGGCCGCGTCGGGGTCGAGGTTGATGAAGATGAAGCCCTGCCAGATCTCGCAGCGCACGCCTTTGAGGCCGTAGTCGTTCTTGTCGAGATCGAAGAATTCTTCTTCTTGCTGGACGAAGGTCAGTTCGCCTTCGAGGCTGTAGCGCCAGGCGTGGTACTTGCAGGTGAACTGCTTGCAGCTGCCGGCGGTTTCTTCCTGGGGGAAGTCGTTCCAGACCAGTTTGTTGCCGCGATGACGGCAGACGTTGTGGAAGGCGCGGATCACGCCGTCGGAGCCCTTGACGATGATCAGCGAGGTTCCGGGTCCGGCCGAGGGAAGTTCCTTGGTGAAGTAGCTGCCGTTACGGGGCAGTTTCTCGACGCGGCCGACGTTGAGCCAGGTGCGCTTGAAGATCGCTTCGCGCTCGTCCTCGAAGAACTTCGGATCGATCGAGTCGCTGTAGTCGACCGGGGCGGTCCCGAGTTCGGGATAGTGCTCGGTCCAGCTGCCCTCAGCTGGTTTTGCGAAGTGTGGCACGGATCTACCTTTCGTTTTCGAGTTCTACGCCGAATGTGTTGAATGCCATGGCCATCAGGCCGTAGGCGCCGATCGTGAAGAGGAAGTCCATCCGCTGTTGCACGTCGAGGTGCTCACCGAGTGCGGTCCAGGTGGATTCGGACAGGCGGGAGGTCTTGTGAGATTCGTCGACGGCTTCGAGTACCTTCCGTTCGAATTCGTCCGCCGCTTCGCCGCGCTGGGCCGCGGTGATCTCCTCTTCGGACAGACCTGCCTCCGCCGCCAGCGGTAGGTGGTGGCTCGACTCGTACGGAGAATCGTGGAGACGCGCGACCCGCAGGATCGTCATCTCCCGAAGTCGGGGCGAGAGCGTCGACCGGAACAGCACGTGGACGTTGAAGCGGAGAAAAGCCGCGGTCAGGTCAGGATGATGGACGAGTGTCGCGAGCGCGTTGCCGGCGTCCTCAGGGTTACGCATCTTCCTCGGAAGCATGCCGGAGAGTGCGCCGAGTACCTTGTCGTCCCATTGGTCGGCCGGCAGTGGGGGCAGCACGGGCATCCATAACCTCCTCTCGGTCGGGAGAATCATATTCTCAAATATGAGCAGTAGGTTTCCACGGGTTGCCCGGATAGTCAAGACCGGTGGCAAATCGCGGTGAACTCCCAGTTCGGGAAGGTGCCCGTGTCGAGGGGGCCGTACCGCCGCGGATCGCGGCCGGAAGGGTAGAAGCGCAGCTGGTCGGTTCCGGTGCTGAAAGAAATATGTTGATTCTCTGAATGCGAGAAGCTAGTTTCCTATCAATGAGAGCACCGCGTTCGGCGCCCTGCTCAGCCCCCGAGGCAGAGCGAGTGTGCGGCGATCTCCCGATTCACACGGCTGGCCGACGAGGTCCAGTGGAGGAGGAAATACGTGAAACCACAGCGAACAATCGTTGTCGCCCTCACCGCGGTGGCGCTACTCGCCGCCGGGTGCGGCGGCCGTAGCGAGAGTGGTACCGAGACCGAAAATGAAAGTGGCGGAGGAAAAACCTCCTCCGAGGTCGCATCCGCGGACTTCGGCGATCTGACCGACGTGTGCCAGGAAGGCAAGGCGTCGAGCGCAAGCGCCCAAGGGGTCACCGCGGACGAGATCCAGGTCGGCGTCTTCTCCGACATCGGCTTCACCAAGAACTCCGAGTTCGTCGACGCTGCAAACGTTTTCACGTCCTGGTGTAATGAGGCGGGCGGTATCAGCGGCCGCAAGATCGTTGCCAACACCCGCGACGCGAAGCTGATGGAACCGCGCCAGCGGATGATCGAAGCCTGCCGTGAGGACTTCGCCCTCGTGGGCGGCGGCGCCGGGCTCGACGGCCTGGGTGTCAAGGAACGGCTGAACTGCCTGCTGCCGAGCTTCCCGGCTCAGGTCGTCCAGGAAAGGGCTGCCGGCGCCGACCTGGAGCTCAGCGCTTCACCCGCCAAGATTCCGGGCTATGACAACTACAACGGTTTCCGGCTGTGGTCCATGGAGGCCTTCCCCGACTCGAAGTCCGCCGTCGGGATGCTCAACGGGGACTCCGCGGTCACCAAGACCATCGGAGCCATGAACACCGAGACCCTCGAAGCGTCCGGCGCCACGATCGTCTACAACGACTTCTTCCCGGCGATGGGTGTGTCGGACTGGACTCCTTACGCCCAGGCCATCAAGAGCAAGGGCGTCAAGGGCCTGATCTTCATGGGTCAGTGGAAGGACCTGGCAAAGCTCGAGGGCGTACTTACCGGAATGAACTACAAGCTCGATTGGATCGACGCCAACAACAATGCGTACAACGATCAGTTCATCGAGCTGCTGGGTAAGTCCGCCGACTACCAGAACAACCTCGTCGACCTCAGTGGCATGGCGCCGCTGGAAAGCGACGAGCCGACGGTCACGAAACTGAAGGAGCTGTACAAGAAGTACGCCCCGGATGCGCAGATCACCCTTCCGGCGCAGCGGGCCATGTCGGCCTGGTTACTGTTCGCCAAGGCGGCGGCCAGCTGCGGTGACGCCCTCACCCGTGCGTGTGTGTACGACGCAGCACTGAAGGAGACGGCGTGGACAGGAGGCGGCATGCACGCCGCGTCCTACCTTGCTGCCCCGATTCCGCCGCAGCCCTGCTTCAACATCGAAAAGGCCACGTCCACCGGCTGGGAGGCTGCCGATTTCAACCCTGACAACGGCCTCTACCGCTGCGACATCCCGGCCCGCAAGTACACGAACGACTACGGCGTGCCGATGACACTCGCCGACGTCGGCAAGAGCATGGGCGACCTGAAGTAATGGAACAGTTCATCACCTTCGGGATCGTCGGTCTCACCACCGCCGCGATCTACGCGATCATCAGTAGCGGACTGGTGGTCACCTACACGACCACCGGTGTGTTCAACTTCGCACACGGTGCGACCGGCATGATCGCGGCCTTCTCCTACTGGCAGCTCAGCGTCGGCTGGGGGTGGCCGGTGCCGTTGGCAGTGGCCACCGTGCTGCTGGTGCTCGCCCCGGCGTTCGGTCTGCTCGTCGAGCGGATGCTGCGACCCGTCCAATCTCTCGGGGAGGCGGAGAAGCTGGTGATGACGATCGCCATGCTCAGTGGTCTGATCGCCATTTCTCGATGGGTGTGGGATCCGAATGCGTCCCGGTCGCTGCCCACGTTCTTCTCCGAACAGGAACCGCTCCACCTCGGCGCGGCGACAATCACGTGGCACCAGATGCTCACCATGGTGGTCGCGATCGCTGTGGCGATCGGTCTGCGGATCCTGATGTTCCGCACCCGCACGGGTGCAGAGATGCGAGCCACCGTCGACGACCGCGCGCTGGTGGGACTCACCGGTGCGGATCCGGTCCGAGCGAACCGGGTCGCGTGGATTCTGGGAACGGTCTTGGCGGCACTCGGCGGAATCCTCATCGCACCGATGGTCTCGCTGGACGCGACCCAGCTCTCGTTGCTCATCGTGAGCGCCTACGCCGCAGCGATCTTCGGCCGGTTGAAGAGCCTGCCGATGACGTTCGTGGGTGCGGTCGTGGTGGGCTGCATGGAGGCCTATCTGGCCGGCTACCTGCCGCAGAACGAATACCTTCCGGGGTTACGGCTGGCTGCGCCCGCGATCCTGCTGTTGCTCGCGCTGCTGCTCTTTCCGCACGGGCGGCTCCGCGGGCGGGATCGCAACCTCAGTCAGGTCCCGCTGCCGTCGGTCCGTGGCACGTTCGTTTTCGCCGGTGTGATCGTGGCGTTCGGCGTCGTCCTGGCCACTGTGCTGGGTGAAGGGGATCTCATCACCTACGGGCAGATCTTCGCCTTCGGCGTGATAGCGCTCTCGCTGGTGCCGCTGGTCGGTTACGCGGGCCAGATCTCGCTGAGCCAGTTCAGCATGGCGGGAATCGGTGCGATCGCTTGTTCGCATCTCGGTGCGAACGGGCAATGGTGGGCGATCGTCGCGGCGATGGTCGTCGCCGGAGTCGCGGGCGCCGTCGTCGCACTACCGGCGCTGCGGCTCTCCGGGGTGTACCTGGCGCTCGGGACCGCCGCCATCGCGGTGGTGCTCGACCGATGGATCTTCTCGCTGCCGACCGTGGACGTGTTCGGACTGGAGATCAGGCTGTTCGACCAGGGTTCGGTGAACCTGGTCGGGCCCAAGTTGTTCGGATTCCAACTGGACACACCGGCGGAACTGACGGTGTTCGCTGCGGTCTGTCTCGCCCTGGTGACGTTGGGCGTGGCCGCGCTGCGCCGCGGCCGGTTCGGTCGCCGCCTGATCGCACTGCGGGACAGCGAGGCCGCCTTCGCGACGCTCGGCGGTAGCCTGCTGCTGACGAAGGTCCTGGTGTTCGCGATCGCGGCCGGGATCGCCGGACTCGGTGGGGCGCTGTACGGGATGCAGTTGCAGTCCGTTTCGGCCGACCAGTTCAATTTCGTTGCCGGACTGGGGATCTTCTTGATTGCCGTGGTCGGCGGGCTCGGTGTCGTGGGTAACGGCCTTTTCACGGGAACGATGATCGCCGGACCGTTCAACGCGATAGTGGCGCTGTGGCCGGCGGCTCAGAACCTTGTGCAGACGCTGCCCGCCGCGGCCGGTCTGGCCTACGGTTCCGGCGCGTTCAACGAGGGTGTGGTGCCCGGTTTGCGCAAGCGCTGGGAACCGGCTCTTCGGGACCGGGTCGTGATGGCCGCGCTGGTGGGCTGGATTGCGCTGCTGTGGATCCTGCGCCTCGGTGACGTGATCAACGGGTACGTGCTCGTCGTGGGAGCGGTGGCCGGGGTACTGGCCGCGCGCAGCTGGGGAGAGTCGCGGCACCGGCCGGTTCCCACCGAACCGGAGATCCCGGTGGAGTGGTGGGGCGTGCGACGCCCCTGGACTGCGGAGGACGAGGAGGTGCTTGACCGTGCCGTCACAGCTCGAAGTTACCGAACTCACGGTGGCGTTCGGTGGCCACCGTGCGCTCGACGGGGTCGCTCTGAGCGCCGAGCGGGGCCACGTGACCGGCTTGATCGGACCCAACGGTGCGGGCAAGAGCACACTGTTCGACGTCATCTCCGGGCTGCGCAGGCCGGTGGAGGGGAGCGTGTTTCTCGACGGGCGCGATGTCACCCGTGCGGGACCCGCCCGCCGAGCCCGGCACGGCCTGGCCCGAACCTTCCAGCGTCTGGAACTTTTCGGCAGGCTCAGTGTCCGCGACAACCTGCTCGTTGCCGCAGAATTGGGTCCCGACCGCCGGAGGGCGGCCGCGGTGGCCGACGAAATCGTCGATCGGCTCGGTTTGGGCGAAGTAGCCCACACCACCGCCGATGCGCTGTCCACCGGCATGGGCAGGTTGGTCGAGGTGGCGCGGGCGCTGGCCGTACGGCCCAGCCTGATCCTGCTCGACGAGCCGGCTGCCGGTCAGGACCCCGAGGAAACGGAACGGTTCTCGGTACTCCTACGGGCGCTTGCGGACGAAGGGACGGCCGTCCTGCTGGTCGAACACGACATGGAATTGGTGATGAGCGTGTGCGACCAGGTGTATGTGCTCGACCTCGGGAAGATCATCTCCGTCGGCCCGCCCGATGTGATCCGTCGCGATGAGACCGTCCTGGCCGCATACCTGGGGGAAGCATGAGTCCTGTACTCGAATTGCGCGGCGTTCGAGCTGCTTACGATGCGATCACCGTCGTGCAGGGCATCGATCTGAGTGTCTCCCCGGGCCAGGTGGTCGCCCTACTCGGCCCGAACGGTGCGGGTAAGACGACCACGCTGCGGGTCGCCGCCGGAGTTCATCCCGTCACTGCCGGGCAACTGCTGCTCGGCGGCCGGGACGTGACCGGGATTCAACCCCGTGATCTGGCTCGGGCGGGTGTGTGCCTGATCCCGGAAGGCCGCGGTGTGTTCCCCAACATGACCGTCCGGGAAAACCTGCTGATGATGACGTTCACGGGGCGTTCCCGCGAAGAGATCGAGGAGATCGCGTTCACGCGGTTCCCGATCCTGGGAAAGCGTGCGTCGCAGACGGCCGGGACGATGTCGGGAGGAGAGCAGCAGATGCTCGCCCTCGCCCGCGGCCTGGCCACTGATCCCGCGGTACTGCTGCTCGACGAGCTGTCGATGGGGCTCGCCCCACTGATCGTCGGCCAACTCTACGAACAGGTTGCCGAGATCGCCCGGCAGGGAGTGGCAGTGCTGGTCGTCGAGCAGTTCGCCGCCGCAGTTCTCGACATCGCCGACCACGCGGCCGTTCTGGTGCGCGGCCGGATCGAAAAGCAAGGCCACCCCGACGGCGGGTTACGCACCGAACTCGCCGCCCTCTACCTAGGGAGTTCCGTATGACCTCGATCGAAACCCGCGCGGATCGCTTCACCCGCGAACTGAACGAACTGAAGATTCCCGATCCGTCGGCCGGGCGGGGGAGCCTCTGGCTCCGTCTCGGCGTGTTGCTGATGGTCCTGGGCCCGGTGCTGGGTGTGGTGGCCTACTTCATGTCGCACGGCACCTCCGATCCGCTCGAGCAGCGGGACGCGATCATCATCGCGCTCATCGGGATCTCCGCGGCGGTCGTGGGCGGGGCTGTGTTCCTCCGTTACTCGCTCACCAGCTTCCTCAGGTTCTGGCTGGCCCGGCAGTCCTTCGATCTCGCTCTGTTTGCCGACCGCGTTGTGGATAAGGGAGTTTCATCATGACCGCACCTGCACCCCTGCGACCCGGTGAACAGCTCGCCAGTACGGTATGTACCACCCGGGTCGTCGTCGTGCGCGCGCCGGCCGCGGGTAGGCCGGTGATCACCTGCGGCGGCAGCCCGATGGAACCCGCCGCCGCCGGCCGCCCCTCCGCCCCGCCCGTGACGGATCCGGTCACGCTGATAGGCAAGCGGTATGTGGACGCGAGCGAGACGCTCGAACTGCTCTGCACGTCCCCCGGGGTGGGAGAGCTGAGTTGCGACGGCACTCCGATGACCATCAAGGCTGCCAAGGCATTACCCGCGTCCGACTGAGCCGAATCGTCGACTCCGGACAGAGCACGACGACGTAGAGCGGGACGCACGGTCGGGTCCGGCGGTAGATGAACACCGCCGCAACGAATCCGACGGCAATACGAGAGAAAAGCAGAGGTATCGATGTGTCCGGCGGAATGAGTTTCGAGCTGACCGAGGATCAGGAACTGATCCGGAAGTCGGTAGCCGAGTTGATGAAGAAGTTCGACGACCGGTACTGGATGGAGAAGGACCTCGCGCACCAGTTTCCCACGGAGTTCTACAAGACCATCGCGGACGGCGGATGGCTGGGAATCACGATGCCGGAGGAATACGGCGGTCACGGACTCGGCATCACCGAGGCGACGTTGTTGCTCGAGGAGGTCTCGCGATCCGGCGGCGGCATGAATGCAGCGAGCGCGATCCACCTGTCCATCTTCGGGATGCACCCGGTGGTCAAGCACGGATCCGACGAGCTCAAGCAGCGGACATTACCCCGCATCGTCAACGGTGACCTGCATGTGTGCTTCGGCGTGACCGAACCGGGTGCAGGCCTGGACACCTCGCGTATCAGTACCTTTGCGCGACGCGATGGTGACCATTACGTCGTCAACGGGCGCAAGGTGTGGATCTCGAAGGCGATGGAGTCGGAGAAGATTCTCCTGCTGACCCGCACTCAACGCTACGACGACGTCGAAAAGAAGACCGACGGTATGACCTTGTTCCTCACGGACCTCGACCGCACCAAGATCGATATCCGGCCGATCAAGAAGATGGGGCGCAACGCGGTCACCTCCAACGAGCTGTTCATCGACGACCTTCACGTCCCCGTCGAGGACCGTGTCGGTGAAGAAGGCCAGGGCTTCCGGTATCTGTTGGACGGCTTGAATCCGGAACGGATGCTGATCGCGGCCGAGGCGCTCGGGATCGGCCGGGTGGCGCTCGACAAGGCGGTCGAATACAGCAAGGAACGTGAAGTCTTCGGTCGGCCGATCGGTATGAATCAGGGGATCCAGTTCCCGCTCGCGGATTCGCTGGCCCACCTGGACGCCGCCGAACTGGTTCTGCGAAAGGCCACGTGGCTGTACGACAACGGCAAGTCGTGTGGGCGCGAGGCGAACACCGCCAAGTACCTCTGTGCCGACGCCGGATTCGCCGCCGCCGACCGCGCACTGCAAACACATGGCGGGATGGGTTATTCGGAGGAATACAACGTCTCCCGCTACTTCCGTGAGGCTCGGGTGATGAAGATCGCGCCGATCAGCCAGGAAATGATTTTGAACTATCTGGGATCACACACTTTGGGAATGCCGAGGAGCTACTGATGGCCGTGAAGAATGGGTACTTCGATCTGACCGGACGGTCGGCATTGGTGACCGGCGCCGGCGGCGGCATCGGCTCGGCGGTCGCGGAGGCGCTCGCCGGTGCCGGTGCGGCCGTGCTCGTCACCGATGTCGATCCGGATGCCGCTGCGGCTGTCGCCGCGCGGATCTCCGCCGCGGGAGGCAAGGCCGACAGCTTCGCGCTGGACGTTCGCGACCGGGCGGCTGCCGATGCCGCGGTGGCCCGGGCCGCCGGCTTCACCGAGGGCGTGCTCCACATACTGGTGAACAACGCCGGCGTCACCGCTCCGGCCATGTTCAAGGACCTCCAGGAAGAGTCCTTCCAACGAATGCTCGACATCCACCTCAAGGGCGCTTTCCACCTGTCGCAGGCCGCGTTGCCGTTCCTGGCGACCGACGGCACCGGACGGATCATCAATGTCACCTCGTCGGCTGGCATCACCGGCACGCTCGGTCAGGTGAACTACTCGGCCGCCAAGGCCGGAATCATCGGTCTGACGAAGTCGCTGGCACGTGAACTCGCGCGCAAGAATATTCTCGTCAACGCGCTGGCCCCTCTGGCCGCGACCCCGATGACGAAGACCATTCGCACGGACGAGAAGTTCGCCGAGCAGATGCTGAACCGTATCCCGTTGCGGCGCTGGGCAGAACCAGCGGAGATTGCCGGCGCATTCCTGTTCCTCGCCTCCGATGCCGCCTCCTTCGTCACCGGGCAGGTGCTGCCGGTGGACGGCGGCATGGTGATGTGATGCCCGATCCTGCGTCCCCCGAACCTGCGTCCCCCGAACCTGCGGCCCCCGGTACGGGCGGCCCGCTCGCGGGGATCACCGTCGTGACCTTGGAGCAGGCGGTGTCTGCTCCGATGTGCACCAAGACGCTCGCCGATTTCGGTGCCCGCGTGATCAAGGTCGAGAATCCGCGCGGTGGCGACTTCGCGCGTGACTACGACGATGTGGTGAACGGTCTTGCGGCGCATTTCGTGTGGGCCAACCGGGGCAAGGAGTCCGTGACGCTCGACCTGAAGTCGGACTCCGGAATCGCGATGTTGCACCGGTTGCTGGGCAGTGCCGACGTGTTGGTGTCGAATCTCGCGCCGGGTGCCACCGCTAGGCTCGGCCTCGCGCCCACCGAGCTCGCCACCCGGTACCCGGAGCTGATCGTGGTCGAGATCGACGGCTATGGTGCAGGCGGCCCGCTCTCCCACAAGCGGGCATACGACCTTCTCGTGCAGGCCGAGTCGGGTGCGTGTGCGGTCACCGGTTTCCCCGGTATGCCGGCCAAACCCGGTCCGCCGGTAGCCGATATCTCGTCGGGGCTCTATGCTGCGTTGTCGATCCTGGCCTTGCTGTGGCAGAAGGAGCGTGACCCCGGCCGGGTCGGGCCGCTCTCCTCGGTCTCGGTGAGCATGTTCGACACGATGGCCGAGCTGATGGGCTACCCGCTCACCTTCACCAGGCACTCCGGGGTGAATCAGCAACCGCTCGGGATGAGTTCGCCCGCGGTGGCCCCGTACGGCGCCTACGAGACCGGTGACGGGCAGACCGTGGTGCTCGGTACCACCAACGATCGGGAATGGCAGCGCCTTGCGCGGGAGATCCTGGAACGGGACGACCTCGCTGACGACGCGCGGTTTCTGACGAACTCGGGCCGCGTGGAGCACCGCGAGGTGCTGGACGAGGCGATCGGCGGGTGGTGCGCGCTGCACGACCTCACTCATGTGCAGAAGACGGCGGATGCGGCGGGAATCGGCAACTCGCGGTACAACCTTCCCAGCGAGGTGCTGGAGCATCCGCAGCTGAGCGAACGGGATCGCTGGCGGCAGATCGACACGCCGGCGGGTCCGATTCCGTCGTTGCTGCCGCCGCCGATCATCTCCGGCTACGACCCGCCGATGGCCGCGGTTCCGGGGCTCGGGCAGCACACCGATGCCGTGCTTTCCGAACTCGGGCTCGATGAGGAAGACATCGCCCGGCTGCGGGAGCAGGGCGCAATCGGACCGGCTTACCGCTGATGGCAGGTAGGCGAAGTGGGGAATCATTGTGACCGGAGGTCCTGTCCTGCTGTCCGAGGACCGCGACGGCGTTCGTACCCTCACCCTGAACCGGCCGGAGCGCAAGAACGCGATCAACCTGGAATTGTGGGCGGCGCTGAGCGATTCGCTCGGCGCAGCCGGAAGGGATCCGGATGTGCGGGCGGTCGTCCTCACCGGTGCAGGCGGGGCCTTCTCTTCCGGTGGCGACATCTCGGCATCCTCCAACGGTCATCCCACGCACAAGATGCGCGCCCTGACCGATGTGGCACTGTTGCTGCACGAGCTGCCGAAGCCGACGATCGCCAAGGTGACCGGGGTGGCGGTGGGCGCGGGATGGAATCTCGCGCTGGGATGTGACTTCGTGGTGGCCACACCGGAGTCGAAATTCTCGCAGATCTTCGCCCGGCGCGGCCTGTCTCTCGACCTGGGCGGCTCGTGGCTGCTGCCCAAGTTGGTCGGATTGCAGCAAGCCAAGCGGCTGGCGCTGTTGGCGGAAATGATCGACGCGGCGGAGGCCCGGGCCCTGAATCTGGTGACCTGGGTGGTGGCGGCCGAGGACATCGACAGCTACGTCGCCGAACTCGCCGAGCGACTGGTGGCCGGTCCTCCCGTCGCGCTCGCCCAGAGCAAGGCGCTGTTGAACGAGGGCGCCGACCGGACGATGCGGGATGCGCTGGCCAACGAGGCACGTGCGCAGATGGTCAACTTCGCCACCGCCGACGCGTCGGAGGCGTATGCCGCTTTCGCCGCGAAACGTGAACCGCTGTTCACAGGTCGCTGGGCAGTGCAGCGTGCCGGCAGTTCGGCCGGCGTTCGAAACGATGAGTAGTTCAGAAGCAGGAGAAATTGATGCGTGAAGCAGTAATCGTCGAGGCGGTCCGTACCCCGTTGGGTAAGCGGAACGGGGGATTGTCCGGCGTGCACCCGGCCGACCTGTCGGCAGTGGTTCTCGGTGCGCTGGTCGAGCGCACCGGTATCGACCCTGGAATCGTCGACGACGTGGTCTGGGGTTGCGTCTCCCAGGTGGGAGATCAGTCGAGCAACATCGGTCGCTACTCGGTGCTCGCCGCGGGGTGGCCCGAGAGCGTTCCCGGTACCACCGTCAACCGCGCGTGCGGGTCGAGTCAGCAGGCGTTGGACTTCGCCGTGCACGCCGTCATGTCGGGTCAGCAGGATGTCGTCGTCGCGGGCGGAGTCGAGGTGATGAGCAGGGTTCCGCTCGGCGCGGCCCGCTCCACCGGCCAGCCGTACGGTCCGAAAGCCCTTGCGCGTTACCAGGGTTTCTCGTTCAATCAGGGTGTCTCGGCCGAGATGATCGCAGAGAAGTGGGGCCTTTCGCGCACCCGGCTCGACGAGTTCTCCGTTCTCTCACACGAACGGGCGGCAGCCGCCCAGGACAGTGGCGCCTTCGACGCCCAGATCGTCCCCGTCTCCACGGACGGAGGGATGGTGGCAGCCGACGAGGGTGTGCGGCGAGGGAGCACGGTCGAGAAGCTGGGGGCGTTGAAACCCGCGTTCATCGACGACGGTGTGATCCACGCGGGGAACTCCTCCCAGATCTCCGACGGCGCAGCCGCACTGCTGGTGACGACACCGGAGCGGGCGCGTGAGCTGGGGCTGACCCCGATCGTCACGTACCGATCCGGTGTGGTCACGGGCGCCGATCCGGTGTTCATGCTCACCGGTCCGATTCCCGCAACCGAGAAGGTACTTCGGAAGGCTGGGGTCGACCTGTCCGAGGTCGGTGTCTTCGAGGTGAACGAGGCTTTCGCTTCGGTTCCGTTGGCGTGGCTCGCCGAGACCGGGGCGGATCCGGCGCGGCTCAATCCGCTGGGCGGCGCGATCGCGCTCGGCCACCCGCTGGGCGGCTCGGGCGCAGCGTTGCTGACCCGGATGGTTCACCACATGCGGGACAACGGGATTCGCTACGGCCTGCAAACCATGTGCGAGGGCGGCGGCACGGCCAACGCCACTCTCCTCGAGCTGGCAGTCTGAGGAGGGAATCATCATGCGACGAGAAGTGTTCACGGCAGATCACGAGGCTTTCCGCAAGCTGGCCCGGGATTTCATCGAGAAGCGTGTCGTTCCGGACTATCCGATCTGGGAGAAGGCCGGCCGGATGCCGCGTGCGATTTTCGAGCAGCTCGGCTCCCTCGGGCTGCTGGGTACCGCCATTCCCGAGGAGTACGGGGGAGCGGGGTTGCCCGACTACCGGTACAACGTCATCCTTCAGGAGGAGGCGGCGCGTGCTCTGGTCACATTGAGTACGGTGCGCACCCAACTCGACGTCATCCTCCCGTACTTTCTGGCCTACGCGGACGAGGCACAGAGGGATCGTTGGTTTCCCGGTCTGGCCGCGGGCACGTTGCTGACGGCGATCGCGATGACCGAGCCCGGCACGGGGTCGGATCTGGCGGGAGTTCGCACCACGGCGGTGCGCGACGGTGACGAGTACGTCCTCAACGGCGCGAAGACGTTCATCACCGGCGGATTGCTGGCCGATCTGGTGATCGTCGTGGCCCGGACCTCGACCGACCCGGACAATCGGCGAGCTGGTTTGACCTTGCTGGTTGTGGAGGACGGCATGCCGGGGTTCACGCGCGGGCGCATTCTCGACAAGATGGGCTGCAAGGTGCAGGACACCGTCGAGTTGTCTTTCGACAACGTTCGGGTGCCGGTGGTCAACCGGCTCGGCGAGGAGGGCGCTGCCTTCGGCTACCTCGGTCGCAATCTCCCGCAGGAACGGATGACGGTGGCGGTCGGGTCGGTGGCCCAGGCGCGGTCGGCGGTGGCGACCACGATCGAGTACGTCAAGGAACGGAAGGCGTTCGGAACGCCCGTCGCTTCCTTCCAGAACACGAAGTTCGAGCTGGCCGCCATGTCTGCGGAGATCGAAGCCGGCCAGACGATGATCGACCGCGCGGTGCTCGACCTCGTCGACGGTGAGCTGTCCGGCGCCGACGCGGCACGGGTCAAGTTGTTCTGTACCGAGATGCAGGCCCGGGTAGTCGACCGGTGCCTTCAGCTGTTCGGCGGCTACGGCTTCATGACGGAGTATCCGATCGCTCGCCTCTACACGGACGCGCGTGTGGCCCGCATCTATGCCGGGACGAGTGAGGTTATGAAGGTGATCATCGCCAAGTCCCTGGGCCTGTGAGCCCGCTCACTAAAATTACTTCGATGTGACTCTTGTCACGCCGGGAAAACCAACCTACTGTGTGTTCACTAGGTTGGTTCGAAGGGAGTTCGGTGTCCGGTCAGCGTCCTTATGCCACGCTCCTCGCCAAGGGTGAGGACCGTAAGCAGCGGATCCTCGAGGTGGCACAGCGCCTGCTCGCACGTCATGGGTGGCGCAGCACGACACTCGCGCAGATCGCGCGGGAGGCCGGGGTCACCCCGGCGGGTCTGCTGCATCATTTCACTTCCAAGGAACAGCTGCTCAATGCTGTCCTCGACGCCCGCGACATCGACGACGACATCCACAGCGACCGGTCCGGCGACGTCGTCGAGCAGATCGGCGGGGTTGCCGCACGGTTCGAGCGGTCTCCCGAACTCGTCGGCATCTTCGCGGTTCTCCTGCTTGAGAACCTCGATCCGGATGCTCCCCTGCACGACCGCCTAGTCAGTCGGTACCGGACCGCGCTCGACACGGTGGCTGCGGGCATTTGCCGCGGTCAACGGGACGGCCGGTACCGCACTGACCTGGACTCGGCCGTCAAGGCCGTAGAGATTGTCGCCTTTCTCAAAGGAATGGAAACCTCATGGCTGCTCGATCCTTCGATTCCGCTGACCGAGGTCTTTGCGGAGTACACACAGTCGCTTACACGACAGCTCACGCCCGCAGGCACACTTTGAGGCGCCGGCTCTTTCTGGCGGCGCCGAGCGTGGCCGAAGTGGTGCGTTACGCCGGCGGCTGGTTGTTCGACCAGGTGATGGCCGGCTGGGATGTCACCGCCATGGTCGCCGACCACGCGGATGCCCGGCCACTGCACATCCTCGGCGCCTCCACCGTCGATCTCGAATCGGCGCTGGCTTCGCAGGCTTTGGACCTGCGACCGCAGGCGATCGCGGTTGCCGCGGATCTGTATCGAGCCGACCCCCGGGTGCGGCAGCGGGTACTGGACACCCTCGACTCGGGTCAGGTAGTCACGCTGTGGGGAGACTCGCTGCCCACCGAACTCGCCCAGAACTACAGTTCGATGCAGCATCGGCTGAGCGCTGCTGCACGGGCATTCAAGGCTCAAGCCCTGGTCGCCGCCTCCGTCGAGCTCGATTCGGTCGGTGCCACCGAGACCTTCTGTAACGGTGGGCTGCGCCGGGTTTCGGGTGGTGGAACTCTCGTTTCCGCAAGCTAGTAGCAGGATGCCGAATGGCCCGATGCGATACGCATCGGGCCATTCGGTGTTGTTGCCATTCGGTGTTGTTGCCATTCGGTGTTGTTGCCCCTCGGTCTTGTTACCCCGCGACCGTTACGTCTCGAGGTCGATGAGGACCTTTCCGATGGCCAGGCCGTCGGCGACGTGACGTAAGGCGCCGGCTGCCTCGTCGAGCGGGAAGGTGGCTCCGATGTGGGGGACGGCACCCCCGGAGACGAGCAGATCGGTGAGTTCGATCTCGTTGCGGCGGAATTCATCCGGCGCGATGTCCTTGAATTGGAACCCGTGTATCTGTACACCCTTGACGAGTACCAGGTTGAGCGGGATCGAAGGGATGACGCCGGACGCGTACCCGACCGTGACGAAGCGGCCGCCCGGGCGCAGCGCGCGGAGTGCGGGTTCGGACAGGTCGCCTCCCACCGGGTCGACAACCACATCGGCCCCCCGGGGGAGTACTTCCCGCAGCGCAGCACGCAGATCCCCGGACCGGTGGTTGATCAGGTGGCGGGCACCGTAGGACGCAGCCACATCGAGCTTCTCGGTGCTCGATGCGACCGCGGTGACGGACGCACCACGAGCGATGCCGAGTTGAACCGCGGCAAGGCCGACACCGCCGCCGGCGCCGAGAACGATCAACTCGTCGCCGGGCGCAAGGCGCGCCACCGACCGAAGCGTGTGGTACGCGGTGCGGTGCGCCACACCGAACGCGGCGGCGACCCGTGCATCGATGCCGTCCGGGATCCGGGTGAGGGTGAGTTTGTCGGAGGCAACGATCACCTCCTCGGCGAACGCACCGACGAACCCGGTGCCGGTGACCCGGTCGCCGACGACGCCGGCGAACTCACTGCCGGGAGTGAACGGTGGTGGCACGCTGACCTGATATTTGTCGGCGATGAGCAACACATCCGAGAAGTTGACGGCCGCTGCGCCGATCCGGATCCGTACCTGCCCTGCTTCCAGCGGGGTCGACGGAAGCGCTTCGATCCGGACGACCTCGGGAGGACCGTACTCGGAGCAGACTGCGGCACGCATCGTCAGATCACCTGCCCTGCCAGTTCGGTGTGCGCTTCTCGATGAATGCCGCGGCGCCCTCCTTGGCGTCGTCGCTGCTGAACACGACGGACTGCCACTCGCCCAGGCGCCCGGCCGCGCGTGCGGGATCGGACACTGTGAGGCGGACGAGTTCCTTGCACGCGGCCAGCCCGAGGGGAGCGTTGGCGGCGATCCGCTCGGCGTATCCCAGCGCGGTCTCCAGTACCTGGTCCGGGTCCACGACGGCGTTGACCAACCCGAGCTGGTAGCCGCGATCGGCGGTGACGAAGTCGCCGGTGAGGGTCATCTCCAACGCGATGTTCAGCGGGATCCTCGTCCCGATGGATGTGCCGCCGCCGCCGGGGAACAGGCCACGTTTCACCTCGGGGAAACCGAACTTTGCCGCGGAGGACGCGACGAGCACATCGCAACCGAGGAGGAGTTCGAGACCGCCGCCGATGGCGGTGCCGTTGGCGGCGCCGACCACCGGGATCGTCAGCTGCCCCGCCGCGAGCCGGGCGTAACCCTCGGACGTGAAGCCGCCCTCGCCTTCCGCGAAGGAACGCAGATCCATGCCCGAGCAGAATGCGCGGTCGCCGGCGCCGGTGAGGACGATGACGCGAATCTCCGGATCGGCTTCGGCTTCGACGACAGCGGTACCGAGGTCGCGCATCAGGCTGCCGGTCAACGCGTTACGCGCATCGGGACGGTTCAGACGGAGAATCAGGATCGGTCCGCGCTGCTCGCGTACGAGCTCGTCGGCCCCGTCCGTCATGAGTTGTACTCCGTTGTCTCCGCGAGCTCGGCGGCCGCGATCATCGACTGGGCCACGATGGGACCGAACGCGAGTAGCTTCTCGTTGTCACCGGCGCGCTGGAAGCCCTGCTCGAGGATGATCGCGAGTTTCCACTTGGCGAGGATCCGGTAGTAGTCGAGGTCGTCGATCTGGCGCCCGGAGATCTCGGAGTAGTGCCCTGCCAGCTGCTCCATCGACGGCATGCCCTGCAGGTTGACATAGCTGGAGGTGGCGGCTTCCGGGGCGCTGGTGTCCGCCGGCCAGCCCTCGAGCATCCAGGCGAGGTCGAGCTTGGGGTCTCCGACCGTCCCCATTTCCCAGTCGACGATGGCGGCGAGCTTCGCCGGCGTGCCGTGCTGAAACATGACGTTGGCGAACTGGTAGTCACCATGCATGATGCCGGGGACGAAGTCGAGCGGCTTGTGGTTCCGTAGCCACTCGGTGGCAACCTCGATGCCCTCGAGCTCGCGGCCCTTGATCTTTTCGAAGAGGCCGATCCAGCGGTCGACCTGACGCTCGTGGAATCCGTCGGGGCGTCCGAGGTCCTGCAGGCCCTTGGCCTTCCAATCCACCTTCGACAACAGTGCGATGCCCTCGGCCAACTGGTAGCCGAGCCCGGCCCGCGCCTCGAGATCGGTGTCGAAGGGCGGCGTCCAGTTCCTGTTGTCCATCGGAGACCAGCCGTCGACGAACCCCATGAGATAGAACGGCCGGCCGAGCACCGAGGCGTCATCGCACACGGCGATCGCCTCGGTGTGAGGCACATCGGTGCCCTCGAGCGCCGAGATGATCTGCCACTCCCGCAGGATGCCCTTGTCGCGGCCCGCCGGAGCCTCCGGGGGTGGAATCCGGATCACGCAGCGAAGGTCTTCCCGGGTGAGCTCGTAGATCTCGTTCTGCGTTCCGCCGGAGAGATATCGGTGCTCGAGCGGGGCGCCCTTGCCCAGTCCTTGAC
>NZ_JBAQEO010000315.1:0-5314 GCF_049286785.1 Rhodococcus sp. (in: high G+C Gram-positive bacteria) | reverse complement strand
ATAGCTCAGCAGGTTGACGATGATGCCGGCGAGCCAGGCGGCGACGATGTAGGCCGCATATCGTGGTTTGACCGCGACGGCGATCCCGGCGACGATTTCGATCACCCCGACCACCAGCATGGTCTGGTGCGCGCTGAGGGGGCTGAGGTCGACGATCCACGGCGCCAGGTAGTCCTCCCAGGTGGTGAGCACGTTCGTGAACTTGTCGACGCCCATGGCGATCGGGAGCACGGTGAATCCGATCCGCAGCAACAGGAACGCGCCATAGGCGGGGTCACTGCGAGCGCGTTGCAGGGCCTTCCCGGGTGTGTGTGCGGTCGCCGACGAGTCAGGTGTGGGAGCGGTCATCACGGAACTCCTTTGTAAAAGTAATAGGAACTATTTTTAGAATCTTCCCGCCGTGCCTATTTGTCAATACATTTTGGTGTTAGAGTCGGGGTATGTCCACATCCCGATCCGCCGCGCCGGCGGTTCTGGCGGCGCTGAGCACCCTGGACGACCCGTTGCGGCGCAGGCTGTACGAGTACGTGACCGAGAGCGACGCACCGGTCTCGCGCGAGCAGGCCGCCGCCGCCGTCGACGTCGGACGGACGCTCGCGGCCTATCACCTCGACAAGCTGGCCGACGCCGAACTGTTGACGGTCAGCTACCAGCGGCCGCCCGGCCGCGGCGGGCCCGGCGCCGGACGCCCGGCGAAGCTCTACACCCGGGCCACGAGAGAAATGACCCTCAGCGTGCCGCCGCGGGACTACGAGTGCTCGCCCGATTGCTCGTTTCCTCGGTGGAACAGGACACCAGCGGAACGGTGCGGGCGGCGGTCAACGAGGCCGCAGTCGACGCCGGCAAGCGGGCCGCCGCGACGCCGGGGGAGATCTCCTGGTGGGGCTGCGCGGCTGCGGTTACCTGCCCCAGATCGACGACGACGGCCGTATCGACCTACGCAGCTGCCCCTTTCACCTCGTCGCCCGAGACCACCTGGACGTGGTGTGCGGGTTGAACTTACGCCTCGTCGAGGGCGCGATCGCCGGTAGCACCCACCCCATGGCGCACGCAGAACTGGACCCGCGACCTCATCATGGAAACCCCGACTCGGGGACCCATGACGCTCACCGTTCGTCATCTTCGTTTCGGTGACGCCACGGGTCCAGGGCGGTCCGCATCACTCAAAGCCCCATCTCTGCAAGGGAATACATCCCATGAGTGTCTACCGAATCCTCTGGTGGGTGGTAGGCGTGCCGCTAGCGCTGGTCGGCTCCGCGGTCGCGAACTTCACCGTCCACCCCGGCGTCCTCGCGTCCGCGGCGTTCCTCGCCGCCATGAGGTAGGACCATCCGATACCCAACTCGAGACAGAATATGAGCGTCTCGGGCGCAATGCCGATGACGAGCCTGGTCGCCTCGAGTGGTCGAGTTGGTCGGCCCGGGGGCGTTCGGGCGAACCTCGTCGATTGTCGTGGATCGGACCCGCATAGTGCTGCGCAACGGTACCCGGCGGTGGCATATTGCAGGCCATGCCCAAGTACAAGGTGACTCTGCGCAACGGAACATCGAGCGACAGAATCTTCGACTCGGATTTTCAGGCGATCAATGAGACCCACCGGCCCACAGCATCTCAGGCGGGCATAGTCCGGATCGACCGTTACGAGGACGGCGGGAGCGAGGCCGAGGTGTGGTCGGGGTCAGCCACAGGCCGGGTAAACCGAATCTAGTTCGTCATCGACTGGCGCCCGGGGGCATCTCGCATCTCCGCCGGCGGATGACGGCGGTGCAGCGTGACCGTCACCGGTTGTCCACCCGGTGAACCCCGATCCCGCGGCCGTACCGTCAGACGTTGATCGTATGGGGTGCAAAGGGATTCGACGTCGCCGCCGGATCCGTGATGCTTCGGCATTGGCCCGGGTGCGATGTTTGGCCTCCGTGTCCGTCGGTGGCCGCCGCTCCCCGGTCTCGTCGCGTGCCGTAACGCCCTGATCCTGGTTCGGCCGAGTTGGAAGTGTGGGTGCCGTTTCCATCGAGTAGGTGGGCGGAGTGTCCCGGTCGCCAGTCGTACTTCTTCGGTGCAGGCATACCAGCATTTTCGGTGCTTGCATGATGCACTCTTGTCAGGCGGGTCGAGCCGCCGACGATCGGCAAGGGCGCCGGTCCAAAGAAATCCGGTTCCTTGCGTCATCTCGTGCTGATGGGCGGGTTGGGTGTCGGTGCCCGACTACAGGTACCCAACTCGGAGACCCCCGGTTCGTGCCCGGTCGGTCGGACGGTCCTGGTCAGCAGGTTGTGGTCGCATGCATGCTGTCGAAGATGCGATGTTCGGGGACACCGGCGGTCTCTGCTGCGGTGACGGCGTCGAGGAGGTCGTCGGTGAGTTGCGCGAAGGTGACGGATCGGACCCGTTCCGGGGGTCGGTCGCTCGGGTGGGTGGTCAGGAAACTGTGCAGCATCGCGCAGGCGTCGTGTACTCGTTCGAGCGCCCGGCGCTGGTCGTCGTTCATCGACGGTCGGGCCGGCGGTGCCCGCTCGGCGTCGGCGTTTCGTGCGGCTCCCTGGGGGGACGGGCGTGGTCGACCGCCCTGAGCAGGTCGTGCGTGAGTCGATGGTAGGTGGTGAGCCACCGGTGGTCGACGGGTTCGTCGCGCAGACACGCGGTCAGGGTTGCGGTGTTGTCGCCGGTATCCAACCTTCGGCGCAGGTCGGTGGTGCGATCCTGGACGCGGCGCAACGATGTGTGGGGCGAAACGGGCATCGGGTCTCTCCGGTCCGGACTTCCCTTCGGCGAGAATGGATTCGACGTTGCCGGGGTGCTGCGGCAACGCGTGCTTCCGGAGGCAATTGTGACCGATGCCGGTGCCGGATGCCGGTGTTTTCCGGGTACGCCTCACCGGGCGGAACCACAGCCGCCCCGCGCACGGTCATCGGTCCGGTCCCCGCCCGATCGCCGCTGCCCGCCTCCGCGGACACCCTGGTCCAGGAACTGGCGCCGACCGCGGCACCAGGTGGCTCGGTACAGGGAACCGAATGGCATCAGGGCCTGCACCTGCGCGATGTCATCGCTATGGCCGAGAGAATTCTCATGCAACGAGATCAGCTCTCCGAGCAGCAGGCGTTCGCGATACTCGTTGCCGCCCCCAGCCCTGCACGAGATGGCGGCCCCGCTGGCCGAGCCGAGCCAACGAAGCGGCACGACAATAGCCGCCGGGCCAGTAGCGTCGCGGGCGCGGTCGCGATGCGGATCGTTGTGTCGGCACCCGGCGCGGACCCCGAGCACTCATTGCGACTCACACATGGCGCGGTGCGCGGAGCGGAACCGGATCCGGTTGCGCCGAATCGTCGATGTGGGAATCCGAAGCGGCTGTGGCACGGTCACGTTCACCACGCGTATCAGGCGCTGCTGGACGGCACCATACTGCACGGTGGTCGACGGACTCGGGCGCGACAAACGATCCGATCGACGAGAACGTGGTGGTGCCCCACGCCCGCTGGGCGGGCAGGGCGTGCCGAAGGTGGGACCGACTGCCGGCGATGATGGGGGGCCACCCAGGGCGGGTAGTCGAGACGAGCGGCAGGGTGGGCCGTGGTGCCGGTTCGCCGCCGGATGCGGTCCCCTCCCGGGGGTACGAGATGTTACGGATCAGCAGGGGTGTCGGGCTCCGGCAGGATTCCCAGGATGGACAGCAGGGTTCGGCAGTCCGCGGCGTGGGTGTGTGCAGCAACAGCGAGCCGGGCGCGGCGGGTGGAGTTGGGGTCGAGTTCGTGTTCGAGTTCGTGTTCGTGTTCGGTACCGAAGTACGTCATGACCTCGCCGAACATCGCGGCGCTGAGCCCTCGCTCCGACACCATCACACCGGAGTACCCGAGATTTGGGCCGAACAAGTGGGACTCACCGAGCAGAAGCAGTGCATCGGTCGGCGTCATCGGCAACAAAATGGGAGGTCTTACCGTTCCCGAAACCGGGGCCCTGCGCGGACCGGTTCCCCGGAACTGATGGTCAAGTCGATGTAATCGGGTCTCGAAGTAACGTTCATGTGTGGTTCAGGTCACAAAATTGTCTCGCTGTTTCGGTTCTATAGCACCACCACCGGCCCGTGCCACCTGCGCAGATGGTCGCCTCTACCTGGACGTTTGTGGTGATGGCGGGCGCGGTGTCGTGTGCTAGAACTAAACGGGCATCGACAGTGACGTGAATCACATTCGCGTTCGATCGGGATGTGTCGGCACACCGGCAGGTCCCGGCCGATGCACGAGAGCGAAGGAGCACCCCACATGATCGAGGACACCACCGCAGCACCCCTCACCCCGGTTCCCGGCCCGACGCGCCTGATTCCCCGCCGGCGCCCGGACGGTCGCGAACTCCTCGCCACCGCGAAGGGAATCCTGATCGCCGCCCGCGGCTGCAGCGACGCCCAGGCATTCGACGAACTCCTCGACGTATCCCGCCGTCATCACCTGACCGTCCTCGGTGCCGCCCGGAGCCTGGTCGACCTCGCCGCCGGATCCTCACCGCATTGCTGCCGCTCCGACGCCGTCCGGTTCGACGAATGGGAGCAGCTGATCACCCAGCTTCCCCCACGCCGCCACGCGCACGCGAGCTGACGCGGCAGGAGGGATCGTGCGTGATACCGAGGTCTGTTCGAGCAGACCGGGCGAGATCGCATCGTCGCTCGACGAGGAGACGATCGTGTGGCCCGAACCCAGCCCGCTCGATTCCTGGTGGAAGCATGTCGTCAACAACCACCCGGCCCCGCCCACCGCCGAGTCACCACTCGGCATCGACACGTAGCTGTCCGGCGACCGGGACCGGGCTCGCCTTTCCGGACGAAACCGCATGTCGCGACGCGTATCCCGTCGCAACAGATCTTCCCGGCCATCGGCGGTATGGTCTGCGCGAGAATCGAAGAGACGAGCGGATCGTCGGCGCCGCACCGAATGTGGTGCCGGCCTGGCAGGTAGGGGTTGGTGCCGGTTGGCGGAGCACGCGGCAGCACGACCGCGGACTTGTGTTCTTGTCGCGGTGCCGGGCACGGCTCGACAGGGCCACATGAGGGGACCGCCACGATCGCCCGCCGGTGGAAGGAAGCGGGCGTTCTCCGTTCGCAACGCGGTCTGGAGTTCGGGGGCGAGTTGGAGCAGGGCCCGTCGTTGCGAATCCAGCCCTTGGACTTGGGCCGCTGAACCGGTGGGCGAAGACCGTCGGTCGTGGTTCTCACCATGTATGTCGACGGTCGCCGCAACCGACACGAGCGAGCCCATGGTGGTGACGGATTCGTTCACCGTCGACCTCACCGCCAAGACCGTCCGCCGAGGTGAGACGAGGGTGCACC
>NZ_JBAQEO010000314.1:0-4003 GCF_049286785.1 Rhodococcus sp. (in: high G+C Gram-positive bacteria) | reverse complement strand
GTGGCGGGCTCGCGGCGGCGCTGCTCATCGCCGTGTTTCCCGCCAACATTCGGATGGCGGTGGACTGGCTGACGAACCCCCGGACGACGAAGGCCCGGAAAGCCGTTGCACTGGTTCGGCTTCCGATGCAGATTCCGTTGATCACCGAGGCGTTGAAGGTGCGCCGTCAGGCCTGAGCCCTTCTGCCTCCACAGTCGCGGCATCGCGCTCTGCCGCGCCTGCGGTCCGAATCAGCCGGGCCAGGGCGTCTGCGTCCGGGAGGTTCTCGGGCGCGATCGTCCGTCCTGTGCGCACATAGTGGAACGCGGCACGAACCTTGTCGATCGACACACCCATGAGTTCGGCCCAGGCCAGCCGATACGCCGCGAGCTGCATCACCACGGCCTTCTCGTTGGTCGCACTCGGCTCCGCACCGGTCTTCCAGTCGATCACGGTCCACCCCCCGTCGGAATCGACGAACACCGCATCGATCCGGCCTCGCAGCACCGTCCCGGCAAGCGACGTCTCGAAGGGCACCTCCACCTCCACCGGATTGCGGTGCGCCCACGACGTCCGCAGGAACGCGTCCTGCAGCGTGACCAGGTCGGCTTCCGGACCGGCGCCGGTGTCGGCGGCGCCCGGCAGCTCGTCGAGGTCCAGTAGCCGGGTAGCGCCGAACCGGCGTTCCACCCACGCGTGAAAGGCGGTGCCGCGCCGGGCCAGCGGATTGGGCGGATACGGCAGGGGACGTCGCAACCGCGCCGCCAACGCGTCCGGGTCGGCCTCGAGTTCCACGAGCTGGCTCACCGACAACTGCGCGGGCAGGACCACCTCGGTCCGGGCATTCGCGCGCGCCTCCCGCTCCGCGAGCAATGCGTCGACGTCGGCCGCCCAGTTGTCGGAGTCGTCCCCTTCGGGCCCCCGCTCCGCCACATCACCCTGCAATGCGGCCAGGACCAGTTCCGCTCCGTGTTCGATCGCCGCACGCCGGTGGCCCAGAGGATCATGGGGCCACACCGCCGATTTGGGGGTGCCCGTGAACGGATTCCGGTCGTCCGGACCGGGAGCGGGGGCCCAGACGTCGACCACACCGATCCGTTCGCGCGCTTCGTCCGTGACGGCCTGGTGCAATTCCGTCAGGAATTCGGACGGGCCTTTCGGTTCGGAACCGGTCTCGGCCCAGTGGTGGCCCGAGGCGAGCAGAACCCGTTCGGTTCTCGTGAGGGCCACGTAGAACAGCCGCCGGTCCTCGTCGAGTGTGCGTGCCGCCAGGGCCGCTCTGTGTGTCTTCACCGCGTTCTCGAGGTCTTTGCGGTTGTACAGGTTGCCGAGGTCGAGAACTGGTATCCCGTCGCCGTTCTCCCCCGGATGTCCCCGGTCTCCGCGCAGTGACGGCGGGAGTTCGCCGACCGCACCGAGCCACGACCCGGACGCCGTCCGCGAGGGGAATACTCCGGCGGTGAGGTGCGGCACCGCCACCACTTCCCACTCGAGTCCCTTCGCCGAGTGCACGGTGAGCACCTGGACCCGGTGCGGAGCCACCTCGACCTCCCCTGACGCCAGGCCCTTCTCGACCGACTCGGCAGCCGAGAGGAACGCCAGCAGTCCCGTGAGGGTGGCGGACGAGCGGTTGGCGTATCCCGACACCACGTCGGCGAACGCGTCGAGATGCTCCCGTCCCACGCTTCCCCGCGCAGCGCCACCTGTACGGGCCTGCGCCTCGATTCCGATGCCGAGAACACGCTCGACCTCGGCCACGAGTTCCGTGAGCGGCTGGCCGATCCGCTCCCGCAACGACGCCAGTTCGCTCGCGACGGCGGTGATGCGGGCGTACCCCACCTTCGAATAACCTTCGGCGAGGCCGGGATCCGCCAGTGCATCTGCCAGCCCTGCCTGTTCGGCGTGCTCGCCGGGCAGGGTCGCGCCCACCGCATCGGCCAGGGCGGCGGGATCGGTGACCGCACCCGTAGTGCCGTATCCGGTTCCGATGGCCAGTTCCGAGGCTCTCCGCGACAACGCGGTGAGGTCTGCAGCCCCGATCTGCCACCTCGCTCCGGTGAGCATCCTTACCGCGGCGCTGCCCGCCATGGGATCGGCCACCACTCGCAGCATCGCGATCACATCCGCAACCTCCGGAGTGTGGAGGAGTCCGCCGAGTCCGACCACCTCCACGGGCAGTCCCCGGGAGCGCAGCACTTCCGCGATGGGGGCGGCGTCCGCATTACGCCGGATCAGCACCGCCGCGGTCGGCGGATCCACTGCCCGCGAGCGTGCGTCTGCGTACTGCTCGGCGATCCGGTCTGCCAGCCATTCCCGTTCCTGTGCAACGTCGTTCGTCAACGCCAGTCGCACGTCCCCGCCACCGGCCTGCGGGCGCGCACGCAACGTGCTGACCGCGACGCCCCGTTCACGCAGCGGTGCCGAGGCCAGATTGGCCAACGCCAGCGCCTCCGGCGGATTGCGCCAGCTGGTGAGCAGTTCCAATGTGGGAGCGGGCCGGCCGTCCGGCAGCGGGAAGTCGGTGGTGAACCGGGGCAGGTTGGCAGCCGACGCACCACGCCAGCCGTAGATCGACTGCATGGGATCGCCCACTGCCGTCAGTGCGAGATCACCGTCGAGTCCGCCACCGAACAGGGAGGACAACAGCACCCGCTGGGAGTGCCCGGTGTCCTGGTATTCGTCGAGCAGCACCACCCGGAAACGCTGTCGTTCACTGTGCCCCACCTCGGGATGGTCCGAGGCCACCCGGGCTGCCAGCGACATCTGGCTTCCGAAGTCCAGCGCCCCCTCCCGCCGGAGGGTCTCCGCAAGACGCGCCACCAGCGGCAGAAGCTCCACCCGCCGTTGCTGGGTGTCGAGTATGTCGAGCAGTTCCTTCCCCGGGCCACCGCGTTGCCGCGGTCCGGCCGGGAGTGTGTGCACGAGCTTGTCGAGTTCGGTGTGCGCCTCCCGGACATCGTCCGGTTCCACCAGATGCTCGGCCAGCTGGCCCGACAATGCCAGCACGGCCTCGGTGACGGACGCCGGGTTCCGGTCGGTGTCGAGGTCGCCGTCCCAGGAGCTGACCACCCGATGGGCAAGCTGCCACAGTTCCGTTTCCGTCAGCAGCGTCGCGGACGGTTCGATCGGCAACAACAGGCCGTGTTCGGACAGCAGGCGCCCCGCATACGAGTGGTAGGTACTCACCTCGGGTTCGCCCGCGAGGATCCGCGACCGCAGTTCCCCACCGGGATCGACACTCCGCAGCAGGTCCGACCCCGCCAACCGCGTCAGGCGCATGCGGATCCGGGTCGTGAGCTGCTGAGCGGCCTTGCGCGTGAAGGTGAGACCCAGCACCGCCTCTGGATCCACGAATCCATTGGCCACCAGCCACACCACCCGTGCCGCCATCGTCTCGGTCTTGCCTGCCCCTGCCCCGGCGACGACGAGCGTGGGGCCGAGCGGCGCGGCGATGACTGCCGTCTGCTCCGGAGTCGGTGGATGCTGCCCCAGTCCGAGCGCCAATTCCACCGGGTCGATTCGGATCTTCATTCGGACGTCACCTGTCGCCCCTCGTCGTGCGCCGGGCAGCTGGACCGCACGGGACAGTGCCTGCATCCGTCGTTGACACGGGCGAGAAAGTGCGGACCTTGCGTAGCGGCGGCCGCCGCATGGATGACGGCGAGCCAGGATTCGAGGTCTTCGTCCGACAGCGGGGCCTGCACCCGCTGGGTGGCGCCCTCCTTCTTGTGCGGCTTGGCAACGAACACCAGGCGCGCCCCGCCGGGCTTCGACGCCGGTTCTCCCTCGACGGCGCCGACAGCCGCCGCCACCTGATACGCCGCGAGCTGAGCGTGTTGCTGCGCCTCGTCCTTGGTAACGGGTGAACGTGCTGTCTTGACGTCAACGATCACCGGCCTGCCTTCGGCGTCACGTTCGAGCCGGTCGATCCTCCCGCGGAGCCGAACCTGCGGGGCGCCTTCTTCCACTGGCTCGAGCACTCCGTCGACGGCCACCTCGACGCCCACCTCGGTGAGCTCGGACC
>NZ_JBAQEO010000313.1:0-2673 GCF_049286785.1 Rhodococcus sp. (in: high G+C Gram-positive bacteria) | reverse complement strand
CCCGCGAGCTGAACCGGCTCGCGGGGCGCCGTGCCGGGGGCTTCCGATGCACTGGTGCATCATGATCTCGTTTTCGGATGGCTGGTCGACCGGCTCGAAAAAAAGGAATTTCGGGTGTGTGTCGATCGAGCACTGTGCGGTTCGACGTGTAGGCAGAGGGACCGAACAGGAGGTCCCGAGACAAAGGAGACCCCATGAAGTACATGCTGGTGATGCGCGCAACCGATCAGGCCATCGAAGGGTCCGCGGACGCGAATTTCGATGAGATCGTCACGGCGATGGGTCGGTACAACGAGTCACTGATCAAGGCTGGTGTGCTGCTCGCGGGCGAAGGGCTGGCCGCGCCGGAGGAAGGATTCGTCGTCGACTTCGATTCCGACACGCCGCTGGTCTCGGACGGGCCGTACGGGGAGACGAAGGAGCTGTTCTCCGGTTTCTGGATCATTCAGACCGCAAGCAAGGCGGAGGCCGTCGAGTGGGCAAAGCGATGCCCGCTCGGGCCGGGCACCAAGCTCGAGGTGCGCCGGGTGACCGAAATGGAAGAGTTCGATCAGAACAACGAGTACATCCAGAAGGAAGCGGGCTGGCGCGAGGAGCTGGGTACCGACCGTCCGGTGGTGGGCTGAGTCGTGGCTGACGGGACGGCGCGGCAGGCGTCTGAGAGCGCTCGCGCCGTCGAGGGGGTGTGGCGGATCGAATCCGCGAAGATCATTGCGACACTCACGCGGAACGTCGGCGACCTCGATCTCGCCGAAGACCTTGCGGGGCAGGCCTTGCTCGAAGCCGTCGAGCAGTGGCCTGCCACCGGCGTGCCCCGCAATCCGGCAGCATGGTTGACGGCGGTTGCGATGCGGCGTGCCATCGACGGGTGGCGACGGCGCGAGCGTTTGGACGAGCGGTACGCGCATCTGGCGCGTGAACTCGGCCACGGTTCTTCTCGTTTCGAGGACGAGGCCTGGGATCCCGATCGCATCGATGATGACGTGCTCCGACTGATGTTCATTGCGTGCCATCCGGTTCTGAGCCGCAAGGCACAGGTCGCGATGACGTTGCGGGTGGTGGGTGGCCTGACCACCGAGGAAATCGGGAAGGCGTTCCTGGTTCCGACCGCCACGGTGCAGCAGCGCATCGTTCGTGCGAAGAAGACCCTCACCGCGGCGAAGGTGGCATTCGAAGTGCCAGGGCGAGACGAGTTCGCGAGCCGCCTCGGTGCGGTTCTCGGCGTGCTGTATCTGGTGTTCAACGAGGGATATGCGGCCAGCACAGGCAGGGAATGGATGCGTACGGATCTCAGCGGTGAAGCTCTGCGGCTCGCGCGTATCCTCGCCGAACTGGTTCCCATGGAGCCGGAAGCGCACGGTCTGGTGGCGCTGATGGAGCTCACGGCCTCGAGATTCGGAGCGCGAACGACCCCGGCGGGTGAGCCGATTCTGTTGTCCGATCAGGATCGCACCCGCTGGGACCGTGCCCAGATCATGCGCGGACTTGCGGCTCTGGCGCGGTCCGACGCGGTCGGGCGTGGCCGCGGTCCCTACGGATTGCAGGCGGCGATAGCCGAGTGTCACGCACGGGCAGCGACGTTCGAGGACACCGACTGGAAGCGGATAGTTCTTCTCTACGAAGCGCTTGCGCAACTGGCGCCGTCACCGGTGGTCGATCTCAACCATGCGGCCGCAGTATCGATGGCGTACGGTCCGGAGCCTGCACTCGAGTACGTCGACAAGCTCGTTGCGGCCGGCGAACTCGCCGGATACCACCTGCTACCGAGCGTAAGGGGTGAACTACTCGGCAGGCTCGGACGCACCGAGGAGGCCCGCACCGAGCTACTCGAGGCCGCTCGTCTGGCCGGAAACGAACGAGAGCGAGCGGTCCTCACCGCCAAAGCCGACGCAGTCTGCACACCCGCCGACCCGTCCACCACGGAACGCCCCGGCTCAGAGTGAATCGACCACTTCGCCCCCTGATATTTGCGCAAGGTCGGCCCTGATCTCGATCTGGCGCAACAGGAAGGCTCGCTCGTCGAGCCGCTTGCGCCGCAGCCAGCCGGTGACTTCGTCGTTGCACTTGCTGGCGTTGCAGGAGGCGCAGGCAGGCACGATGTTGTCGAGCGTGTAACGCCCGCCGCGGGACAGCGCCAGCACGCAGTCACGCTGCAAAGGCTTGTCGGCCACGCCGCAGTACGCGCAGCCACCCCACGCGGCCTTCAGCGCGGTCCACTGTTCGTCACTGAGGTCGTGTTCGACAAGATCCATCCGGCGCTTGCGTTTGCGCGCGCTCCTGGCCTTGCGACTTCGGTTGACCACCACGGACCGAGCGTATGCGCCCGTCGGTGCACGGCGGGTATATGAGTGTCGGGTCGGGCTTGATCCGCCGCACGGATTCACCGCGCCTGAGCGAGCAGTGCCGTGAGGTGTGCGAGCCCCGGTCGCACGTTCCGGGCGAAACGTGTCATTGCCTCCCGAACCTGGGGCTGGTCACTGCGCTGCCGCAGGCCACGGGAGGTGTTGAGGCGGGCTCGTTCGAGCCACTCCGCGATGTCCGGGTCCTTCGACCACGCGTAGTCGGCGTTCGTCTCGATCAGTGTTCCGCGCACCCAGTCGAGCGGGGTGTCGGGTAACCGGTTGGGTGGGCAGAGCCGATTCTTCTCGGCGAGGTCCCGGCCCGTCGCCTCCA
>NZ_JBAQEO010000312.1:0-11008 GCF_049286785.1 Rhodococcus sp. (in: high G+C Gram-positive bacteria) | reverse complement strand
GAACGGGCCCCGGCGGCCCGGCTGCATGGCCTCACGGTCGGAGCGCTGCGGGCGGTCGCGGAGCACGACCGCCCGTGTGAGCTGATCCTGGACGCCTTTCTGCTGCGTGCCATGGGGTTCGCGGGTTGGGCGCCCGCTCTCGACGAATGCGCCCGGTGCAGTGCGCCCGGCCCGCACCGGGCATTCCATGTGTCGGCCGGGGGAGCGGTGTGTGTGCACTGCCGGCCTCCCGGCGCGGCGACCCCGTCACCCGGGGTTCTCGATCTGATGAATGCGCTGTTCCGCGGCGACTGGGAGAGTACGGAAAACACGTCCGGTGCGCTGCGCAGTCAGGCCAGTGGTCTCGTCGCGGCGCATGTGCAGTGGCACCTGGAGCGGCAGCTGCGCACCCTTCCGCTGATCGAACGTGCCCGTCCGCACGGGGCGGTGAATGCGGAGGATGCCGTCAGGCAGGATGGGGACCGTGATTCGACGACGCGAACCTCGAGTTCCGCATAGCTCCGAACGCCAGATCCGCCCACCGGACCCGCATCCCTCGGGTGCCCGCCCGCCCGGCCTGCAGCCCGAACTCGTACCGAGGCACATCGCACTGGTGATGGACGGCAACGGCCGCTGGGCGCAGGAGCGGGGTCTGCCTCGTACCGCGGGCCACGAACGCGGTGAGGCCGTGTTGATGGACGCAGTCTGCGGGTGCATCGAGATGGGTGTCGAATGGTTGTCGGCGTACGCCTTCTCCACCGAGAACTGGAAGCGCAGCCCCGACGAGGTCCGCTTCCTGATGGGGTTCAACCGCGACGTGATCCGGCGTCGCCGCGACGAGATGCATGAGATGGGTGTGCGTGTGCGGTGGGCGGGACGCCGTCCCAGGTTGTGGCGCAGCGTCATCAAGGAACTCGAGATCGCCGAGGAGTTGACGAAGCACAACACGGTCATGAACCTGACCATGTGCGTCAACTACGGCGGTCGCGCGGAGATCGCGGACGCGGCGAAGGAGATCGGCCGGCGGGTGGCAGCCGGACAGCTCGACCCGGAGAAGATCACCGAAGCGACCGTGGTCCGGTACCTCGACGAGCCGGACATGCCGGATGTCGATCTGTTTCTCCGCCCGTCCGGGGAGCAGCGGACGTCCAACTTCCTCATCTGGCAGTCCGCCTACGCCGAGATGGTGTACCAGGAGAAGTTGTTCCCCGACTTCGACCGCCGCGACCTGTGGGCAGCCTGCATCGAATACGCGTCCCGCGACCGCAGGTTCGGAGGGGTGAAGTGAGCGTCGATGGAGCACCGGCACTGCTGGCGCGCGCCGAGAAGGCGCTCGAGCACTTCGCGTCCGTGTCCCGGGCGAAGGACGGATCGCTGAGCTTCGAGTACGCAGGTGCGTTGTGTTCGCTCAGTGCGATGACCTTGACCGACGGCCTCGACGTGCTCTCGATGACATGTGTCCTCGCCTGGGACCGTCCGGTCAGTTCCGCCCTGCACAAGAAGGTGGCAGACCGGAACAAAGACCTCCAATTCGGCTCCATCGCCGTATTCGCCCACGGGCGACTGGCGGATGTCATTCTGCGGTACACGTTCCCGGCGGCCGGACTCGAGGACGAGGCGCTGACCACGATGCTGGTCCTGGCGTTGTCCGGGGCGGACACTGCCCGGCAGGGTCTGCTGCCTTGATCCTCGGCGTTCGCCGAGGCCCGTCACGCTGTCTCGGCGCAGTCCCGGCAGTTGCCGAAGATTTCGATGGTGTGGCTGACGTCGGAGAAACCGTTGGCCTCGGCGATGGACTGTGACCATTGTTCGACCGCGACGCCCTCGACTTCGACGGTGTAGCCGCAGGTGCGGCAGACGAGATGATGGTGGTGTCCGGACGAGCAGCGCCGGTACACGGATTCGCCGTTGTCGGTGCGCAGAACGTCGACCGTCCCGGCGTCGGCCAATGTCTGCAACGTGCGGTAGACGGTGGTGAGCCCGATACCTTCGCCCCGCTTGCGGAGTTCGTCGTGCAGTTCCTGCGCGGACCGGAATTCCTCGATGTCGTCGAGGAGGGCGGAGATCGCGCTGCGCTGCTTGGTCGCACGCACCCCGATGGTGGCGGGCCTGCGGTGACCGGTGTTCTGCGTCAAGAGTTCTATCCTTCCTCGGCGTGCGCGACGGCGTCCACGACGATGTGGGCGAGGTGGTCGTCCACCAGGCGGTAGAGAACCTCGCGTCCGGTGCGTTCGCCGCGGACGACTCCCGCTGCCTTGAGCACGCGAAGATGCTGGCTGATGAGCGGTTGAGTGACTCCGAGCGCACCTACGAGTTCGTGGACGCAGCGCTCGGATTCGTGGAGCTGAAGGACTATCGCGATCCGCACCGGGGCGGCGAGGGCGCGAAGGATGTCACCGGCGGCAGCCAACGTCTCCTTGGACGGCACGGGAACCGGCGGAGGGGTGTCGAAGGGATGGAGCTCCCCGGTTTCGGTGACACTCACAGCGGGTCTCCTTCGGTGTGCCGGACGGTGAGCGGGTGAACGGCCCTCGGGGCAGCTTATTGCAAATCGATTCCATTTTGATATGCACGAATACGCATGTCAACCGGGTGAGTGAACGAACGGGAATCGGCCAGATAGGCTTGAACCCGAAAAGCGCACGTGAACCATGCATCTATTACCCAGATGGAGAGCACTCGAGTGGCACCGAAGTCCAAAGTCGAAACCGTCGTCAATCTTGCCAAGCGTCGTGGCCTGGTCTACCCGTGCGGTGAGATCTACGGCGGCACGAAGTCGGCCTGGGATTACGGCCCCCTGGGTGTGGAACTCAAGGAGAACATCAAGAAGCAGTGGTGGCGGAACATGGTCACCAGCCGCGAGGACGTGGTGGGCCTCGACTCGTCGGTGATCCTGCCGCGCGAGGTGTGGGTGGCGTCCGGACACGTCGGCGTGTTCAACGATCCGCTCGTCGAATGTCTCAACTGTCACAAGCGTCACCGCCAGGACCATCTGCAGGAGGCGTACGCGGAGAAGAAGGGCCTCGACAACCCGGACGACGTGGCGATGGATGTGCTCTCCTGCCCCGACTGCGGCACCGTCGGCCGGTGGACCGAACCCCGCGACTTCAACATGATGCTCAAGACGTATCTCGGCCCGGTCGAGAGTGAAGAGGGCATGCACTACCTGCGTCCCGAGACGGCGCAGGGCATCTTCGTGAACTTCGCGAACGTGCTCACCACGTCGCGCAAGAAGCCGCCGTTCGGCATCGGCCAGATCGGTAAGAGCTTCCGCAACGAGATCACCCCCGGCAACTTCATCTTCCGCACCCGCGAGTTCGAGCAGATGGAGATGGAGTTCTTCGTCAAGCCGGGTGAAGACGAAGAGTGGCACCAGTATTGGATCGACTACCGCATGGACTGGTACACCGGGCTCGGAATCAACAAGGACAACCTGCGTCTCTACGAGCACGCGCAGGAGAAGCTGTCGCACTACTCCAAGCGCACGGTGGACATCGAGTACCGCTTCCACTTCCAGGGGAGCGAGTGGGGTGAGCTCGAGGGCGTCGCCAACCGCACCGACTTCGACCTGTCCACGCACTCCGAGCACTCGGGCACCGAACTCAACTACTACGACCAGGCGACCGGCGAGCGCTACACGCCGTACGTCATCGAGCCGGCAGCCGGACTCACCCGTTCACTGATGGCGTTCCTCGTCGACGCCTACACCGAGGACGAGGCGCCCAATGCGAAGGGCGGCGTCGACAAGCGCACCGTGCTGCGCCTGGACCGTCGTCTCGCTCCCGTCAAGGCCGCGGTGCTGCCGTTGTCGCGCAACGCGGACCTCACGCCGAAAGCCAAGGATCTCGCCGCAACCCTGCGGCAGCACTGGAACGTCGAGTTCGACGACGCCGGCGCCATCGGACGGCGCTACCGTCGCCAGGACGAGATCGGTACGCCGTTCTGCATCACCGTCGACTTCGAGACTCTCGAGGACCATGCGGTCACCGTGCGTGAGCGGGATTCGATGGCGCAGGATCGTGTCGCGCTCGACCAGGTCGAGGGCTACCTGGCTCAGCGGCTGATCGGCTCCTAGTAGTACTCATGAGCGGTTGAGGGGTCCGGTGGACGCCTCAACCGCTCACTGTTCTTCTAGAACCTGCCGCCGCCACTGATCCGGCCGGAACTGCTGGGGCCCCGGAACGATCCCGGTCCGCCGAAGCCGCCGCCGAACCCGCCACCGCCGCCCCGGCTTCCCCAGTTGCCGCCACCGCCGAAGCCGCCACGCAGGATGCTGTCGATCAGGATTCCGCCCAGGACGGCGCCGGCCATATTGCCACCTCCGCCCGACCGTGGTCTCTGATTCGATTCCCACCGGTTCACATCGCTCTGCGCGAGCCGCAGCGCCTCGGCTGCAAGGGTGGAGGCGGCTCGGGCGTGCTCGAGTGCCTGCGGAACGTCGGTGGTGCGAAGCTGCTGCGCGGCCGCGAGGTGACGCTGCGCTTCCGTCAGACGGGTGCGGGCCTCCGCCCCGACCGCGCCCCGGCGGGTGGTGATGAAGTCCGAGGCCGCAGTCAGCTGCGACTGCGCTGCGGTGAGGTCCTGATCGAGCCGCTGCTGCGCCCGTTCGGCCTGCTGACGGGATTCTCGAGCCTGCGCGAGGACGGCGTCGAGCTCGGCGTCGGCACCCACGATGCGGGAGAAACTGCCGAGGGGATCGGTGTCCTTTTGTGCGCGGGCGGCGGCAAGTGCTTTCTCGGCGGCAGTACGTGCCGACTCCAGTTTCCGGCCGCCCTGCCTGGCGAACTGGGGTGCAGCGTTGATGCCTGCCTCCAGATCCGCGATAGCGGCGGGGAGTGTGGCGATGGCATGGCGAATGTTCTCGGCAGCATGGTCGATTCCGTCGAGCAACGAACGCGCCTGCCCGATCGCGCCTTCGGCAGCTCTGATCGCCGACACGGCCGGACCCTGTTTGCCGACAGGCAGGGCGATCGCCTTCCGCCCCTCGGCGACGGCCTGTTCCGCGAACTTCAGGCGTTCTTCGGCCATCTGCACGTTGTGCGCGATCGCCGCGAGTGCCTCCGGCGGAAATTCGCTCTGCAGCGCGGTGAGCGTCTGCGCAGATTCGGGAATGCGCACGGTCACGGCCACGATGTCCTGCGTCAGTGCATCCAGGCGGGCGGGTGCGTTGATGAGGAGATCCCGGAGACCGTCGAATTCCTGGACGCGTTCGTTGAGTTCCTGGTCGGCGCGACCGCAGGAGGAGATGATCTCGATGAGCATCTCTCGCTCTTGCTGGGGAGTTTCGGGGATTGCGTCGTCGAGGCGTTGACGGATGGTGAACGCGGCGGCGAGTGCGGACCGGGCCTTCTCGAACGCCGCGGTGAAGGATGCGGTGGACTCTTCACCGAATTCACCCCTGGCCAGTTCCAGCTCCTCCTCGCTGGTGCGCAGAGCGTTGTCGGTCTCGACGAGGACTTCCTTCGCTCGCTCGTCGAGAGTGGGTAACGGCAGTGCCGCCAGGGCGGCGGTGTCGGCGGGGTCGATGCTTCTCGCGGCCTCCACTCCCGCCGCGGTGCGTTCGCGCTTCTTCTTCCGGGAATAGAGAACGACGCCACCGGCACCCACGACGACGACTCCGCCGCCGATGAGGAGTGTCCGCACCGACATGCCGCCGCTTGCACTGATGGCATCACCGAGACCGCCCGCCGCGGCGATCGCGGCTCCGGCCCAGTCGTCCTCGCGCAGAGCAGGTTCCACGACGTCGACGCGAATGGATTCGAGTTCGCCGGAGGTGATCTCGGTCAGCGCCGGAGACGAGTTGAGGGAGTATTCGCGGTCGATGGTCGCGACGGCGAGTAGAACGTCGCGATCACCGAGAGCCGACAAATTGGCTGTCTGATCTGCCCAGGATCCGCCCGCGAGACCGTTGAAGTCTGCGACGTAGACCACCCACAGCCGCAGCTTGTGCTCGTCGTAGAGCTGATCGATGGCCGCCTCGACCTCACTCGTCTGATCACCCAGCACCCCGACGTCGTCGGTGATCTGACCGGGAAGACGAAACGGGGCGTCCGCCGCCGCGACGGACGGTCCGAGCAGGAGCGTCATCAACACGAGGATCGCGGTGAGGGCGCCCAGTTCAGCGACGTGCAGAGCCCTCGGAATGTGCGGCCGCGGGGACGACGAGGTAGCCGGCGCGAGGCCCGGTGCAAGTGGCATGACAGCAAATCTAACCGGTGTGGCGAGTCCTCACCGGGGCAGTTCGTCGGCAACTGGCAGAATCAGGGAGTGAATGTCGCACCGAGCCGTGAACGCGAGGACCTGCCGCGCCGTCCTGCGCGCCTGGGATTCGCCGGCACACTGGCCCGGTGGACGCGGCGAGTCCTGGTCGGAACGCTTCTGGTCGGGCTGGTCTTGGTGGGAGGCACCGCTGTGCGGGTGTGGCAGGTGGCACGGGTCGATGACACTTCCGCCGCTGACGCCATCGTGGTCCTTGGGGCCGCGCAGTACTCGGGTACCCCGTCGTCCGTTTTCGAGGCGCGTCTCGAGCAGGCCTACAAGCTGTACGAGAGCGGCGTGGCACCCGAGGTCATCACCGTCGGCGGAAAGCAGGAGGGCGACGAATACACGGAGGCGGCCTCCGGCAAGAACTACTTGGTCTCGCGTGGTGTGCCGGCCGAGGCCGTCACCGCCGTCGAGGAGGGTTCCGACACCCTGCTCAGTATCGAGGCCGTCAGCGAGGCGATGGGGGATACGGGTATCGATTCCGCGGTACTCGTCAGCGACCCGTGGCATTCACTGCGAACGCGGACGATGGCTCAGGACGCCGGACTCGACGCCTGGACGGCGCCCACCCGGCAGGGACCTGCGGTGTTCACCCGCGAATCCCAGCTGCACGGCATTGCGCGGGAGACCGGGGCGCTGATCTGGTACCAGCTCACGCACTTCTCGGCCGACTTCCCTTATACGGCGGGACAATAATTCTTCGATGACAGTTCATTCGGACCGCACCGGCGGTGAGTACTCCGCACACGACGTGGAGCGCCGGGTTGCCGAGGCACCCAAGAGTGCGGGTCTGCCCGGCAGCCAGGTTGCTGCCGCCCAGCATCGGTCCGCCTTCTCCCGTGACCGTGCCCGTGTGCAGCACTCGGCGGCGCTGCGCAGGCTCGCGGACAAGACCCAGGTGGTGGGTCCGCGCGACGGTGACACTCCGCGGACCCGTCTGACGCACTCGATCGAGGTGGCTCAGATAGGCCGGGGAATCGCGGACGGACTCGGTTGCGATCCCGATCTGGTCGATCTCGCGGGGCTCGCGCATGACATCGGTCATCCCCCTTACGGTCACAACGGCGAGAAGGCGCTGGACGAGGTGGCCGAGGGCTGCGGTGGGTTCGAGGGCAATGCGCAGAACCTACGGATCCTCACGAGTCTCGAACCGAAGGTGCTGGACGAGGCCGGCAACAGTGCAGGACTGAACCTGACACGCGCCTCGCTCGACGCGGCGATCAAGTATCCGTGGACCAGGCCTTGTCCGGGCGCCAAGTTCGGGGCATACGACGACGACGCCGAGGTGCTCGCGTGGGTGCGTACAGGCGCCCCGGATCGTCGCCGCTGCCTCGAGGCGCAGGTCATGGACTGGGCCGACGACGTGGCCTATTCGGTGCACGACGTCGAAGACGGTGTGATCGACGGGCGGATCGATCTGCGGTCGCTGGCCGATCCGGTAGATCAGCGAGCTCTCGCCGAATTCGGTGCGTCCGAATTCTCGGGACTCGATGTCGAGGAACTCGTGGAGGCGGCCCGGCGGCTGAGCCGTCTGCCCGTCGTGTTGCGGGTGGGCAGTTACGACGGCACGCTCACCAGTTCGGTTGCGTTGAAGAACCTCACCAGCGAGCTCGTGGGCCGGTTCGCGACCGCCGCGATCATCGGGACCCGCGACGTCCACGGAGAGAAACCGCTCGCACGGTACGACGCGGATCTGGTGATCCCGGCGGTGGTGGGGGCCGAGGTGGCACTGCTCAAGACCTTCGCATTGAACTTCGTCATGTCGGATGCCGGGCACAAGGCCCGGCAGGAGCGCCAGCGCGACCGCGTGCACCGGGTCGCCGAGTGGCTCCTCGTCACCGCCCCCGCTGGTCTCGACCCGATCCTGGTGCCGGCGTGGCACAGGGCGGGCGATGATGCCGCCAGGATGCGGGTGATCGTCGACCAGATCGCGTCCTACACCGAGAGTCGGCTCGAACGTGTCGACAAGGCAAGCCTCGGAGCCCAGGCCAGCTGGGGATAGCCGGGGACGGCAACCCGCTGGGCCGCGGTACGCGCCCTGCGTTGTCGTACCTCGGGGACCGTTTCGCCGGGATTCCCGCGCCGTCGAACTGCTGAATTCGAGGCGACGGATCCGCGCACGGACGAGCGCATAGACTGTCTGCCGTGGCTGGCAGAATCCCCGATCGAGACATTGCGGCCATTCGCGAGCGCACGCGGATCGAGGACATCGTGGGGGAGTACGTCTCCCTCAAACGCGCCGGTGGTGACTCCATGAAGGGGCTGTGTCCCTTCCATGACGAGAAGTCGCCGTCGTTCCACGTCCGGCCCAACCACGGGCACTATCACTGCTTCGGGTGCGGCGAGGGCGGCGACGTCTACTCGTTCCTCCAGAAGATGGATCACATCAGTTTCGTCGAGGCTGTCGAACAGCTCGCGGACCGGCTCAACTACTCCATCTCGTACGAGGGCGGCGGAACCTCCGTCCAACGGGACCGCGGAACCCGCGCCCGGCTCGTGGCGGCCAACGCGGCGGCGCAGGAGTTCTACGCCGCGAGGTTGCGCGAGCCCGACGCCCAGGCTGCCCGCGACTATCTGACAGAACGCAATTTCGACGTCCAGGTGGCGCAGCAGTTCGGCTGCGGATACGCGCCGGACGGCTGGGACGTGCTCACGAAACATCTGCTGGCCAAGGGTTTCGACGTCAAGGAACTCGAGGCTGCCGGCCTTTCGAAGGCGGGCCGCCGTGGGCACATCGACCGCTTCCACCGCCGGTTGTTGTGGCCGATCCGGAACCTGTCCGGCGATGTCATCGGGTTCGGCGCCCGCAAACTGTTCGATGACGACACCATGCCGGGCAAGTACGTCAACACCCCGGAAACCATGCTGTACAAAAAATCTCAGGTGCTGTTCGGTGTCGATCTGGCCAAGCGGGAGATCGCCAAGGGGCATCAGGCGGTGGTCGTCGAGGGGTACACGGACGTCATGGCCATGCACGTCGCGGGCGTGAAGACCGCCGTCGCGGCGTGCGGCACCGCCTTCGGTGAGGACCACCTCGCGATGCTGCGACGGCTGATGATGGATGACAGTTTCCATCGCGGCGAGATCATCTACACCTTCGACGGTGACGCGGCCGGACAGGCGGCGGCCATGAAGGCCTTCCAGGGCGACCAGAAGGTGGCGGGCCAGACCTTCGTCGCGATCGCACCGGAGGGGATGGATCCCTGCGAATTACGCCAGAAGTCCGGTGATGCCGCCGTCCGTGATCTTGTGGCCCGGCGTACCCCGCTGTTCGAATTCGTCATCAAGTCGATCCTCGCCGAGATCGACATGGACACACCCGACGGCCGAGCCGAGGCGCTGCGCCAGACCGTGCCGGTGGTTGCACAGATCAAGGAGAAGACGCTGCGTGACAGCTATGCCACGCAGCTCGACGGCTGGGTGGGCTGGAACAACATCCCGTACATCCGGGAGCGGGTCAACACCGAAGCACGCAAGCGTGCATCGACCCGTGGCTCGATGCCGGCGCCGCCTCGCCGACAGGCCGTGCGGGATGGCGTCGGGGACGCCCCACAGCTGCCCGTCGGGATTCAGCGTCCCCGGCCCAACGATCCGACGCTCTGGACGCAGCGGGATGCCCTCAAGGCCGCCCTGCAGTACCCGGCCATCGCCGGCACAGTGTTCGACTCGCTGCCGGTCGAAACCTTCACACACCCGGCGTACGTGGCGATCCGTGAATCGATGATCGCGTCCGGGGGCACCAGCGCCGGTCTCGGCGGCGCCGAATGGGTCGACGTGGTCACCCGGGGTGTGAACGACATCACTGTGGCGTCGCTGATCTCGGAACTCGCGGTGGAGCCGCTGCCCGCCGAGGAGGACACCGTCCCGCGATATATCGCCGGTGTACTCGCACGCCTGCAGGAAGTGTGGGTGGGTGAGCAGGTGGCGGAGCTGAAGTCCAAACTGCAGCGAATCTCACCGGCCACGGAGTCGGACGAGTTCCACTCCCTGCTCGGCGACCTCGTGGCGCTCGAGCAGTACCGCCGCAGCCTGCTCGATCAGGCCATCGGTGACACCAACCGCGACGGAATGGCCGGCTGACCTACTTCCGCTTCTTCAGCTGATCCTGGGGAACGAGAATGGTCGTGTCCTCGTCGATCGGTGTCATCGGTTCGAGCTTGGGCTGCGTGTTCAACGAATCGGACAGCTTCTGCCGTGAGACCTGCAACACCTTCTTGGTGGCCGGACTCGTGGCGACAGCCCTGGTTGCCCGGCTGATCTGCTCGTAGCGTGCACGTCCCGCCCGCGTTCCCAGCACGTATCCAGCCACGATACCGATCAACAACCGCATCATTCCCGCTTCCTCCCGGCGTACATGTTGGTTGACCCATCCTGCCTGATGCGGCGACGAACAGCCGATTTGGTACTCGGGTAGGGCAATGCGCTACAGTTTCTCAGGCATCGCCGGGAACGGCGAAGCACTGCAGAATAATCCCCTGTAGCTCAATTGGCAGAGCTTCCGACTGTTAATCGGACGGTTGCTGGTTCGAGTCCAGCCGGGGGAGCAGCAGAAGAGCCCGTCAGCGAATCCCGTTGACGGGCTCTTCTCGTTGCGCTGCGTCGTGCTGTCACATCAGCCTCCCCGGCTACTCCGTCACCAGCAACGGGAGGTAGCATTCGGCACGCCGCAGTGAGCACGTCGCGGCCCGGGGGCGGTAGCTCAGTCGGTTAGAGCCGTGGACTCATAATCCATTGGTCGCGGGTTCGAGCCCCGCCCGCCCCACTT
>NZ_JBAQEO010000311.1:0-6728 GCF_049286785.1 Rhodococcus sp. (in: high G+C Gram-positive bacteria) | reverse complement strand
GCGTACGACGGGCCGCCGGCACCGGGTTTCGCGATATCGATCAACGCCAAGAGCGTGAGTGCGCGCGGATGAACCTCCGAGACCACCGCCGGCACCAGGGGGCTCTTCGCGTAGAGGTCTTCGATGCTGCCGACCTTCCGCGGCACCCAGAACACCAGCCCCAACGAGGTGAGGGCTGCGAGGGCCACCACGACGCCGGCGACGATCGACCAGGGATGGGAGAGCAGGAACAACCAGACCGATGCCGCTGCGAACAGTCCGGCGACGACGACGGCCGAAATCTGCAGGCGTCGCACGTCGGCGAACGTCTGATTCACAGACTTCGCGTATGCCCGATCAACGGTGAACTCGAAATGTCGCACGAACCCACCTTAGTGGGACCGCGGCCGAGGTCTCATCCGATTGCCGGCCCCAGCAGATCGTCCGCGTCGGTGATCCGGTACGCGTATCCCTGCTCCGCGAGGAAACGCTGACGGTGCGCCGCGTATTCGGCGTCGAGCGTGTCGCGCGCCACCACCGAATAGAAATGCGCCTGACCCCCGTCGTGTTTGGGGCGCAGCAGCCGTCCCAGTCGTTGAGCCTCCTCCTGGCGTGACCCGAAAGTTCCCGAAACCTGAACGGCTACAGATGCTTCCGGAAGATCGATGGAGAAGTTGGCGACCTTGCTCACCACCAGCGTCTGTACCTCGCCCGCGCGGAACTTGTCGAACAGCTCCTCGCGTTCCTTGTTCTTGGTGGAGCCCTTGATGACCGGTGCATCCAATGCTTCGCCGAGTTCGTCGAGCTGATCGAGATACGCCCCGATCACCAGTGTCGGGGCGTCGGTATGACGGGCCAGGATCGATTTCACCACAGCTGTTTTCGTGTGCGCGGTGGAACACAGTTTGTACCGCTCATCGGGTTCGGCGACGGCGTACGCCATGCGCTCGGCGTCGGTCAGGGTGACCCGCACCTCGATACAGTCCGCCGGCGCGATCCAGCCCTGCGCTTCGATGTCCTTCCAGGGTGCGTCGTACCGCTTGGGCCCGATCAGGGAAAACACGTCGCCCTCCCGTCCGTCCTCGCGCACCAGTGTGGCGGTGAGCCCGAGCCGTCGCCGCGACTGCAGGTCGGCGGTCATCCGGAACACCGGGGCGGGAAGCAGATGCACCTCGTCGTAGATCACCAGACCCCAGTCGCGGGAATCGAACAGCTCGAGATGCTTGTACTCACCCTTGGTACGCCGCGTGATCACCTGATAGGTGGCGATCGTGACGGGCCTGATCTCCTTGCGCTCACCCGAGTACTCGCCGATCTCCTCCTCGGTGAGCGACGTGCGCGCGATCAGTTCGCGCTTCCACTGCCGTCCGGCGACGGTGTTGGTTACCAGGATCAACGTTGTGGCCTGGGCCTTCGCCATGGCCGCGGCGCCGACCATCGTCTTGCCCGCGCCGCACGGGAGGACCACCACTCCGGAACCACCGGCCCAGAAGGAGTCGACGGCCATCTCCTGGTAGTCGCGCAGGTGCCAGGCGGTCCCGGCGGATCCGGGGGAGGTGCCCTCGAAATCCAGCTCGATATGATGTGCCTCACCGTCGACGTATCCCGCGAGATCCTCGGCGGGCCAACCCACCTTGAGCAGCAATTGCTTGAGGCGTCCCCGCTCGCTCGGATGCACGATGACAGTGTCTTCGTCGACCCGCGCACCGAGCATCGGTGCAATCTTCTTGTGCCGGGTCACCTCGGTGAGAACGGCGCGGTCGAGGCTCACCAGCGTCAGGCCGTGCGCCGGATTCTTCACCAGCTGCAGTCGTCCGTACCGCGCCATGGTGTCGACGATGTCGACCAGCAACGGCTGTGGCACCGCGAACCGCGAGTACGTGACCAGGGCGTCCACTACCTGCTCCGCGTCGTGTCCGGCTGCCCGCGCATTCCACAGAGCCAGCGGAGTGATGCGGTAGGTGTGCACGTGCTCCGGGGCGCGCTCGAGCTCGGCGAACGGCGCGATCGCCTGCCGGGCGTCCTTCGCGCGTTCGTGATCGACCTCCAACAGCAGGGTCTTGTCGGATTGGACGATCAACGGTCCGTCGGTCACTGAAGCCTCCTCGGAATTGCGGTGCCGGCTGTAGCCAGCCTGTCCATTGTCCTGGTAACGCCGCCCAGCCGCCATGTCGACACCTCAACGGCCGTCGATACCGCCCACGACGGGTGGCCGGGCCCTACATTGAGGGCAGCCGGATGGATCGAACAGAGACGAGGCCTGTGATGACTCAGCCACCCGACCCCAACCGTCCCGATCCGAACGCAGCCGGTGGACCGGACCCGTATCCGCAACAGCCCTATCCGCAACAGCCGTATCCGCAACAGCCGTATCCGCAACAGCCGTATCCGCAACAGCCGTATCCGCAGGGTCCCCCTCCGCAGCAGCCCTATGGTCAGCAGCAGCCCTATGGTCAGCAGCCCTACCCTCAGGGGTCATATCCGCCCGGGCAATATCCGGGCCAGTACGGCCAGTACGGCCAGTACCCACCCGGCCAGTACCCACCCGGCCCGTACCCGCCGCAGAAGAAGTCACGCAAGGGCCTGTTCATCACTCTGGGCATCGTCGCCGTGGTGATCCTCGCAGCGATCGCGGCAGTTGGCGTGTTCGCGGTGCAGACGGCACAGAAGAACAGCCTCGATATCGGGGACTGCCTGTACTTCGAGTCCGCGTCAACCAGCGCTGCCGACACCGAGCACGAGAAACGGGACTGCTCCGACAGCGATGCCACCTACGAGGTGGCGCAGAAGAGCGAGGGTGAGGCCGAGTGCGGTGACGGCTACTTCTCGTACTCCCTCATGAACGACGACGACAGTGTGCAGACCACGCTGTGCCTTATCCCGAACATGATCGAGAACTCCTGCTACCTGCTAGAGGACGACGGGAGGATCCTGCCGTCGGACTGCACGGAGATACAGACGGTGAGGGTGGCGAAACGAGCCGACGGACAGAACGACGAGGCGCTGTGCGAGGAGTTCGCCACTGCCTTCCCGATCGCGTTCGCCGAGCCCGCGCGCACCTACTGCATCGAGGTCAATCTCGGGGGCTGATCACGCCTCAGGCGCCTATCGAGGCCTTCATCATCGGGAGCATCGCCCACAGCTGGTCCTGCCAGTACCCCCAGCTGTGGGTCCCCTGAGCAGGGAAATCGTAGTGCGCGGCAACGCCGAGACTGTCCAGCCGGATCTGGAAGGCGCGGTTCTGTGCCAGCGCGATGGCCTCGAGGCCCATCCCGGTACCGACGTTGAAGACGTCGATCGCCGAACGCGGCTGATCATGAGGACCGGGCAGGCCGGCGCCCGCGGAGATCCACATCGGCAGCCCCCGCATGAGCGGGGCCGCGACGAAGGGGTCGTTCCGCAGCCAGGCGGGATCCCAGGGCGGACCCCACATGGAGTCGGAGTTGTAGCCACCCGCGTCGAGCATCGACATGCGAATGGCCTCGCGCATCCCCGGAGCCGAGAGGTTCAGATAGCCCGACATCGAGCCCGCGAACGTGAACTGGTCCCGATGGTAGGCGGCCAGGATCAGCGATGCATTGCCGCCCATGGACAGGCCCGCCACCGCGTTGCTGGTGCGGCTGATGCCGTACGTGTTCGCAAGGAAATCGGGCAGATTCCGGGTGAGGAACGACTCCCACTTGTACGTGTAGGGCTGGCCGTTGAAATTGCTGGGCGCGTACCAGTCGGAGTAGAAGCTGGACATTCCGCCGACCGGTTCGACGACGTTGATCCCGTGGTCGGACAGCCACGCGGCGTTGGTCTCGTGTTCCCAGCCGCTGACGTCGCTGGTCGCGCGGATACCGTCCAGGAGATACAGAGCTTTGTTGCTGCCGTTGTTCGCCAGCCAGATCCGTACCTTGATCTGACCCACCCCGCCGGGTGCGGAGACCCAGTGTTCGCGCAGGCGGTCGTAGGGGTTCGCGGATGCGGTGCCGGTGCCGATGAACACGAACGCCATCGGCAGGACCACGAGGGCAACCATCAGCTGTGCGATCGCGCGCATCCGGCTGCGTATCGATTTCGTTGCGGTGACACTCATAGCCTGCCTCCTGGTAACACAACCGCGGCCGGATTTCGGGCAGCGTCACGACATTGCTTTACCGATTCATCGATGTGCGTGCACAAAACGTTATCGAGGTCGACGGAATGCCGTCGCTCTTTCCGTAGAACCGAGACCTGCCGAGGGCTGTGTGAGGCGTCAGTCGACCAGAGCGACGGACGTGATGCGATGCAGCGTGAACCGCCGCACGCTCCCGCTCGCCGGATCGTACGCGTCGAGCTGCCCACCGCCGACGCTCACCGGATCGACGATCCGGTGTGTTGCCACGCCCTGGGCGTCGACGTATCCGATCGACACGCTGGTCCGGTCCCGGGCCGCGCTGTGGAGGAGGGCGACGGTCGCGGCGCTGGTGGCCCTCGAACCGTCCGAACGGATGCCGCTGTGACCACGCGCCGACGCTGCCTGGTCGCCTGCCCTCAAGGTCCGGATCACCGCGTCCAATTGGGCATCGGTGGCCTTTCCGGGAGTTCTGGCCGCCGGCCCTCTCCGCCTTGCCGGAACACGGGCGCCCCGCGGCCGGATGTCGACCAGAGCGCCCGACGAGTCTTCGCCCGCGGGCGCGAAACCGGCAGCCCTGAGCTGGTCCAGCACCTCCCGCAGCGGGGCCTGCGACACCGCCACCGTCGGAGCGAGCGCACGCAGCACCAGCGAGGCGGCCACGCTCGAAGCCAGGACCTCCGCGAGCAGGGCGGGGTCTTCACAGCGGACGAACGACGCCGCCACACCCGCCCGCAGGCGGCCGTGTCTCCTCGCCACGTCGTCGATAAGATAGGACAGCGACTGGGGGACCGGCGTACGGGATCTGGTGGCGAACAGACTGTGGAGTTCCGCCGCGGTCATCCCGACGTCGAGGGCGCGGCGCACGCTGTTTTCGCTTATCCGGTACATCGAGGCGGCACCGGCCGACTCGATATCCGCGACCAATGTGATCTGGTCCAGCAGATCCGGGGTGAGGGGACCGGGCGCGACGACGGTGAGATCGGCCTGCACGAGGACATAATCGACGGGTGCCGGCAGGGCCGCCTGCATTTCCGCTTCGGCGTCGCCGCCGTGCAGCAGAGCCCGTCCCGGCGAGCTGAGCGCGCCGCGGGCGACCAGTCCGAGTGTCGCGGCCTCGTCGAGGGTCTGCTCCACCGCGTGCACGCGCAGTCGTGCCCCCCAGCGGGGGCGGCGCCAGGCGAGCAGCCGACTCACGTCGACCGGTTCGACGGACTGTCCGCTCCCCAGTTCGGACAGGAGTCCCAGAATCGCACGCCGGTCCCGCGGCGCAGACGGCGCGCGTACCTCCTCGGACAGGGCTGCGATGGGCTTGTCATTGGCATCGCGCACACCGATGACCCAGGCCATCCGGGGTAGATCCAGCCAGGCGGTCGCCAGAGCGTGCCACTTGCGCGCAACGGGCGCGGTCATCCAGTTGTCGACGGCAGTCGTCGGAGTCCAGTAGCTCTCGCCGGTGTCGGGCGAGGGCGGCGGATCCGGGCTGCCTGCCGCGATGAGGCCGGCGGCCGCCAGCAGTTCGACGAGCAGGCTCAGCCGGTTCTCGTCGATTCCGGAGACCTTGGCGATGCGCCGAAGCTCCCGGATACCGAGGCCGCCCGCGCGCAGGGCCGGTGCCGGCGCTACGCCGAGGGCTTTGACGACGTCCTCGCAGTGCCGGACGAGTTCGAGGGCCTCTCCGGCGGCGGCGGCGTTGATGTCGGCAGGTTTGTGCTTACGACTCGCCACGGTCGGCGGAGACAGGGTTGTGGGGTCGAACGCCGCCTCACCGCGCAGGACCTGCCGCACCTGGTAAGGCAGTTCGACGGTGTCGTCGTCGATCCAACGCAGCAGTCCGGCCGCGAGGAGGCGTTGTACCGGGCGGTCCGCCGGTGATCCCGGGGCGGCATCGCGGGTCTTGCCGATGGAACTCGACCGGGACAGCGTGTCGAGGATGTCTCGTTCGTCGGATGGCAACCCTGCCAGCGCCGTGGTGATGGCGGACTCGTCGAGGCTCTCGGCAGGCTCCGCGGCGCGGCCGATCCGCCACGGAATGGTGGCGACCACGGCCGGGACGATGCGAAGAGCGGTGTCGTCGCCCCACACGAGCGCAACGGACCGCAGGTCGTTCAACGCGGCACCGACGGTCTTCTTCGGTACCCGCGAACCGACGGCTTTCTGCAGTGTGTCCCGAGACAGCGGCGTCTCGTCGGCGTGCCCCAGCGCCAACAGTTCGAGGACGCCGAATTCGAGGGACGTGAGGTTGTCTGCGGCCCTGGCCACCGACGCCCGCTGTTCGGCGCGCCCGGCGAGAACCGCGGCCGTTGCGGGCGGCGGCACCGCCAGATCGGGCCGCCGGCGCAGTAGATCGGCGAGGTCGCTGTCGCTGCGCGCAGCCAGCCACCCCGCGAGGCTCGCGGAGGCGTGTGTGCTGGCGGCGGATGCGTCGGTGTCGGTCATCGACTATCAGATTAGAGACCTGGGCTGTACGTCGCCGCGCGCTCCTGTCAAAATGGCCCGGTGGCTAACAAAACGAAGAATCAGTATGTGGATCCCGGGTGGCCTGAAACGGCTGACGGCGACCAAGCAGTGACCGAACTGTCGTCGACCCGTGCGGGCGGTCTTTCCCCCTACGGCGAGGACACCGAGTTTCCGTTGCCTGCGGATCAGC
>NZ_JBAQEO010000310.1:0-9226 GCF_049286785.1 Rhodococcus sp. (in: high G+C Gram-positive bacteria) | reverse complement strand
TCCAGGAACTGCTCGAGGTGTTCTTCCTCATTCAGGATTCGGGATCGGTATACCGCGAGGGGCAGGGCCGTGGTCTGCCGATCGGACCGTTGCGGGCCCCGGAGGAGTTGTTCGATGACGAGCACCTCATCGAACGCAAGTTCTTCGAAACCGTCGAGATGCACGACGGTTCCAGCGTGCTCTTTCCCGGCACCCCGTACCGATTTTCCGGTGGTAACGGAGTGCCGACCCGGCCTCCGCTCCTCGGTGAGCACACCGAGGAGGTCTTGTCTCATGAATGATCGTTGGCAACGTGACGTCTGCGCGATTGCCGGTGTCGGGCAGAGCACCTTCTCGAAGAATTCCGGAGTCAGTGTGACAGCTCTCGCGGCGGACGCGGCACTCGCCGCGCTGGCAGACGCGGGGATCGATCCCTCCGAGGTGGATGGCGTCGTTCGTAACGACATGGACCTCGTGTCCTGCGCTGCGCTCGGAGACGCGATCGGAGCAGGGAATCTGACGTACTACGGTGAGGCCGGCCCCGGTGGGTCAGGTCCCTGCGCGATGGTGGCACAGGCTGTCGCCGCGATCATGAGTGGACAGGCGGAAACCGTGGTGGTCTTCCGTTCCCTCAACGGACGCTCCGGCAACCGGTTCGGACTTTCTGCCGAGCTGGATCCCGTCATCGGTGGAGCTGAGACGTTCACCGAATTTTTCGGTCCGTATGGGCTGCTCGCTCCCGGAATGTTCTTTGCGCTCATTGCACAGCAATACATGAACGAGACCGGACTGAAATCCGAGCAGCTTGCGAACATCGCGCTGGTTGCGCGCAAGCACGCCAACAACAATCCGGCCGCGCAAATGCACCACCGCTCGATGACTGTGGACGATTACATGAACTCACGTATGTTGTCCACGCCGTTGCGCCTGTTCGATTACTGTCTCGAAACGGATGGTGCGTCCGCGGTTGTCGTCACGACCACCGAGCGCGCAAAGGATCTCCGTCAACCCCCCGCCGTTATTCGTGCAGCAGCGATGGCAAGCGGACCTCGACCCCAGCCGGGTCAGATGTATCCGGCTCTGATGCGCGAGAACCCGTTGTCGATGCCGTCGAAGCATTGCGCGGAGACACTCTATGCGCGTGCGGGTCTCGGACCAAAGGACATCGATTCGGCACAACTCTACGACTGTTTCTCCATCACAGCGCTGTTGCAGATCGAAGATTACGGCTTCTGTGCTCGGGGCGAGGCGGGAGCGTTCATCGAATCCGGTGAGCTCGAAGTCGGCGGAGCGATGCCGTTCAACACGAGTGGAGGCCATATGTCGGAGGGGTATATCCACGGAATGAACCACGTCGTCGAAGGTGTCCGTCAAATTCGCGGACAATCATCCAACCAGGTGGAGGGGGCGGCCGTGTCGCTCGTGACGTCGGCGCCGCCGCCGTCCACGGCCGCGCTGATCCTGGTGTCGGCATGAGTGCCCGGCTGGCGCCGCGGGTCGACGACCCGGCGAGTCGCGGTTTCTTCGAGTTGGCGGCGAAAGGCGAACTCGGCGTACTCACCTGTACGGAGTGTGGCACTCGAATCCATCTGCCGAGGCCCCGGTGCGTGGGTTGCGGCGGAAGGAATCTCGAATGGGCCGCCGTCGAGGGCCGCGGGCGAGCAAAGTCGTGGACCGTGGTGGAGCACCAGGTTCATCCGCTCTTCCCGGTGCCGTACACCGTGGTGCTGATCGAACTCGACGGTGAACAGAACGTCCGGATGGTCGGCCACCTGCCTGGCCGGGTGGACGTTGACGAGTCGACCGAATTCGTCGTCGAGTTCGAAGATTTGGGGCTGGACAGAGATGGCAACGCCACAGTTCTGCCCACATGGAAAATCGCGACGGAGAGCGCGTAGGGCAACAACAAAGAGATCCGGTCTCGCGGGAATCTGCTGTCCGTTGTTCTTTCGCGGATACCACCTCCGTGCTCTTCGTCGACACCAAGGAAGCTGGTCGGTGAAGTCACCGAGGAGCTCGAGGTTCCAGCTCCTTCGGTCCTTCGGTCCTTCGGAGCCTGAGTTCGAATAGGACGCTCGTTGCATCCAACGCAACGAGCGTCCCGTTCGTCTTGGGCGCTGAGGTCGGCGGCAAGGAGGAGCGCCGGGAGAGGCGATGGCCGCGGTGCCGGGCCGAAGTGCTTCGCGCCCGCCGCACTCGTTCCAACATCCCTGGTGGAGTCCTATTGCAAAAATTCCTCATGATAATTATGCTTCGGTGTATTGCGAGTGATCCGAGGCACATGGTCGGGTGATGGGTGACCCTTCCGACCGTGGCGGGCAAGAGACAAGCCCAGGCGCGCCGGGACTGCTGTCCACGCAGACGGTCGATGCCGGAAACGCCGGGAACATATACGACAGGAGTTCGAGAGTGACGTCAACGCAGGCACTGTCGTCGGGTAGGTCGATTGATGTCGAGGTCCTTCGAATCGACGAGGGAGGCGCTGTTCTACTCGGTGGCCGGTGTGGCGATTGCGGCACCGTCACCTTCCCCGCGCAGGACTCGTGTCCGCGGTGCAGCGGCGGTTCGATGGTGAATATCGACCTTCCGAAGTCCGGCACGTTGTGGTCGTACACCGTGCAGGCGTTTCGGCCGAAACGTCCATTCCTCGGCCCGGATGAGTTCGTCCCGTTCGGTGTGGGGTACATCGACCTGGGCTCGGTCATTGTCGAGGCTCGATTGACGGTCAATGACCCGGACCAACTCGAGATCGGCGATCCCATGACATTGACCACGTTGGTAAATCACCGTGACACCGACGGCTCCGAAGTTCTGACCTACGCGTTCGGCTCGAGCAGCCAGGAGGAGACGAAATGAAGGTCGCGATCGTCGGAGTAGGTATCCACCAGTTCGGGCGGACCGAGGGTGTGAGCGGACGCGCACAAGCGGTCTATGCCGCACGACAGGCGCTGGCGGACGCGGGAGTCGAGTGGTCCGACATTCAATTTGCCTATGGTGGCAGCGATTCCGCTGGCAACGCCGACACCCTGGTGTCGGAACTCGGACTGACCGGCTTGCCGTTCATCAACGTCTCCAACGGGTGTGCCACGGGCGGTAGCGCATTGACGTCCGCGGTGAACACGATCGGATCGGGCAAGCACGACCTCGGCATCGCTATCGGGTTCGACAAGCATCCCAAGGGCGCCTTCAACGCCGATCCCGAGGCGAATGGGCTGGGACAGTGGTACGGCGAGACGGGCATGATGGTGACCACGCAGTTCTTCGCGATGAAGATCCAGCGTTATATGGCGGAACACGGCATCAGTGAGAACACACTCGCAAAGGTGTCGGTGAAAGCGTTCCGGAACGGATCGCTCGCACCTCACGCGTGGCGCCGGACTCCGATGACGGAAGAGCAGATCACGTCGTCGACGATGGTGAGCCATCCGTTGACCCAATTCATGTTCTGTTCTCCCGCGGAGGGGGCCGTGGCGCTGATCCTTTCACGCGCGGATCAGGCGAAGAAGTACACCGACACCCCGGTATTTCTCGAGGCCGCAGAGTTGCGCTCACGTCAGTTCGGCTCTTTCGAGGTGTTCAGTCCGTGGGTCTCGCCCGAACGTGCGGACGGCCCCACGACGACAGCGTCGCGAGCAGCCTTCGAAGCCGCCGGCGTCGATCCCGTCGATATCGATGTCGCGCAGATCCAGGACACCGAGTCCGGAGCCGAAATCATGCACATGGCTGAAACCGGACTCTGCAAACACGGAGAGCAGCAGGCGTTGATCGCTGCCGGTGAGACTGCTATCGGCGGGCGCATCCCTATCAATACCGACGGGGGTTGCATCGCGAACGGTGAACCTATCGGCGCGACGGGGCTTCGGCAGGTGTACGAGAACGTCGTGCAGTTGCGCGGTGCTGCCGGTGCCCGGCAGGTTCCCGGTAACCCGAGGCTGGCCTTCAGTCATGTCTACGGAGCACCTGGCATCAGCGCGTGCACCGTGTTGTCCCGGTAGTCCTCTACGAAATTTCTTCTTTCACTACGTATTCTAGGAGCACGCGATGAGCTGGGACTTTGAAACCGATCCCGAATTCCAAGCCCAGTTGGAATGGGTGGAGGACTTCGTTCACACCGAGGTCGAACCCCTCGACCGCATGATCGAGCATGCCTGGGATGTGACGGATCCGAAGCGTAACGAACTCATCCGTCCGTTGCAGCAACAGGTACGTGAGCGGAAGCTGTGGGCCTGCCATCTCACTCCCGATCTCGGCGGGCGAGGCTACGGACAGCTCAAGCTTGCGCTCCTCAACGAAAATTCTCGGGAGAACCCACAGTGGTCCGGTGGTGTTCGGTTGCCAGGCACCGGACTCGGGCAACGCAGAGGTGCTGGCGCATTTCGGCAGTGCTGAACTGAAGAAGCGCTACATGGAGCCATTGATCGAGGGCGACATCATGTCCGCCTACTCGATGACCGAGCCGGCCGGCGGGTCCGACCCCACCGGATTCATCACCCGCGCGGTGCGAGACGGGGACGAATACGTCATCAACGGTGAGAAATGGTTCTCTTCGCATGCCAGATTCGCGTCGTTCCTCATCGTCATGGCTGTGACGAATCCGGAGGCCGCACCGCACAAGCGAGCATCGATGTTCCTCGTGCCGATCGATACGGCGGGCGTCGAGATCGTCCGCAACGTCGGGGTGTCCGGGCATGAGGATCATGAGGCCACTCACGCCTACATGCGGTACACGGACGTGAGAATTCCCGTCGGCAACAGGCTCGGGGAAGAGGGCCAGGGTTTCGAGGTCGCACAGACTCGACTCGGTGGGGGCCGAATCCACCACGCGATGCGGACGGTGGGACTGGTCAAGGCATCGTTGGACATGATGCTGGAGCGCGCCGTGTCCCGTCATACGCGTGGCCAGCGCCTGGCGGATCTTCAAATGGTGCAGGGAATGATTGCCGAATCATGGATCCAGCTGCAGCAGTTCAGGCTCCTGGTACTGCAGACCGCGTGGAAGATCGACAAGTACAACGACTACAAAAGGGTCCTGGTCGATATCTCGGCAGTCAAGGCAGCGATGCCCAAGGTTCTTCTCGACGTAACCTCACGCGCGGCCCAGATCCACGGATCGCTGGGCATTTCGACGGAATTGCCGTTCGGGCGCTGGATCATGGAGAGCTACCACATGGGGCTCGCCGATGGCGCCACCGAGCTGCACCTGCAGACAGTGGCAAAGCAGTTGCTGCGCAATGCAACCCCGGCACCCGGACTGTTTCCGACCCGCCATCTTCCTGCCCTGGATGCGGCGGCTCACGAAAAGTATGCGCATCTCGATCTGGCAAGACTGTCATGAGTACCGAGGTCAACGACGATCAGGCAGAGCTCGCTCCGGTTCGCGATGGCGAGATACTCGACTGGGACAGGCTCGAAAGTTATCTGCGCGAGCAGCTCCCGGATCTCGCGGGCGACTTCTCGGTTCTCCAGTTCCCCCGCGGATCAGCGAACCTGACATATCAGGTGACGTTCGGTGACCGGCGACTTGTGGTTCGCCGACCACCCTTCGGCACGATCGCCGCAGGTGCCCACGACATGGCTCGCGAATACAAGGTTCTCTCACGGCTGCACACTGAGTTTCCTCGTGCGCCGCGCGCATTATTGCATTGTGCCGACGAGTCGGTAATCGGCGCCGAGTTCTTCATCAACGAGTACCGCGAGGGAATCGTTGTCTGGGACCATGTCCCGCACTCGATGAATGAATTCGACAATGCCGGCGAGCGGATCGGACTCGCCGTCATCGATGCACTCGCCGACCTGCATGAGGTGGATCCCGAGAAGGCGAGGCTCTCCGACTTGGGCCGGCCTGAAGGTTACCTCGACCGGCAGCTCGACGGTTGGCAAAAGCGCTGGGCAGCTGTGGAATCCGAGGCCGACTCATCGGAGACGGCGGCCGTCATGCGGGAAGTCGCGGCCCGGCTCGTGAAGGGCCGGCCGCGAAGCCAGCGCAGTGGAATCGTGCACAACGACTACAAGATCGACAACTGCCAATTCAAGCCGGGTGACCCGGACCGCGTCACGGCGGTTTTCGACTGGGACATGGCGACAACCGGTGACACGCTGTCGGATCTGGGCACGCTGCTCAACTACTGGCCGGACAGCACACTCGATCCCGACTCGGATGCGGCCTTCGTTGCGGTTCCGGGAATGCACGGACTCGGCCTGCCGCCCCGTGCCGCTGTCATCGACCGATATGGGAAGAGCAGCAGCCTCGACCTGTCCGATATCGCCTGGTACGAGGCGCTCGGATGTTGGAAGACGTCGGTGATTCTCCAACAGCTCTACGCCCGCTTCGTTCGAGGTCAGACAACCGATGCCCGGATGGGGGAGCGTGGCGCACTGATTCCGCCGCTCGCTCGTCGTGCCCTCGGGTTGCTGTCCTGATATCGAATTCCGCGATGAAATCAATGAGGAGTATGTAATGAAAACTGGTGCCAAAATGCGCAGCGCGGTCTGCAGCACTGAAGTCATGGTCATTCGCGCCGGCAACGGAGACATTACCTTGTGCTGCGGTGGTGTACCGATGCTGGCACCGGACGAGTCGGTGGAAGGGCTCGGCGTCCCCGAGGTCGGCCTCGATGCAGGCACCGTGATGGGTAAGAGGTACGTCGACACGGAGTCCGGCGTGGAAGTCCTCTGTGTCAAGCCCGGAGCCGGCTCCGTATCGGCCGATGATCGGCCACTCCAGTTGCTGGTGCCCAAGGCACTTCCCTCCTCGGACTGATTGGTACGACCATGAATCTTTCGATGCTGTTGGAAATGGCCGCAGACGCGGACGGTGACCGCATCGCGGTCGGAACCCGACGAGACGGATTGACCTACCGCGAACTGCTCGAACGCAGCAGGCGTTACGGCTCACGGATCGGGCGGACCGACGCGCAGGCGGTGGCGTATCTCGACCTGAACTCGCCGACGTGCATTGCGCTGCTGTTCGGATGCAGCTACGCGGGTGTGCCGTTCGCTCCCATCAACTACCGTTGGACCGACCAGCAGGTCGGTCGTGCGCTCGAACGACTCGCTCCGGCCGCCGTGGTTGCCGGCGCCGACTTCACTGCCCGAGTCGAGTCCAGCAGCAGCGTCAGCTTGCTCGATCTGTCTACACCCGACGCCGCCGCGGACGGAGCAGTGGTGCCGCCGAACGAGGGCTTGCCAGCTGTGCTGCTCTTCACCAGCGGTACCAGTGGTGAACCGAAGGCGGCGGTTCTGCGAAGCGGCAACCTCGTCCCGTATGTGGTCAGTACGATCGAGTTCTTCAACGCGGGTCCCGAGGAAGCGATTCTGGTGTCGGTCCCGCCCTATCACATTGCCTCCGTGAGTTCAGCACTCACCTCGGTGTATTCGGGACGTCGTATCGTGCAACTTCCTGCTTTCGATCCCGAGTCCTGGGTGGATCTCGCTGCGGAAGAGGCCATCACGCACGCGATGGTTGTTCCGACGATGCTGGGCCGGATCCTCGATGTGCTCGAGCGCCGCGGTCAGCGACTCGACGCTCTCCGGCATCTGTCGTACGGCGGGGGCCGGATGCCGGTCGAGACGGTCGAGCGCGCGCTCGCACTGCTGCCCGGTGTGGGCTTGGTCAATGCCTACGGACTCACGGAGACCAGCTCTACTATTGCTGTCCTGGGGCCCGAAGATCATCGGATCGCTGCGGCCAGCAAGGATCCGTCAGTTCGCGCGCGGCTCGGCTCGGTGGGTCGGCCGATCCCCTCGATCGAACTCGAGGTGCGGTCCGAGGGTGGAAAGGTACTGTCGGCCGGTGTCGCAGGCGAAGTCTGGGTGCGTGGCGAACAGGTTTCGGGCGAGTACCTTTCGCACTCGGCAGTCGCCGAGGGAGGGTGGTATCCCACTCGAGATCATGGTCACCTCGACGCTGACGGTTACCTGTTCCTACACGGCCGCGCTGACGACGTAATCGTTCGCGGAGGCGAGAACATTGCACCGGCGGAGATCGAGGACTGTTTGCGCAGCCATGAAGCTGTGGCCGACGTTGCCGTGGTGGGTGTGCCGGACCCGGAGTGGGGTGAACGGGTCGAAGCCGTGGTGGTAGTCGCTGCCGGAGCTGCTGTCGCCACCGCAGACCTGAAGGAACTGGTCCGCGCGGCTCTGCGCTCGACCCGCGTTCCCGCCCAGATCCACTACCGCGACGAATTGCCTTACAACGAGCTCGGCAAGCTGTTGCGTCGTGAGGTTCGCACCGAACTGGCCGCACTGCTCGAAAGGGTGACGGCATGATCCTCGAACACTCCGAGGCCGCCGAAGATCGAGTGCTTCTCCGCGAATCGGTCATCGCTATGGTCCGCAAGGTAAATCCGCCCGGGAATCTGCTCCAGCGGGCCGAGGCCGCATCGGCAGGCAACTCCGACAGGGAGCTGTGGTCCGCTCTTTCCGGTAATTTTGCGGCGCCGGCTCTGCCTGTTCCCGAGGCTCTGGGTGGGGTGGGCGCCACCTTCGCGGAGGCCGCTGTGGTTCTCGAGGAGGTCGGGGCGGCGTTGGCGACTGTGCCGTATTTGAGCACCGTTGTCGCCACCGAAGTTCTCCTCGCGGCGGACGGTTGTGGTGTTTCGTCGAAGTGGCTTCCCCGGATTGCTGCGGGAGAGGCGACAGCCACCGTGCTCTTCGATCCGATCCTGATCGGTGACCGTGCATTCGTCGACCAGTTCGCCCCTTTCGTCGTGAGCAAAACTTCCGCCGGGTATGCGTTGTCGGGTACGGCAGAGTTTGTGGTCGATGGTGCCACAGCCGACCTCATTCTCGTCCCGGTGCGCGAAGAGTCCGGTTACACGCTCTTTGCCGTCGAGGGTCGGGACGTCCATCGGGACCCCATGCAGACACTCGATCTCACACGGCCACTTGCGGTGATCAGGGCGGAGAATGCCCCCGCAGAGTTGATCGGGACGTCCGGTGAGGCCGACCACCTGGTGGCCCGTGCGCGCGACATCGCGTTGCTCGCGATCGGATGCGAACAGCTCGGGCAGTCGAAGACCGTTCTGAACATGGCCGTCGAGTATGCGCGTGAACGAATTCAGTTCGGCAGGCCGATCGGGTCCTTCCAAGCCATCAAACACAAGCTCGCGGAGGTGGCTGTCGCCGTGCAGAGCGCCGAGTCGGCAGTGGAGCACGGCATCTGGGCGGCAGTGCACGGCAGCGCCGAGGAGCTGTCGCGGGCCGCCGCGATGGTGGCCATGGTGTGTGGTCCTGCTGCAGTTCTCGC
>NZ_JBAQEO010000309.1:0-4088 GCF_049286785.1 Rhodococcus sp. (in: high G+C Gram-positive bacteria) | reverse complement strand
CGCAATCTCCAAACACCGAGCCAAGGGCGACATCGACCGCACCAACTACCACGCCGAGATCAGCATCAGCATCCTCATACCAGCACACTTGACAACAGACCCGCCGCCCTAACTGCGCGGCATTGGGACTAACGGGCCGATAGTTCGCGCGTGGAATGGCGCCGCCCAGTCCTGCCACCGGCGTGCCGCGTCGAAGTCGAAGTGATAGATCGCCTCGAAGGACGCCAGGTCTGCGGCGACCGACAGAACGAACGGACGCAGTGTGTCCTGCCGTACGAGGCAGTCCGAGACCCGTTGATCCACCCCGTCGATCCGGTCTTCGAAGGCAGCAGCGACGCCTCGGATGAGTGAGGCCTCGACCAGCATGTCTGAGAGGTTGTCACCCGTCGCGGGGAGCCTTTCGAGGGACGCATCCAGGGACTCCACCGCCGTCTGTACCACCGCGGGGTCGTGGTGCAGCAGGACGTGCGCCCAGGCCTCGGCGAGCTTAAGACGCGGCCGATGGTTAACCAGCTGTGATGGCACCTTGGCGATCAAGCCCAGCAGTGTGGCCATCTGGGAATGCTCGATCAGCCCGGAGGCGTGATCCTCGACAAGATCGACTGCCCGGTCCTCGTCACCGGCTGCCAGCGAGTGATCAACGGCTTCGCTCAGTTGTCCGTCATCGGCGAACCAGCGCGATGCGCGACGGTGCAGTTCGGTGAGTCGCTCTGGTTGGTCACGCTCCAGCCGACGCTGCAGAAAATCAGCGAACAGATGGTGATAACGAAACCACTTCCGGTTCTCGTCCAATGCATGTAGGAACAGATCGCGCTCTTCTATCTCTTCGAGCAGGGCCTGTCCCCGATCGACGTGGGTGAGCGCCGAGGCGAGGTCACCGCATATTCGCTTGCTCACAGACGTAGCCAGCATGAACTCGAGAATTTCCGGCTCAAGGGTATTCAGAACGTTCTCGGCGAGATACTCGGCGATGACCCGATGGCGACCCGACAGGTGGCTGATGAATTCGGTGGGATCGGCTCGACCGCGCACGGACAGGGACGCCAATTGCAGGGCGGCGATCCACCCGTCGGTGGACTCACACAGATCCGCGATGTTCTCCGGTTCGAGCACCAGACCGCCAATGTCGACCAGAAACTGTTTGGACTCGTCGGCATCAAAGCGTAAGGCGGCCGAATCAATTTCCACCAGCTCGTCTCGCACGCGCATCCGGCCGAGCGGAAGACCCGACTGGGTCCTGCTGGTCACGACAATTTGAAGGTGATGGCAGCCGTTGTCGAGCAGAAATGCCATTGCGTCAATCGTCGCGGGGTCCGTTACTCGGGACCAGTCGTCGATGACGACGACCAGTCGCGTCCCGCGGTCATGGATCTCGTTGAGCAAAGATGTGAGTACGTAGCGTTCGGCCTCGTCGCCCTGTTCCTCGAGTGCCGCGTCCAACGCGCCTGCCAGGTCGGACCGCACGCGGCGGATTGACTCGACTAGGTGCGCCAGGAACCAGACCACGTTGTTGTCGTCAGAATCAATGCTCAGCCAAGCGACATGGACCCCCTCGTCGACGAGGGCGTCACGCCACTGGGTGGCCAGTGTGCTCTTTCCAAACCCTGCGGGGCCGTGGATCACGATTAACCGACGCCGGTGTGCGCCGTGTAGCCGCTCTACGAGTCTGTCGCGCTCGACAAGTGCGCGTGTCACGGTGGGTGGCCGGTACTTGGTCGAGGCGCTCGGTGGCCTCCTCATTGGATACCGGTGCGAGCGTGTCGGATATCGTCGTGATCCCTCATCAAGCTGGGTGGCCTGGTCGCTGGATTCCTTTGACGGGCTCCCGGTCGACTTTGGGGAGGGCGGTTCTTCGAGCCTCAGTGCGGCCGGGAGCGGAATATGGTCGACGTCGAGGCCGTGGCGGCGTTGCAGCTCGCGCAGTTGCTCCCCGAATTCGGCTGCGGAGGTGGGGCGGTCGGACGGATCACGTGCCATCGCTCGCTCAACAGCGGCGCACACATCATCGGGGATTCCTTCGCGCGGTATCTCGGGAACCTGTTTGCTCGATATCCGCAGAAATTGGGAGACGAGGCGCTCACCCGCTCGTCGTTCGAAGGCCACGTGCCCGGTGATCAGGCAGAATAGTGTGGCACCGAGACCGTATATCTCGGAGGCGATGGTCGGGGATTCACCAGCGAGCACTTCTGGTGCGGTGAAGGCGGGAGACCCGGTCACCACACCGGTGCCCGTCTCGAAACTGGAAGGTACGCGGGCGATGCCAAAATCACTAAGCTGAGGCTCCCCGTACTCTGTGAGCAGGATATTTGCGGGCTTGACATCGCGGTGCAGTATCCCCACCCGGTGCGCAGTCTCGAGGGCACCGACCAGCTTGACCCCGACGCGAAGCGCCTCGTGCCACCCCACTGGACCGTACCGACGAATCGACGCCTCCAGCGAATCCCGCCGGTGGTACGGCATGACAATATACGGGCACCCAGTCGAGGTCACCCCGGTGTGAAGGACATCGACAATATTGGGATGGCCCGAAAGGCGGCCCATTGCCCGCTGCTCACGGAGGAACCGAGCACGGCTGTCGCTGTCGAAGTTTGCCGACAGGACCTTGACCGCGACGACGCGGTCGAGGGCACGCTCAAGACACCTATACACGACGCCGAACCCCCCTGCCCGATCTTTCGGGCGTCTTCGAAGCCCTCCGATTCAAGTTCGGCCACAATAGGAGCGTTCAGGTGGCGCGCATCCACACCCGGTTCAGAGTCGGTCACAAGCGACTCACCTCTGCGCGTTGCGATACAGCTAACATGGTCCTACCACCCATTATGCCGAACGTTGGGGTTACCCCCCAGGGTCGATCACTGTCCAGCGCCAGGGCCAGCGGTCGGCACCGGTCCGGGCGGTCGGCAACCTCGCGTCCAACCACAGTGCCCGATTGCTCGAATGGGCCCTCCGGTGGCTTGCACCCGACCTTCCGGATAGGTTGTCGTCTCCCGACAATTGCTCGTCCCGCATTAGCCCGTCACCTGGGTCGGCCGCGGCGCAAGCGCCCGCGCGTTGTGCGCGTCGGAGCGCCCTACTTGCCGCGGATCGCGTCGAAGACCTTGGGGTCGACGAGCGTGGACGTGTCGCCGAGGTCGCGGCCTTCGGCGATGTCCTTGAGCAGGCGTCGCATGATCTTGCCCGACCTCGTCTTGGGGAGTTCGGGGACGATCGTGATCTGGCGGGGCTTGGCGATCGGGCTGATCTCCCGGGACACTTCGGCCTTGAGTTCGGCGATGAGGGTGTCGCCGGTGTTCTCGACGCCCTCGCGGAGGATGACGAACGCGACGATGCCCTGGCCGGTGGTCTCGTCCGCGGCGCCGACGACGGCGGCCTCGGCGACACCGTGGTGTCCGACGAGGGCGGATTCGACCTCGGAGGTGGAGATGCGGTGCCCGGAGACGTTCATGACGTCGTCCACGCGGCCGAGCACCCACAGGGCGCCGTCCTCGTCGTACTTGGCGCCGTCGCCGGCGAAGTACCAGCCCTGCTCGGGGTAGCGGGACCAGTAGGTTTCGCGGTAGCGGTCCATGTCGCCCCAGATGCCGCGGAGCATCGCCGGCCACGGCTTGTCGAGCACGAGGTAGCCGGAGCCGCCGGCGCCGAGTTCGTTGGCGTCGTCGTCGACGATCTTCGCGGAGATGCCGGGCAGCGGTGCCATCGCCGATCCGGGTTTGGTGGCGGTGATCCCGGGAAGCGGGGAGATCATGATCGCGCCGGTCTCGGTCTGCCACCAGGTGTCGACGATCGGGGCCGTGTTCCCGCCGATCACCTCGCGGAACCACTTCCACGCTTCGGGGTTGATCGGTTCGCCGACCGAGCCGAGGAGCCGGATCGAGGACAGGTCGTGGGCGTCGGGAATCTCGCGGCCCCACTTCATGAAGGTGCGGACCAGGGTGGGTGCGGTGTAGTAGATGCTGACGCGGTACTTCTCGATGATCTGGAAGTGGCGGTGCTCGTCGGGGGAGTTCGGGGTGCCCTCGTAGACCACCTGGGTGACACCGTTCGACAGTGGCCCGTAGACGATGTAGCTGTGGCCGGTGACCCAGCCG